>CADCVQ010000001.1 GCA_902806175.1 uncultured Solirubrobacteraceae bacterium
CACATACGCGTGCCGCGGAACTGCTACGCGAGCGCGGCGCCGGGCCCGAGCGCGTGTCGCTGCAGCTCATGCACTCGGCGCCGGCCGGCGATCCGGCGGTCGTGGCCGACCTGCGTGCGGCGGCTCGTCGTGCGCGCGCTCGCGGGGCGCCGGCCACCGCTGCGGCGCTGCTCGATCGCGCGCTGGGGGAGCCGCCGGCCCCCGCCACTCGCCCCGAGTTGCTTTTCGAGCTGGCCGGCGCCGAGGCGGCGCTCGGTCAGACGATCAGCGCCGCGGCGAACCTGCGCGACGCCTACTCGGGCTCAGACGATCCGGTGCTGCGTGGCCACATCGTTCTCGCGCTGCTCGACGCGATCGGCGGCGACATGGGCGAGGTCTTCGCGCTGCACCCGCTGGTCCGCCAAGCGCGCGCCGACGTCGCCGCGCTGGACCACGAGCTCGGTCTGCGATTGTGGTGCGCCGAGGCGATCAGCGGATCGCCGCGCGACGTGCTCGAACGCCACGCCGCGGCGCTAGGGCTTCCCGGCGACACGCTCGGGGAGGCGCTGGCGCTCGGCATCCTGATCGTGCCGCTCGTGTTCAGCGGGTGCACGGCCGAGCAACTCGACCACGTCGTCTCGCGGGTGTTTCGGCAGGCACAGCGGTTCGCAGAGGACTGCCCGGTCTCGCTCACGACAACGACGCTGCACCTCGGCCTGCTGCCCCTCGATCGCCTCGACGACGACCTGGCCGTCCTGGACGCCCATGTTGTCGTCGCCCAGCGACGCGGCTCGACCGCCGACGTCGCGATCGCCTACGCGACCCGCGCCGCAATCCACCGCCGCGCCGGACGCCTGGGCGAGGCAGAGGCCGACGCGCGCACGGCGCTCGCCGCCGGCGGCGAGTCGGGCTGGGCGGGCGGCGGAGAGGGCTCGATCATCCCCCTCGTCGGCACCCTCGTCGACCAGGGCCGCCTCGACGAGGCCGAGCGCGAGCTCGCGGCGGCGTATCCCGAGGGCCGCGCGATCCCGAACCACCCGCACATGAACTTCCTCTTGCTCGAGCGCATGGACCTGCGGATCGGCCAGGGCCGGCTGGAGGAGGCGCTCGCCGATTGGACTGAAGCGCTGCGCCGGGCAGAGGCGTTCTTCGGGCTCGACGCCATCGTCGGGACCCCATGGATGTGCTCCGCGGCCGGCCTGCACGCCGCACGGGGCGAGCGCGAGGCAGCGGCCGCGCTGATGCAGCGGGCGCTCGGGATCGCGCAGAGGTGGGGCCTGCCCGGGCCTCTCGGCTCGGTTCTCGCGGCGCGCGCGCGGGTCGAGGAGCGCGACGCCGCGATCGCGACTCATGGCGAGGCCGTCGACTTGCTGCGCGCATCACCCGCGCGCCTGGAGCTCGCGCGCGCGCTCGTGTCCCTCGGCGGCGCGCTGCGCCGGCGCGGCGACCGCGTTGCCAGCCGCGAGCCGCTGCGCGAGGGGTTCGAGCTCGCGGTCGCCTGCGGCGCGCAAGGGCTCGCGGATTCGGCTCGCGCCGAGCTGCGCGCGAGCGGCGTCCGAATCCGGCGCGAGGTGCCCGATGGCGTCGAGGGTCTCACGGCGAGCGAGCGCCGCGTCGCCGAGCTGGCGGCCAACGGAGCCTCGAATGCACAGATCGCCCAGACCCTCTTTCTCACGGTCAAGACCGTCGAGATGCACCTCACGCGCACCTACCGCAAGCTCGACATCGCCGGCCGCGCCGAGCTGGCTCGAACACTGGGGTCCGGGACAGGGTCGTCCCCGTAGCGTCAAGACAGGGTGGACCCGGACGATGCCGGGCATGACGACCACTGACCACAACACCGCCGCCGTCGCACTGCCGCTCGGCACGTGGCAGATCGACGCGGTCCATTCCACCGTCGGCTTCGAGGTCCGCGACATGGCGCACCTGTTCGCGACCGTGCGGGGCCGCTTCACCGACTACGACGGCGTCCTCACCGTGACGCCGGACGGCGCTCGTGCCTCGGCGACGATCCGCGTCGCGAGTCTGACCACCGACCACGACCGGCGCGACGAGGATCTGCGCTCGTCGAAGTACCTCGACGCCGCCGGCTCGCCGGAGATGCGCTTCGAGACCGAGCGCTTCGATGTTGCGGCGGACGGCGTGGTCCGCGTCGCTGGTCGCCTCCACCTCAAGGGCACCGCGAGCGACGTCGAGCTCGACGGCCGCGTGCTCGGGACCGGCACCGACCACACCGGCACCGAACGGCTCGCGATCGCGGTCGAGGGCGCGCTGCCGTTCGGCCCGATGCAAGTCCGGCTCGTCGTCGACGTCTCCGCCGTTCGCGGCTGAAAGGACAACATCATGCCGATCGGCATCTACTTCGAAGTTCAGAACCTGACCGCGGACACGTTTCCTTCCACGTCGATGACCAGATCCACGTCTTCGACCTGTGGGAGTCGAGCGACGCATTCGAAGCGTTCGGCGCGGTGCTGCTCCCGCTCCTTGCCGAGTACGGCGTCGACCCCGGACAGCCGCGGATCGGCGAGATCGAGCGCATCGTGACCGCGCCGCCATCTTCGCGCGCGCGCCGATCCTTCGACGACGAGACAGCAGCGAGATGAATCTCACACGCACACGCCTGCTCGTGTCGGGGCGCCACCTTCGCGGGTCGCCGCCGCGGTCACCGTCCCGGCCATGACGCCGGACCAGACCCCGGCCCCGAACACCAAACTGCGCTTTGCGATCGTCACCGAGGGCCGCGAGTTCGGTTCGGGCAGCACGACGGCCTGGGACTACCTCCCCGAGGCCGCCAACCCGGATCCGGGGGCGACGAGCCCCGGGAGCCGCAGCTGCGTGGGCGGCGAGCTCCCTGGGCGTCAGGATCGACGTCACGAAGGGAGCCGAGGTCGACAGCGCCGCCACCAGTCCGACCGGGCCCTCGGGGCCCAGCGGTCCGCGATCCGGCTGCCGCGGGCGCGTAGGGGTACACGGATCACCTCCGCGAGCGTCCGGGTCAACGGGCGCCGCGTCGCGGTCTCCGCCGGGGCACGGCGCCGCGCGACGGTCGACCTGCGCTCGCTGCCGAGGGGCACGTTCGCGGTGCAGGTGCGCGTGGTGCTCTCGGACGGGAGCGTTCTCGCGCAGACCCGCCGCTTCTGGACGTGCGTGCCGCGGCGGCCCTGAGCCGCGCTGCCGGTGTCTCAGCGCGCGGCGACGAACGCCTCGAGCAGCTCGGCGGCTCGTTCCCCGCGGGGTGCTGCGCCGCCCAGGCGGCGAGCTCGGTCGCGCGGGCGGCGCGCTCGGGGTCGCCCAGCGCCCGGTCGACCGCGAAGCGGACCGCTCGGGGGCCGAGAAGCCGTCGCGGGATGCGCACCCCCGACCCGCGCCCAGTCGACCCGGGCCGCGTTCTCGTTCACGACCGGGCCTTGAGACGCAACTCAAGCGCCGGGGTTTGCCGGTGACCGATTCCTCGGTCGGCCGAGCAGGTTCGGGCGGATGAGCCGATGTCCCTGTGCGAGCGCCCGGAGCCACACCGGTGTCGGCCCATGGTCTCAGGCCGCAGTTCTGGCGGCGGCGGCGGTGTGCGGCGCGGGAGGGTGTCCGAGCGGTACGGCGGCCCGTATGGTCATGCGATGGATGCGCGAAGGCACCCGACCGGGCGGTTCTCGGTCGGCGCCACCGCGACCTTGGAGCAGCTCGAGGCAGACCCGCACGCGCTGCTCGCGCGGCTGCGAGAGCGCGAGCCGGTGTCCTGGGTGTCGGCGTTGGAGGGCTGGCTTGTCACGCGCCGTGACCTCGCGATGCAGGTGATGCGCGATCCGCAGACGTTCACGGTCGACGACTCGCGCTTTTCGACCGGCCAGGTGGTCGGCCCGAGCATGCTTACGCGCGACGGCGAGGAGCACCGCCGCCATCGCGACCCGTTCGCCGAGGCGTTTCGCCGCGGCGCAGTGCACGCCCGCTTGACGCAGCTGGTCAGAGAGGAGACCGAGCAACTGATCGACGAGATGCAGCCCGCCGGCTGCGCAGAGCTGCGGCGAAGTCTGGCGGGGCCCTTAGCGGTCGCCGTCGTCACGCGTACGCTAGGCATCCAGGACGCCGACGCCGACGCGGTCCTCGGCTGGTATGAGCGGATCGTGGCGGCGGTGACCGACCTCACCGCCGGGCGGCCGTTGAGTGCGCAGGGACGCGACGCCTACGCGGCGCTGTCGGCCGCGATCGGCCCCGCGCTCGAGCGCGAGCCTGCCGCCTCGCTGCTGGCGACCGCCGCCAGCGACGCGCGCGGTCTGGAGCGCGAACACGTCATCTCAAACGCGGCCGTGCTGCTGTTCGGCGGCATCGAGACGACCGAGGGCATGATCGCCAACGCCGTCTGGCACCTGCTTTGCCATCCCGACGAACTCGCGCGCGTCAGAGCAACTCCCAGCGTGCTGGCAAATGCGATCGAGGAGTCGCTGCGCCTCGAGCCGGCCGCGGCAATCGTCGACCGCTACGCGACCGCCGACGTCGAGCTCGCCGGCGCCCCGATCCGCTGCGGCGAACTGGTGCGCGTCTCGATCGCCGGTGCCAACCGCGACCCCGAGATGTTCGCGGACCCCGATCGCTTCGACGTGGCGCGCAACAACGCCCGCCGGCACCTTTCCTTCGCGCACGGACCGCACGCATGCATCGCGATGCACCTAGCGCGCCTGGAAGCCCACACCGCCCTAGAGCAACTGCTGCACCGCCTGCCAGCTCTCCGGCTGGATCCGGCCAGGCCAAGCGCGCCGCGCGGGCTCGTCTTTCGCAAGCCGCCACAGCTGCACGTTCGCTGGACACCATGGTCCACATCGTGATCGGGGTCTGAGCCCAAGGGCCTGTCCAGGAAGCCGGTTTCGGTCGGGATCAGTTCATTGAGAGGCACGATGGTCCAGGCCGTTGGGACCGCGAGGGCCAAGCGGGGTGAGCGGGCCGACCGACGGTCGAGAGCCGTTAGATTGGTCGTGGCGGCCGGCGTCGGCCGTCTGGCGCCGGTGCGCCCACACGGCCTCGGGCGTCTTGCAGCGCTCGCGGGCGGCTTAGCCTCGCGCTTTACTGAGGTCTTCGGCGCTCGCCGGCGGGCAGCATCGTGCGCTGCGGCGCCACAACGCGCGCACGCCGTGCGCGGCGACGCCCGTCCGGACGCGCTCGGCCGCGAACCCCTGGCCGGCGCTCACGGACTCCACAGCGTGCGAGGGCGTCGGCCCGATCCGAGAGGCGTTGTGATCGGCGCTTCAGGCCGCAGCCGGTTTCGCTCGTCGTCGCCCACGGACTACGAAGAACCCCCAGAGGCCGAAGGCGATGACCAGCTCGAGCGCCAGCAGGCTCGCGAGCCACGTGGCTGAGGCGCGCGCCTCGCCCTCGTAGTGACTCAAGGCGGGGTTGAGCACGACCAGGGAGAACCAGAGGACGCCCGTCCCCCAGACTGCGGCCCACAGTCGCCGATTCCACCGGTACAGCTCATAGCCGTCGAGGAACGCGAACGGGGCGAGCGTGAACACGAGCGTCTCGATCCCCGCGACCGCCACGACCGACAGCGTCGCGTCGAGCGTGAGCAGCCAGAAGCCCGCGCCGGGCTCGGCGGCCGCGTCGCTGACGGGGATCGACGCGACCCAGGCGCTCAGACCGAGGACCATCAGGATCAGCACCCTGTGGGCGACCCGGCGCCCGCGGTGCTCCAGCGTGATCTCGCGACTCGGCTCGAAGTCGCCGGAGATGCCGAGCATCAGGCCGGGGACGAAGTGCCCGAGCCGGGAGACCGCGACGCAAAGCGCCGAGACCGCGATCTGTCCGGGGTAGACGTTCCACCGTCCGGTGATGTGGGGAATGGCCGCAGCGTCGCGCTGCTCGACGGCTGCCCGATGCTGATCTCAGCGACGGACGGAGGCTGGCGGGCGCCCGAGGGCATGCACACGATCGCGGTCAACGTACCCCGTGCGGCGTTGCCCCTCGCGGAGGCCACGATCGATCGCATCGTCGAGCAGCCCGTGCCAGCGAGGGCGGTGATCTTCGACTCGCTCGTGGCGCCGACGCTGCTGGGGTCGGTCGGCCAAGCTCGGCGCTGTTGCGCGTTGCGTCGACGCAGCCGCGCCCAATCGGAGCGATCTCGAGGCGACGTGGCTGTCGGTGGCGGCATTGCTGCTGCGCACCTTGGAGGGGGGCCCGCCGACGGCGTCGAGTTCGCGCCTGCACGCAGGCTGCGGGCGCAGCGGTTCATCGCCGCCAATCTCGGCGATCAGCACCTCAGTCCAGACGTGGTCGCGCGAGCGATGAGCATCTCGCGGCGTGCGCTGTATGCGTCGTTCGCCGACGGCGAAGGGGTCGCCGCAGCCATCCGCACGGCGCGCCTTCGCCGCGCGCACACGCTGCTCGCCGATCCCACGCAACGCCACCGCAAGATCGCAGACATCGCCGCTGAGGTGGGCATCGCGAGCCCTGCGCACTTCAGCCGTCTGTTCCGAGCCGAGTACGGCCAGACGCCGCGCGCTGTGCGGCGGGAGGTTGTCACTCGCAGGCGCAAATCTTGCTGAATGGGTCGACTTCCGCGGCGGCGGCGCTCGTCAGTCGCGTCGCCGGTGGTCCGCCGGCGTTCGTCGAGTACAGCTCGAAGTTGCCGTCGCGAGCGCTGCCGAAGCTAACCCGGCGCAACAGCCGGCGTTCTCATCGGACGGGCGGCGGAGCGCCTTCGTGCGTCTGAACGATGAGGTTCGCTGGACGTCCCAACAAGCGCACGCGGTCGACCGTGGGCAGATCCGCGACCGGGACAGATCACGCCCGGCGTACAGAGCCCTACGGCATGATCGGGTGGGCATGGCGATGACGCGCAGCGAGAATCTGAGGACGCTTGGGCAGCGGGTGGCGGACGCCCTGCCGGCCGAGCTCGCGGAAGAGATTGTGCTCACCGGCAGCGTCTCGCGCGGCATGGCCGACGAGGTGTCAGACATCGAGATGCTCGTGGTCACCCGCGAGCCGCTCGCGCTCGAGGACTGCTTCCGGCTCGCTCGCGCGGCCGGCCTCGACGAGCTCGACACGTGGGGTGCGCAGGGCGGGCCGACGCGGCGCGTCTCCGGCTACCGCGAGGGAGTGCCGCTCGAGCTCATCTGGTGGTCGCGCGGCCACGCCGAAGAGCAGATCGATGCTCTGCTCGCGGGCGCGATGCACTCGACGGCCGACGCGCTCACGCACGGCGTCTCCCTGCGGACACGGGGCCGGCTCGCGGCGTGGCAGGTCCGGCTGCGCGCCTACCCGCCGGAGCTGGCGGCCGCGCAAATCGAGAACGCGGCGCTTCCCTGGGGCGGCTTCACGCCCGCGGGGCTGTTGACCCTCATTCGCCCGGGGGACCGGCTGGCCCTCCTGGAGTGGATTGTCGACGGCGCCGTTCGGGTCCTCGCGATCGTCTTCGCGCTCAATCGCCTCTGGCAGCCGACGACAAAGCGCCTGGCCGAGCGCGTCGCGCCGCTCTCGGTCAAGCCCGACCGGCTCACCGAGCGAATCGAGGAGGCACTGACCAACCTCGATCCGCGGCGCGCGCTGCGCGCCATGACCGAGCTCCAACTCGACACCGTCCGGCTTGCGCCCAGCGGGCCCAACGTGGACCGCGCACGCACCTGGCTGGCCGAGGGAGCGAACATCTTGCGCTCAGGGGAGTCTCGGGCCTGAACGGCGCGACTCTGCTGCGTCACCCCAAGTCGTCGCCGGGCCGGCTCGGTGGCGTCGACATGCGACAGCATGATCACGTGCCGGCTCGCGAGCATGAGAGTGCTGCCGTTGTCCCTGTACCGGACGCGGGCCGGTGGTGTCCGTATGGCGCGACCACGCCGATAGCTCCGCCGCGCGGGGAAATGCCCGTGCACGTCACGGTGCCTTTTGCCCCGATTTTTGCCTGAAGCTCGGCTGGGAACCGAAGCGTTGGCGCGGCTCCGCTGGCTCTCTCTGCGCCGAGCACGTGCGGCTCAAGCGATGGGCGCTCACTCCGCGGCCTGCCGGCGCTCCAGGTACGCCGACGCCTGCAGGCTGAACAGCTCGGAGTACAGCCCGCCGGACGCCATCAGGCCGTCGTGCGTGCCGCTCTCGGCGATCTTCCCGTCCTGCAGCACGTAGATGCGGTCGGCCATCCGCACGCTCGAGAAGCGATGGGAGATCAGCAGCACGGCGCGGTCGTCAAACAGCTCGCCCATCGTGTGGAACAGCTCACTCTCGGCGCGTGCATCCAGCGAGGCGGTCGGCTCGTCCATGATCACCAGTGGCGCGTCGCGGAAGAACGCGCGCGCCAGCGCGAGGCGCTGCCACTGGCCGATCGACAGGTCATGGCCCTTGTGGAAGCGCCGGCCCAAGCGTGTGTCGTAGCCCTCGGGCAGATCGTCGATGAACTCGTCGGCGCCCGCGTGGCGGGCGGCCTCGACGACGGCGTCGAGGTCGTCGAGCGAGGCGAGGTCGCCGAAACCGATGTTGTCCTTGGCAGACAGTTCATAGCGCACGAAGTCCTGAAAGATCACCGCGATCCGCGCGCGCAGCTCGTCGGGGTCGCACGTCGCGATGTCGCGGCCCTCCCAGCTGATCGTTCCGCCGTCGGGGTCATACAGGCGACAGAGGAGCTTGGCGAGCGTCGTCTTGCCGGCACCGTTCTCCCCCACCACCGCGACCGTCTCGCCGAGGTTGATCTCCAGTGACACGTGGTCGAGCACCGGCTCGGGCCGGTTGGGATAGCTGAAGCTCAGATCCTCGACGCGCAGGGTCTGAAACGTCGACGGCACCGGCTCGGTCGAGATCGGCGCGCTCTGCTTCGGCTCGACTGCGAGAAACGACCACAGGTCCTCGACGAACAGCGCGTTCTCGTGCATGAGCCCGATCGCGGTGACGAGGTTCCCGATCCGCGGCAGCAGCAGCAGCAGCGCGCCGGAAGCGGCGATCGCCTCGGGAAGCGAGATGCGCTGCGAGAAGTGCAGCCACAAGATGAACACGACGCCGGCTGCGTTGACGATCGAGCCTGCGAGCGTGGCAAAAACCTCGCGCCGCTGGCGTTGGCCGACGACCCTGCGGAACTCGTCGAGCTCCTCATCGTACAGCTCGCCGTGGCGCGCCAGCAGGTACGGCCCGAGTCCGAACGCGCGCGTCTCCTTGGCGGAGTCGAGCATCGTCAGCAGATACTGCAGGTACTGGATGATGCGTCGCCGCGGCGTCCGTCTGACGGCGTTGCGGTAGTAGTCGCGGCCGCCCGTCATGTTCGACCACGCCAGCGGCAGCATCGTCACCAGCAGCCCCAGGAGGAGCAGCGGGTGCACCGTGAACAGCAATACCGCGAGCCCCAGCACGGCCACCGACGAGCTGACGATGCGCGCCATGTCGGTGACCATGTTCGCCGGGCGAAACGCGGCGTCGTGCTGCGCGCGGACGAGACGGTCGTGAAATGCAGGCGTCTCGAGCGCCTGCAGGTCGAGCGTCGTCGCCTTCTTGGCGAGCATCTCCTGTGAGGCCCTGCCCACAAGCTCAGGCAGCAGCCGCGACCGGTGGCGCGAGCTCGTCGCCAGGCACTGACCCGCCGTCATCGCCGTCAGCGCGATGACGACGGCGGGAAGCGCGTCCTCCAGGCCGCCGCCGGTGCGACTTGCCTGGAGGATCGAATCCAAAGCCCATTTTCCGGCCAGCACCTGAGCCGGCAGCACGAGACCCGTGATCGTCTGCGAGACGACGAGGTAGATCGTCTCGCGCGGGCTCGCGATCCAGACGAGCTTGACCGCGGGGCGGATGAGCTCGACGAGGCGGCGCGCGCTGAGCGGGACCTCCTGGTGGTCCCACAGGTCCACCGCCGACCTGGGCTCGGCGGGCTTGGGCGGCCCGGGCGCGTGCTTGCCTCGCTGGCGCAGTCGCACCGGCGCAGGCTACCCGCAAGGCAGCTTCGGTGGCCCGTGACCGATGTCGAGAGAACATCCGGGTGGCCGGCCTACTCTTCCCTGGGAATCAGCCCCCCCCCCCGCCAGAAAGGGTCGTTTGACGGCCGCGGTCCCGCGCGGCACGCTTCTCCGGGATGGCTGAGTTCTCGTCTGCGCGCTTTTCTCCTGCCGCCCTGGAGCTGGTGATGACGGCTTCGCTACTCACCCGCGCGGACAACGCGCCGGTGGCGAGACCTGGGCACGCGCGAGAGCGGTGGACCACGGCGGGTGCGAAGACGGCCTCCGTTCTCGGCGTGGAATTGAAAGCAGTGCTCGAGCGGGGGCTCGAACTCACCGAAGGAGCTGTGGAACCGGCTGACCTCGCTGCGGCGCTCGTCGCCTAGCTTCGGCATGGTTGCTGTCCGGCGTTTCAGCGGACGAGGTCGATTGAGCCAGCGAGGCAAAGACCAGGGTGGGCGGCCGATAGATCGGCGCTGGGAGGAGGTGAACCCTTGGGAGCGTGAGGATGCCCGGCTCGGTCCGCGGCGGCTGCTCGAGCTGCTGCGCGCGTCGCTGCGGCTCGTGTGGCGCGCGAGCCCGTCGGAGACGATCAACCTCCTCGTGCTGCAGACGCTGTCCGGCCTGGCGCTTCCCGCCCAGGTCCTTGCCGCCAAGTGGGCACTGGACTCGATCTTTGACGCCAGCCGCTCGAGCGGCGGCATGCAAGACGCGCTGCCGGCGCTGACACTCGCACTTGCTGCGATGACCGCGGGGCAGATCGTCGCGACCACGGCCAGGCACCGGCAGCGGCTGCTGCCTGAGCTCGCCGGCCAGGCGGCGCAGGAGATGCTGGCCGAGAAGGCCGCGGCCATCGATCTCGAGGCGCTGGAGACGCCGGCGTTTCACAACCGGCTGAACCGTGCGCAGAACGAGGCCGCGTTCCGTCCCGCGAACATGGTCGCGGACATGGCGCGGATCGTCAGCTCGACGGTCGCGGTGGTCGGTCTGGCCGGCCTGCTGCTCGCCGTTCACCCGGCGTTGGTCGCGGGGCTCCTGGCGGTCATGTTGCCGCTCTCGTGGGCCAGCGTGGCCGGGGGCCGCGCCTACTATCTCTACGCGGTCCGGCGCACTCCCAAGCGCCGCCTGATCGGCTATCTGCAGGGACTGCTTTCGCAGCTGGACTCGGGCAAGGAGATTCGCGCGTTTGCTCTCGGGCCGTATCTGCTCAAGCACCGCCGGCAGCTGTTCGACGAGGAGATGGCCGACCTGCGGCAGCTCATCCGGGGGCGCCTGCGGCGCGACGTGCTGGCCACGCTGGCCAGCTCGGCCGTCATCGCCGGGGGCGTTGTCTTCATCCTCTGGCTGCATTTCTCGCAGCGGATCTCGCTCGCCGAGACGGTCGCGGCGGCGGGCGCGCTGCTGCTCATGCTGCCGCGGATGAATGTGCTGACGGGGGCGGTCGGGCTGTTGCACGAGAACGCACTGTTCATCGAGGACCTCTGGTCCTTCGTCGCCGTCGAGTCCCGGCAGCTCACCCCAGACTCGCCCGCAGCGATGCCGGCGACGCTCACGACACTCCGTGCCGATGACCTCACCTTTCGCTATCGCGACGGCGCCGCGCCCGTCCTGCGCGGGGTGTCGATCGAGATCCGGCTCGGCGAGACGGTCGCCGTCGTGGGCGAGAACGGCGCCGGGAAGACGACCCTCGCCAAGCTTCTGTGCCGCCTGTACGACCCCGAGAGCGGCACGATCACCTGGGACGGCCGCGACCTGCGGACGTGCGATCCAGACGACCTGCGTGCTCGGATCGCAGTGGTCTTCCAGGACTTCGTGCGCTACGACCTGTCTGCCCGCGAAAACATCGGATTCGGCGACGTCGGTGCTATGGACGACGCGGCGGCGATCGCGGAGGCCGCGCGTCGCGCGGGGGCCGCCGACTTCCTCACCTCGCTTCCCGACGGCTATGAGACGCGGCTGGGCCGCAGGTTCATCAACGGTCACCAGCTCTCGATCGGGCAGTGGCAACGCGTGGCGCTCGCCCGCGTGTTCTTCCGCGACGCGCCGCTCGTGATCATGGACGAGCCGACCGCTTCGCTGGACGCGCGCTCCGAGCACGAGCTGTTCAAGACCATGCGCGGCCTCTTCCACGACCGAGCGGTCCTGCTGATCTCACATCGGTTCTCCAGTGTGCGCATGGCCGACCGCATCTACGTCCTGCGCGACGGCGCCGTGGTCGAGGTCGGAACGCACGACGAGCTCATCGCGAGCGACGGCCTCTACGCGGAGCTGTTCGGCCTCCAGGCCGCCGCCTACACGGAGCGCCCGGACTGAAGCCGCCGAAACCCGAGGAAAGTCCGCGATCGCGACGGTACCGTCTCGCTCGATGACTCCCGCGGAGGCGCTGATCCGGTGGCCCAGCGCCCGCTGACGCCACACGACCTGTCGGGTCTCGAGGGGCTGTCCGCGGCGGCGCTCTCGCCCGACGGCCGCCGGCTCGCGTACGTGCGCACGCGTCCTCGCCGTACGGCGACGTTCCACAAGTACGACTTGCTGTGGGGCGGCGACCGGGGCGACGTCTGGATCGTCGACGCCGCGGGCGGTGCCCCGCAGAACCTGACGCGTGGTGCTGATGACGGCTCGGGTCATTGGGCGCCCAGCTGGTCGCCTGACGCGAAGCGACTCGCCCTGCTGTCGACGCGAGGCGGGAACGTCTGCGCGTGGGTCTGTGACATCGGCTCGCGAGAGCTGCATCGGCTGTGCGCACGCGCGGTGGACCTCAGGACGCACTCCTCGCCGATGCTGTGGGTGTCCAACAACGAGATCCTGCTGGCCACCCTGCCCGAGGGTGAGCGCCCGGCCCGCATGGACATCGAGATACGAGCGGCGCAGATCGCCATGCGCGAGTGGCCGAAGGCGTGGGCGGGACTGGAGCCCACCGCCAGCGCGCTCGACAGCGGCACGACGCAGCCCTTCGACGAGGGCCCGCAGGGCGCGCTGGTGCTCGTCAACGCGGCGACCCGCCTAGAGCGGACCGTGATGCGAGGCCTGTTTCGAGATCTGCGGATCGCTCCCGACGGGCGTCACGTCGCCTTCTTTCGCAAGGTCGACGTGCGCAGGCCGACCGCCGACGGCACGCTCGAGCGGGTGCCTGGCGAGGTCACCCGTCTCGGCATCGTCACCGCGGACGGAGAACTGCTCGTCGACGACGTGCCGGAGATCGAGCAGCCGGTCGGCCCGTCGCTTCGCTGGTCTGCCGACAGCACCGAGGTGGCGCTGCTCGGCCACGTGGAGACGGCAGCCGGAACGTCGAAGCTGATCTACCGCTACCGGCTGGCCGACGGACGCCTGCGACGCGAGACCGCGCCGAGCCTGGACCCGATGTCGATCGTCTGGACGGGCGAGAACTCCATCCTCACGCTCGCCCGGCCGGCGCAGGGGTCGACGCCGGAGCGCGCGGACTGGTGGCTCGTCGCAAGCGGCGACGAGCCACGCAAGCTGCCCGCCGGCCACGGCGCGGTCCCGACGATGCTCTTCGCGGAGGAGGGCCGGCGATCGTTTGTCGGGCTCGGCTCCGAAGGCGTCCTGCGGCTGTCGGTGAGCGAAGGGCGCTGGGCCAACCTGACCGGCGGCTTCGAGCGCAAGATCTCGGCGCTCGTCTGGCCGACGTCCGGGGAGTCCGATCGCCGGACGATCGCGCAGCTCGTGCTGATGGTCGACGACGAGACGTCCGGCGACCGATTCACCCTCGACCTGCGATCCGGCGCGATGAGTTCCCTCCGCTGGCCGTCGGACGGCGCCTGGCTGCTGCACTTCGCGCCCGAGCACGACACCGCCGTGCACCTCGCGCTCGCTCGCACGGGCGCGCGGTTGTGGATCTCCAGGCCGGCGTTCGAGCGGCATCGCACGATCGTCGAAGCGAACACGTGGCTTCGCGACGTCGCGGAAGGCCAGATCAGGCGCGTCGACTACCGGGGACCCACAGGAGAGGAGCTCGCGGGCTGGCTGATCCTGCCGGTCGACCACGAGCCCGGCAGGTCCTACCCCCTGATCACCGCGGTCTATCCGGGCGTCGTCTTCCGCGGGCAGACGCCGCCGACGATGCTCTCGATCGTCGGGGAGCACGCCCACAACCCACAGCTGCTGGCCGCTCGCGGCTACGCGGTGCTCTCTCCCAGCATGCCTCTGAGCCCGGAAGGTGAGCCGAGTGATCCCTGCCTCGACATGGCCAACGGCGTCGAACCGGCCGTCGATGCGGCGATCGAGATGGGACTCGCCGACGCCGACCGGCTAGGGCTCATGGGACACAGCTACGGTGGCTACGGCACCTACGCCCTGATCACCCAGACGCATCGCTTCCGAGCGGCAGTGGCTCTGGCCGGGATCGCCGACCTCGTGAGCCTGTACGGGCAGTTCGACGCGCGCCTTCGCTACGAGCCCGACGCGCACGAGTACCTGCTGCAGAGTCTGGCCGAGAGGGGCCAGCTTCGCATGGGCACCCCGCCGTGGCAGGACCCCGAGCGCTACGTACGCAACAGCCCGCTGTTCACGGCCGGGGACGTGCAGACCCCGCTGCTCATCATCCAGGGCGACATGGACTACGTGCCGCTACAGCAGGGAGAGCAGTTCTTCAGCGCCCTCTACCGCCAAGGCAAACGCGCGAGGTTCGTGCGCTACTGGGGCGAAGGGCACGTCCTCCAGAGCCCCGCCAACATCCACGACATGTGGCAGCAGATATTCGCGTGGTTCGACGAGTTCCTCAGCTGAGCGACGCGCCAGACAGCTTCTCAGCCCAGCCCGGCCAACCACGCCCGCGCCTGGCGGCGGTTGCGAAGCCGGACCAGCACGTCGCTCTTGCCTTCGTGCTCCACCCTCCCCAGCACCCGCGGACGGTGCCTCTCCGGGTAAGACCAGACGTACTTGAGGAAGGAGAGCTCAAGGCGCTCCGGGCAGCTTGGAGCCATGTCGGGCCGGGGCCTGCGCCGATAACGCCAGCAGCGCACGAAAACGCCCGACAGGCACGTCCAACGCGAGTAATCCAGCAGGACGACAAGGTCCGCGAGCGGCAGGCGCTCCTCCATCGTTCCGCCGTAGTTCCCGTCCACGATCCAGTCTTCGCCGTCCAGCGCCTCCCGCTGCGTCACGCGCCACTCCTCCCGGGACGGTTCCACCCAACCCGGTTGCCAGTAGAGAGCGTCGAGGTGCACGACGGGAAGTCCCGTCCGCCGCCCGAGTTCGCGGGCAAGGGTCGACTTGCCGGCGCCACTGCTGCCGATGATCATGATGCGCACTCAGGCGAGGCTAGGCACACTCAAAACGGGGCGCCCGCGGAGAGCAGAAAGCGCGGGCACCCGGAGGTGAGACAGGGTCCCACGCGGAGGCCGTGGGGCTACGACTGGCTCTCGCGCATGCCCTTGACCGCCGCGGAGATCTCCTCGGCGTCGAGGACGTCGGCCATGATCCCGATCTGCTCTTCCCAGACGTCGTCTTCGACTTGACTGCGGAACTCTTCCTCGAGCGCGTGATACACGGAGAGACCCAACTGGGCCTCGGCCAGTGCACCTGCATAGGTCGGATCGCCGAGCACCACTGTCTCGGCGGCGATCTCTGCGCTCTCGGCGTCAGGAGCTCCGAGGATGACCACCAGTTGGTCTTTCCCGTGCTCGTCGGCGAGGCGCTTGATCGTTTCCTGGCTATTCAGGTCCATGGCCCCCGAGGCAGTTCAAACGAAGCACTCTGTCGACGCGAAGGCGACGTTTCCGCCTGCGCTCTTGACGCATGCGGCGATCGCGGGGCCCGCGATCCCGTCGCGCTCACCGAGCACGATGACCTGCTTGCTCTCGAACATAGGGTGCTAGCTCACCTCCTCTCTCATCTCGCCGAGGCTCTTGTCGAGCCAGTCTTTCAGCTCCGGCGGACTGATCGTCGAAGCCGACAACCGCGCCACCTCATCACCGTCGTGCATGAGCAGGAAGGTCGGCAGCGCGTGCACGCCCAGGCGGATGCACACCCGGCGGGCCTTGGGCGCCTCGAGCATGACGACCGTCAGGTCGTCCCGTGCCTCAGCGATCTTCTCGACGTGGGGCTTCAGCGCCAGGCACGGCCGGCAGTCCGGGCCCCAGACGTCGACGAGCGTGGTACCGCTCTCGACAAGGGCGTCGAAGTTCTCGCGTGTCGCCTCGCTCACCGCTCCCATCCGTTCATCCTCCCGCTTGGTCGTTGGACTCGAGCAGCACGCTCATGCCGTCGGACTGCTCGGACATCCGCCCGAGGAACAGGCTGCCCTTGGCGATCAGCTGCACCCGCCGCGCACCCCCGTCCACCAGCCGGGCCCGCGCGTGCGGAACGTAACACAGCGCCGAGGCGATGTGGCCCTGCGTGGGAGCGAAGCCGGGCATCCCGTGTCTTTCGGAGAAATCGCTCATGTCCTCCCGGCCCAGCTCGCCGCGGCGCACGGCGAGCGCGGCGAGCGTCTTGTAGTTGCGCTTGGGCACGTCACCCGAGCCCTGGGGCTCGGTGATCTCGGGATTGTGCAGCTCGGTGGCGTAGTCGTCGACGTCGAGCATCCCGAGGCCGAGACGTTCGAGGGGAGCGACCGCGAGGGCCTCCATGATCTTCGGGGTCGACGACCCGGCGGCGACCGTATGCCGGCCCACGGAGTCCAGTCGTACGCGCGGCGAGCGGCCGTCGTCGGCCTCCACGATCAGCGCACAGGCGCCGAGCACGTCCTCAAGCACCGGGAGGCCGTGCTTGAGGTGGCCCTGGAACTTCATCCCCAGCTTCGGGAGCGAGCCGCCCGCGACCACCGCGACGCGCTGGAAGACCCCGGCGGCGACGAGGCTGCTCGCGATCACCAGCGCCGGGAGCGGGGCGGCGCAGAAGTTCTTGACGTCACAGCCGGAGGCGTCGCTGCAGCCCGCCGCCGCCGCGACCGACTTGGCGAGGTTGCCCCCACCGCGCTGGTAGCGGTCCCCGATCGCCTCCTCGCCGGCGCCGATGACGTAGTCGATCGAGGCGGGGTCGATGCCGTTGTCGGCGAGGAGGCGCAGGAGCGCCAGCGTGGCGCTCGCCTTCCCCGCGAGGTTCTCGAGCAGCACGTCCGCGGTCAGGGCGGCGTCGCTCTCGTGGCCGCGACGGAAGGCCCCGGCCAGGTGATCGGCGCCGAGGTGCAGGCCCAGCGCCCCCGGCTCGGCCGCCACCGCTTCGGCGTCGCCGGCCGCGGCGGCCACGCGCTCGAGGTCGAGGTGCTCGGCGAGCGGATGGCGGGCGAGCCGCTCGGCGATCACGCCGGCCTCCTGCGCACCGAGCTTGACCAGGTCGAACTCGTCGACCGCCGCCAGCAGGCCGAGGAACTCGTCTTCGGACATGAGCTCACCGACGCCCGCGAAGCGGCCCTCGCCGTTGGGGGCTGCGTCGACCCACGGTCGCTCGGGCAGCTCCCGCGGGTGGAGGGCGCCGAGGAACGCCTGGTGGGGCGCGTAGGCCACCGCCTGCTCGAAGGTGCGCAGGGACCCCAGGAACGCCGCCTCGACCTCCGGGTCGCGCGCGAGCTCGCGCGACGGCTTGGAGCCGTGACGGGCGAGCCCGGGGACGTGGGCGAGGACCGCACTCGTGGCCGAGATCACAGGTATGGGCATGTGGTGCCTATTGAACCCGATCGCCGTCGAAGACGGTCGGCTCGCTGACCGGCGTGGCGACGGCGCGGAGCGCCCGTTCGAGCAGTTGCCGGCGCCAGGCGCGCTCCTGCTCGGGCCCGAGCTCCGGGTCTCCCGCCGGGAAGGGGATGCCGCGCGTGGGCACGATGCGCGGCGCGCCGACGCGCCTCGCGATCGAGACGAGGTTGCACAGCAGCGCGGTGGGGATCCCGGCGCGTTCCAGCTCTTTGCTCAGCGTTGACCCGCAACGCGTGCCGGTTCCTCAGGTGGCGGTGAGGATCGCCGCCTGGATGTTCTGCTGGCGCAGCTCGGCGGCCCACTCCATCCCGAAGCGGCGCGCGTCGGCGACCGTGGTGCCGTTGCCGGTCGTCGCCAGGAACTCGCCGTGCAGGCCTCCGATCGCGCCCTCGCGCTCCAGCTCGCGGGCGACGTCGAGCGGGAGGATGCGGTTGGGATCGGCGTTGGCCCACTGGGTGGAGAAGCCGCCGTGCACGGACTCGAACGTGCCGCTCTCGGCCGAGTCGAGGCCGTCGAGCGAGTAGCGCACCCACTTCGACGCGCGCGCGGACTCCAGCCGGTCGGGGTTGCCGGCGGGCACGAAGCCGCCCTCCGTCACCAACGCGACCACCGCCTCGGTGATGTCGGCGACGGGCGCGGCCGGCGTCACGCGGTCGAAGTCGGGGAGGGGGATCTCGGTGGCGTCCCGGTCACCGCCGAGCCGCGTGAGCACGAGGGCGACCGCGCGCTCGGCCGCGCTGCGGTCCGCCAGGCGGTTGGTGCGCGCGACCGGGCCGATGCGCCCGTCCTCCGCGGTGAGCTGCTCCCCCGCGGCCACCTTGCGCGTCGCCGCGGCGAGGCGGTCGAGCGAGTCACGCATCTGGCGCGAGGTCGCGCCGCTCTCGACGACCGCCGTGCCGGCGGCCTCGCCCAGGCCGGGATTCTCGGGATGCATGGCGGCCAGGGCGGGCAGCCCCGCCTCGCTCGCCGCCACCGCGATCCGCGCGCAGGCCATGCCGTAGCGACCGCTGGTGAAGGCCGGGCCGGCCACCACCAGTTCGGCCCCGCGGTCGCGCGCGCTCGCGACGAGCTCGGCGGCGAACTCGGGGTGCGAGGCGGCGTAGTCGTCGCCGCAGACGGCGGTGGCGACGATCTCGTGCTCGTCGCCGAGCACCGCGGCCAAGCGCCGCCCGGGTCCCAGGGCGCCGTCGCGCAGCTCTGGTCCGGTGCCCGCCGCGTCCTCGCCGCCGATGCCGGCGAAGAACTGGTTGACGTAGTGGACGATGCGCATCAGCCGGTCTCCGCGCACGTGAGCCGACCCCAGCCCAGCGTGCTCTGCGCGCAGTAGATCGCGGCCACGGGCAGCTCGACCTCGTCGGTGGAGGCCTGGTCGAGCAGGGCGATGCGCTCGCGGCCCAGGGCCTGTTCGACGGCGGGCAGCGTCATACGCTCATCGTAGTTCCCGGTGCTGACGAGGGCCGTGGCCTTGGTCGGCGGGACCACCAGCGGCGGCCCCGTCCCGTCGCGCCCCGCCATCTCCGCGAGGATCCCCACCGCCGTGATCCCCTCCTCCTCGAGGCGGTCGAGCTTGAGCGACACGTCGGCGTCGGCGTTGCCGCCGCCCTCCTTGGTCACGATCGCCGCGTCGAGCCCCAGCCCCGCGCACAGCCGCGCGGCGTGCGCCGAGACGAGCTCCTTGTTCGCCTGGTCGACGGGCTCGGGGCACAGCACGAGCGCTGCCAGCTCCAGCTCGTCGCAGCCGCGCAGGGCGGCGACCACCGGATGCGTCTGCTGCAGGTAGGTCGGGTTCTTCAGTGCGGGGTGGCCGTACTGGCCGCTGACCACCACCCCGTCGTCGAGCTCGCCGGGGGCGATGACGGTCGGCAGGCCGCCGGACAGGCTGCGCCCGTAGACGAAGACGTCCTTGAACTTGCCCTGGGTCTGGAGGTTGAGGACGACCCCCACGCGCGGTCTGTCGCTCGAGGTCGATCCGGGCTCGGGCAGCTCCTCCACGGCGTCGGGCGCGGCGTCCAGCGCCGCTTCGGCGAGGTGGGCCGCCACCCGCACGAGCCCGCGCCGCAGCGCCGCCTCGACGTCATCCCAGGCCGCGTCGTCGGCGGGCGTGAAGTCGACGACGAGGTTGTGGGTCGCGCTCAGCGGCGACAGCGGCGCCGCCGGCCCCGACATGTCGATGACCGCCTCCTGGGCGCGCGGAAGGTAGCCGGCGGCCAGCACGGCGGTGCCGCGCAGCACGTGGGTCTCACCGCGCCCCGCGGGCAGCGCGGGACCCAGCAGCCCGGGGAACACGCCGCCCCCGCCGGGCCCCTTGGAGCAGGGCTGGATGGCGTCCAGCGCGCCGACGATCCGCACGGAGTCGCCCGGCGCGGCGCACGCCAGCCGGACCTCGGCGAGCGCGGGGCCACGCAGGAGGTCGCGCACGCTCTCGTCGCCGACGGTCAGGCGCCCCGCGGAGTAGCTCGTGCGCTCGCCCAGGTCGAGCTCGCGCACCTCGTGGATCACCCGCGTGAGCCCGGCCTCCGCGTTCATCTGGCGAATCCTTCCAGATGTCGGGGAACCGGGGTGTTCCTGCGGGTGAGGCGCGGCACGTGCCGCGATATAGGGTGCGCCCGACCGTGCGCGTACACGTCGCCTACGCCGCCGAGTGGGAGCCGATTCCCTGGGAGCCGATTCCCGATGACGGCCGCGAGCGCTTCGACGAGCATCTGCCGCGCTGAGCGTACGCTCGCCGGCTGCGGAGCGCTGCCTCGCGAGGAGCTGGGAAAGCCGCCGCGGGCTCGTGCAGATACGACGTTCAGCGGCACGCCCTCTCGCGCGATCTCGGCGGCGTGCGCATGACGCAGCTGGTGTGGAGCAAGCGGCGACCGCACCCCGGCCTTGGCTGCCGTGGCTACACGCTGGGGCCGGTCGCAGCCCTAGCTTTCGATGATGTTTCGAACGTCAGCGGACGGCTTCCGACACGCCGAGCCCCTTCAGAACCTGCCCGGCAATCCCGTCTGGTGTGAAGGCGGCCGTCAGGCGGACTCCACGACCCAGATGTGGTTGGCGTCGGGATCCTCGATGGAGAACATCCGCGGCACCGGGCCGTCGCCGCCCATCATCTCGCCGGTCTTGACGCCGTCGATTGCCTGGACGCGCGCGTACTCCGCCTCGACGTCGGGCGTCTCGACTCCGATCGCGCTGCCGCCGGGCGCCCAGTCGCCCATCGGAGGGTTGAGCGCCAGGCGGGCCGTCGAGCCCGGCGGGGCGACCTCGACCCAGCGGTTGCCGCCCTCGTCGCCGAACGGAACGTCGGCGCGCAGCTCCCAGCCGAGCGTCTGGGTGTAGTAGGCGATCGCCGCGTCCTGATCGGCGATCGTGAACATCGCGACGCCGATGTTCGAGATGGTGGTGGATGCGTGCGTGGGATTGCTCATACCACTGTGACTCTGGCACTCGCGCAAACTCATCGCAACGAGATCGCCGACCGCCGGATGTGCGATCGGGCCCGTCGACCAGCCGGGCTGATGCGCGTCTTCGCCAGGCGTTCCGAGCGCGAGCACTCCGGGGGTGTCCTCATCGCAGTGCCGCTCGAGAGAGTCCGACCGGCATAGCTGCTGCAAGGACCGGAGGGTCCCCCCTCACGACGAGCGGGGGTAGCCGTGTACGGCCGTGGCGCGAGCGCTCCTCCTCGCGCGATCTGGGTTTCTCGCGCGACCGGTAGGAAGCGAGTCTCCTTGAACCGTGAGCAAAGGATGGCGGCTCGGCGCCCTGACCGATGCGCAGACGGCTCCGTTCAGAGAGCGCCTCGAGCGGGCGATCGCAGAGCGAGCAGGCGACGAGCCCACCGTCTTCGACGAGCGTCTGGCCGACCGAGCGCGAGCGCTGCTCGAGCTTCGCCTCGAGGCGGTGCGCGAGGGCCCCGATCTGCCGCGAATGCCTCCCGAGTTCTTCGAGCACCCGCCGCCGTCTGATCCACGTCACCGGGAGGCGATCGATCGCTTCGAGCAGCTCCACTCGGCCTGCGAGGCTTGCCGCGTGCTGTGCGGTGGTGAGCTCGCCGAATGGCGGCGGCGCTTGGTCGAGGCAGACGACGGGCGCGATTGGCACCTGGAGCGCGAGCGGCGCCAGAAGCGCTTCATGCTGAGCGAGCTGGTTGCCGTCGTCCCCGGTCCGCCGACTCGGCCTGGTCAGGTTCAGATCACGACGGCGGAGCTCTACACCGACGGCGTGGTGCTGCGCTGGCACGAGGCGGGAGGCTCACGCGCTGGAGGACCTGGGCGGGACGCTGCTCGCCGCACGGATGACCGACGCCGTCACGTCTCGCTCTCAGACGACCTCGCCACGCCATATCTCCACTTTCACACCTTGGAGGGGCACTCCTTCGCGGCCGTCTCGTGGACCGCGGACTTCGCCACGCCGGTGCCCACCCGGGCGCGCGAGCTCGTCGTAGCGATCCGCAGCGAGCGCTTCGTGATGCCGCTCCAGAATTACGGAGCGCGTCGGTGAGCGCCGAGCCGCACGCACTCGCCGTCAAGAGGCTCGGGCGATCGCTCGCGCGCACCCATCCCGGCATTCACCGCGACGTGCTCGCCCACTGGCTTGGCGTTCTCGACGCGTTCGTGGAGCTCGGGGTGATCGACGCCGAGGACGTCGCGGACTGGACCGCGCGCTTCGAGCGCGCCGCGCAGGCGCTCGAGCCGGTCAGTGCGGAGGTTCAGGCGCGTGCCGTCGAGCTGCTCGAGCGAGAGCTCCAAAGCGCAGCGCGAGCCGCTGAGCGAGCTCATCGGCTCCGAGCGCGCGAGTCGTTCATGGTAAAGCTGCAGGCCCTGCTCGAGACGGGAAGCATCGCTTGGAGCGACAGAAGCGCCTGGGTCGAGAAGCTCGACGCGGTGGTTCCCGACACCGCACCGCGCCGTGCGGGGCCGCCGTATGACGGAGCAGAGCTGCGGGCGGTCATAGTCGGTCCTGAGCGCCGGCTCGGCGGGCTGCGAATCAGCTCGGCGGAGGTCTACGACGACTGCGTGATCGTCCGCTGGCACCTCGTGGTCGACGCGGACGAGCATCGGCGCGGGCGGGTGGCGGCACCCGACCATGTCAGTGACTTGACCCGCGCCTACGGTCCCCGCTCCCTCGAGGACGATGCCGGAACCGCCTACGCGCTCGGGCCGGGCGAGATGTGGGCAATGCCGAGCGTCCTGCACCTCGACCAGCGACGGCCGGTGCTGCCCGGCGCCTCGGCCTTCACCCCCGGACCTCCAGAGACCGCGACGCGACTCTTAGTCGCATGCGCCGCCGGAGAAGTCCAGCTGAGCCTGGAGGGCGCCGCAAACTGACGGGGAGCTGATCGCTCCCCGGCTCCTCGAACGGGGGAACTCTCGCGTGGCGCCGGTGACGCCCTCTGGCGCAGCGGAGCGGGAGTCGCACTTCCCGGAAGTGGCGGTCCCGCCACCCGGGTGGACGAGCTTGCGCAACGAATCGCGCGAGGCCGGCGTCACAGCAGTCCCTTGATGTCGGCCCGCACGCTTCCGCCGTGGATCGAAGACCGCTTGGACCGCCTCTGGCGTGGACGGCGCCTGGCTTCCGAGTCGGGCGCGGCCGCGCCTGCGTGGCGGCAGGAACGGGTATGGCGCGGGACGCGCTAGCGTTGGGCCGGTTCGCCGACGCCTGACGACGACCGCAAACCGTGTGCTTCGACGCCCATCCGATCCCTCGCCCGGTCCTACGCTCGTGAGCGCGCCGCACGCTGCGGGACCCGTCGCGCTGACGTCGCTTTCGCACGGCGCGGGCTGCGGATGCAAGCTGCCGGCGGCGGCGCTGCTGCCGATCGTCCGGGGGCTGCCCGCCGTCGCCGAGCCGCGGCTGCTCGTCGGCTCCAACACCGCCGACGACGCCGCGGTGTTCAAGCTGACCGACGAGATCGCGCTCGTGATGACGATCGACTTCTTCACGCCGATCGTCGACGACCCCTACGACTTCGGCCGGATCGCGGCGGCGAACGCGCTCTCCGACGTCTACGCGATGGGCGGGCTGCCGCTGGCGGCGATGAACGTCGTCGCCTTTCCGCTCGAGCAGCTCGGCGGTGACATCCTGCGCGAGATCATGCGGGGTGGGGCCGACGTCGCCGCGGCTGCGGGGATCTCGATCGTCGGCGGCCACTCGATCGACGACCCGGAGCCGAAGTACGGCCTGGCCGTGACCGGAACCGTGCATCCCGCCGAAGTGATCTCCAACGCGGGGGCGCACGCAGGTGACCTTCTCGTGCTGACCAAGCCGCTGGGGGTCGGCGCGATCACGACGGCGCGCAAGCGCGGCCGGCGCGACGACGACCTGCTCGCAAGGGCGGTTGCGACGATGAGCGCGCTCAACGACTCGGCGTCCGCGGCGGCGCGCGCGGCCGGCGCCAGCGCGATGACCGACGTCACCGGCTTCGGGCTGCTCGGCCATCTGCACTCGCTGGGGTGCGCGAGCGACGTCGCGGCGGTGATCGACGCGTCGGCCGTGCCGGCGATCGACGGCGTGCTGGAGCTGCTCGAGGGCGACGACGCCGTCTCGGGCGGCAGCCGGCGCAACCGCGCGCACGCCGAGACCTTCACGACGTTCGCCGACGACGTCGCCGAACCGCGCCGGCGCCTGCTGTGCGACGCCACGACGTCGGGCGGGCTGCTCGTCGCGGTCGCGCCCGAGGCCGCTTCCTCGCTGCCGGGCCCGATCGTCGGCGATATCGTCGCCGGTGAGCCCGGCGCCATCGCCGTGCGATGATCGCCCAGCTCGGGCTACATCACCTTGGAGCGGCCCGGGCCCGGTGGCCCATCCGGTCTTCAAAACCGGCGGGGCGCGGCACACCGCGCTGGAAGGTTCGACTCCTTCGCCGTTCCGTATGAGCCCGCGCGACCGGCTGCGCGGCCTGCCGTCGGTCGACCGGCTGGCGACCGCGGTGGCGCGCGCGGAGCTGGAGGCGCGGCGCGAGGAACTGCTCGACGGCGGTGATGCGGTCGACGACACGACGGTCGACCTGGTGGCGCGCGCGCGGGCGCGCCTGCGCCCGCGGCTGCGGCGCGTGCTCAACGCGACCGGCGTCGTCGTCCACACGAACCTCGGTCGGGCCCCGCTCGCCGCCGAGGCGCAAGCCGCGGTCGCGGCCGTCGCGGACGGCTACTGCAACCTCGAGCTCGACCTCGCCGCGGGAGCGCGCGGATCGCGGCAGGCGCATGTCGAGGAGCTGCTGCGTGAGCTGACCGGCGCGCAGGCGGCCCTCGCGGTCAACAACTGCGCGGCGGCGGTGCTGCTGGCCTGCGCCGCGCTGGCTGGAGGCCGCGACGTCGTCGTCTCGCGGGGGCAGCTGATCGAGATCGGCGGCGGCTTCCGGATCCCCGAGATCCTCGAGCTCGCGGGCACGCGGCTCGTCGAGGTGGGCACGACGAACCGGACGCGCCGCGCCGACTACGAGGCGGCACTGGCGGCCGGGGGCGAGCGCATCGGGGCCATCCTGCGCGCGCATCCCTCGAACTTCCGAACCGTCGGCTTCGTCGCCGAGGTGGAGATCGAGGAGCTCTGTGAGCTGGGCGCAGCGGTGATCGACGACGTAGGCTCGGGCGTGCTCACGGACGACCTCGAGCTGCTCGCGGGCGAGCCGCCGGTGCGCCGATCGGTCGGCGCCGGCGCCGCGCTCACGGCGTTCTCGGGCGACAAGCTGCTCGGCGGACCGCAGGCGGGGATGCTGGTCGGAACGCGCGCGGCCGTTGAGGCGTGCCGCCGCCATCCGCTCGCGCGGGCCGTACGAATCGACAAGCTGTCGCTCGCCGCGCTCGAGGCGACCCTCGCCCTTCATCGCGACCCGGTGGCCGCGCGCCGCACACTGCCGGTGCTTGCGATGCTCGAAGCCGACGACGCGACGCTGAGCAGGCGCGCACACGAGCTGGCGGCCACGACCGGGGGCACGGTCGTCGCGTCGACGGCGCGTGTCGGCGGCGGCGCACTGCCGCTGCTGGAACTGCCGGGGCCGGCGGTCGCGATCGACCCGGGCCCGGCCGGCGCGACCGCGCTCGCGGCGGAGCTGCGGGCAGGCGATCCGGCCGTTGTGGGCCGTCTGCACGACGGCCGGCTGCTGCTCGACCCGCGCACGCTGACAGACGACGAGGCGCGCGAGGTGGCGCGCGCGGTGCGCGCGGTGTTGCCGTGAGCGTCGAGCCGGCCCTGACGCTCGGGACGGCCGGCCATATCGACCACGGCAAGACGGCGCTCGTGCGCGCGCTGACCGGGGTGGACACCGACCGCCTGCCCCAGGAGAAGGCGCGCGGCATGTCGATCGAGCTCGGGTTCGCGCCCCTGCTGCTGCCCGGAGGGCAGCACGTCTCGGTCGTCGACGTGCCGGGCCACGAGCGCTTCGTGCGGACGATGGTTGCCGGAGCGACCGGGATCGACTTCCATCTCATGGTCGTCGCCGCCGACGACGGCGTGATGCCTCAGACGCTCGAGCACGCGGAGGTGCTCGCGGCACTGGGGATCGAACAGGGCGTCGTCGCGATCACCAAGTGCGACCGCGCGTCCCCGCAACGAGCCGCCGCGGAAGCCGCCGAGTTGCTCCCCGGCGCCGAGGTCGTGGCGTGCTCGGCGCGCACAGGCGAGGGCGTGGCGGCCGTCGCGGCGGCGCTGGAGCGCGTGGCGGAGCGTGTGACGCCACACGCCGCAGGACGTCGGGGGGGCGCGGCCGTGCTGCACATCGACCGCGCCTTCACGATCCACGGCGCCGGCACGGTCGTCACCGGGACGCTGCGGTCGGGCAGCCTGGCCGTGGGCGATACACCGGCCCTGCTGCCGGCGCAGCGGCTCGTCCGAGTGCGATCGCTGCAGGTGCACGACCAGCCGGCCGAGCGGGCGCACGCGGGGCAGCGCATTGCAGTCGGTCTCGCCGGGATCGCACTGCGCGACGTCGCCCGCGGTGATGCGCTCGCCGATCGGGCGGCGGCGCTCGCGCCGACGCAGGTCATCGACGCGGCGCTGGACCTCCGCGACGATCTGCACGGCCGGCGCGTCATGGTGCATCACGGCACGCGGGCGGCGCCGGCGCGGCTGGCGGCGCTCGGCGGCGGCCTGTGGCAGGTGCGCCTAGAGGCGCCGCTGCTCGCCGCCGCGGGCGACCGGCTCGTCGTGCGCTCGGTCGCGCCGCCCGACACGCTCGCCGGCGGCACCGTGCTCGATCCGCGGGCCCGCCGCCATGGTCGCCGCCCCGACGTGCTCGCGCGCCTCGAGCGGCTACGGCGCGGTGAGCCGGAGCCTTCGCCGGTAGCGCCGCCGGCGGTCGCCGCACCAGCCGGTCCGGCGACCGCCGCGGCCTCTTCGGCGCCGGCGCTCGAATCGGGCGCGACCGAGCTCGCAGAGCGGCTGCTCGCGGCCGGCCATGAGCCGCCCTCGCGCTCAGAGCTGGGTGCTGCCGCGGCGCATCTCCCCGCGCTGATGCACGCGGGCGTCGCCGTCCGTATCGGCCGTGACCTCTACGCGCACCGCGACGCGCTCGCGGTCGTCGCTGATCGCGCCGGCGCAATCATCGCCAGCGAGGGCGCCGTGACGCTCGCGCGGCTCCGTGACGAGCTCGGGACCTCCCGCAAGTACGCCGAGGCGCTGCTCGAGCATCTCGACGCGGCGCGCTACACCAAGCGCCTGCCCGATGACCGCCGCGTGCTGCGCCGCCGGCACTAGTCCCGCGCGACGGGCAATCCCGCGGCGCGCCAGGCCTGGAAACCTCCGACGAGGTCTGTCGCGCGAGCAAATCCGAGTTGCTGCAGCGTCGCTGCGGCAAGGCTCGACTGGTAGCCCTCGTCGCACATCACGATCACGCGACGATCGAGACCGCCCACGCGGTCGTCGCGCGCCTCGCTGCTGGGGTCGCAGCGCCACTCGAGCACGTTGCGCGCAAACCAGATCGCGCTCGGCACGATCCCGTCGGCGGCACGCTGCGATTCGGAGCGGATGTCGACGAGAAGGGCACCGCCGCCGATCGCGTCCTGTGCCTCGTTCGGTTCGACGCGCACGAGCCCGGCCCGCGCCTGCGCGAGCAGTTCATCGATCGTCTTGCGCGCCACCATCGTGATCAGGTCCCTTCGTCGTCGTAGCTGGGACGCTACACGGAGGTGCGAGTAGCGCCGTCGCCGGCCTCCTCACGCCCGCCGCCGGCCTCGTTTGGCGCGCCCCGGATCGGGCAGACACGCGTCATGCGCAGGCTCACCGCCGCCGTGGTTGCAGCCGCCCTCGTGCTCGTCGCCGCGCTGGCCGCCGGCAACGAGGCGCCGACCGCGCGCGCCGCCGTCTGCAGCGGCAGCGTCACCGAGCAGATCAACGGCAGGACGATCCGCGCGCGCTCCATCGCGACGCGCGCGACGACGTGCACGAACGGCAGGGGCGTCCTGCGCTCGTTTCTTGCGAAGGCCGACCGCAGCGAGAGCTGCCATCGGGCCTCGAAGCGGCCGCCGCCCACCAGCGGCTGCGGCATCCGCGGGTTCAACTGCTTTCGCAACGCCAGCACGTACTGCGCGTCGCCCGGGGGCAAGTCGGTGATGTGGAAGGAGTGACCTGCGGGCTCCAGGCCAGCTAGCCGTCGAGCCGAACCGCGACGCAGGCGCAGATCAGGACGAACCCGGCCAGCAGCAGCCACGACCGCACGCCCTGAAAACGCTCCCATCGCGCCCTCGTCTGCTTCCAGTCAGCGGGCGGATCGTCGGGATCCCATTTGCCGGTCGCGAGGTTGATCGGGACGTTGACGACGACCGTCGAGATCACGGCAGCCGCCAGCGAGAGGGCCGCCGCCGCCGCCAGCCCGCGGATCCAGCCGCCTTCGTCCCAGACGCTGATCGCGAAGCTGACCGCGACGATCAGCGTCAACGGCATCAGGATCGGCATGACGCGGCCGAACGACGTCAGCAATCCTTGCTCCACCGCGATGAACTCTCTCTGCGGCAGGCGCCGCGTGATCGGATGCACGAACGCATATGACCCGAACTCCGCGCACGCGGTGAATCCGGTCAGGACGAGGATCAAGAAGGTGAACCAGTCCAAGCGTGTGAGTATGGCTGAAGCTCGCGCTCCGATCAGGACCGCGCCTGTCGTCAGGCACGCCGCGAACCCGGCTGAGGAACGGCCATCGAGCACCGCCACGGGGAAGCTAGCCTGGAGTCATGAGCATTGCTGCCCGGCCACTGTTCGCGTTTGACAACTCCTACGTACGGGATCTCGAGGGCCTGTACGAGCCCTGGCGCGGAAGACCTGTGCCGGCCGCCCGGCTGCTGGCGCTCAACGAGCAGCTGGCCGCAGAGCTCGGCGTCGACGGCGATGCGCTCAAAGGACCTGACGGTCTCGCGGTCCTCGTCGGCGCCGTCGCGCCCGACGGGGCCACGCCGGTCGCGCAGGCCTACTCCGGCCACCAGTTCGGCGGGTTCTCGCCGCGGCTGGGCGACGGCCGCGCGCTCCTGCTCGGCGAGGTGCTCGACGTCCGCGGACAGCGCCGCGACCTGCACCTGAAGGGCTCGGGCCGCACGCCGTTCGCGCGCGGCGGTGACGGGAAGGCCGCCATCGGCCCGATGCTGCGCGAGTACGTGATCGGCGAGGCGATGCATGCCCTCGGCATCCCCACGACCCGCGCGCTCGCAGTCGTGGCGACCGGCGAGGACGTCGTGCGCGAGACGATGCTGCCCGGCGCGGTGCTCAGCCGTGTCGCAGCGAGCCATATCCGCGTCGGCACGTTCGAGTACGCCGCGCGCCAGGACCCGGCGCTCGTGCGGCGCCTCGCCGACCACGCGATCGCCCGTCACCACCCCCACGCCGCCGAGGCAGAGAACCCGTACCTCGCGTTCTTCGCGGCCGTCGTCGACGTCCAGGCCGCGCTCATCGCGCGCTGGATGCTCGTCGGCTTCATCCACGGCGTCATGAACACCGACAACATGACGATCTCCGGCGAGACGATCGACTACGGCCCCTGCGCGTTCATGGACGCCTTCGACCCCGCCACCGTGTTCAGTTCGATCGATCACGCCGGCCGCTACGCGTACGCCAACCAGCCGTACATCGCGCAGTGGAATTTGGCGCGGCTGGGTGAGACGCTGCTGGCGCTGCTGGACGCCGACCCGGACACCGCGATCGCGGCCGCCACCGAGGTCCTGCAGTCATTCGCCGGGCGCTACCACGAGTACCTGGGCGCGGGCATGCGCGCGAAGCTCGGTCTGGTCGACGGCCGACCGGAGGATGGCGCGCTGATCGACGACCTGCTGGCGCTGCTGCATGCGCAGTCCGTCGACTTCACCTCGTTCTTCCGGGCGCTGTCAGCGGCAGCGCGCGGGGACGTGGCACCCGCCAAGGCGCTCTTCGCCGACCCCGCCGCCTTCGACGGCTGGTGCGATCGCTGGCAGGCGCGGCTGTCCTCCCAATCCACCGACGGACAGACGGTCGCTGACGCGATGGACCGGGTCAACCCCGTCTACATCGCGCGCAACCACCTCGTGGAGGAAGCGCTGACGGCGGCGACCGGCGGCGACCTGCAGCCGTTCGAACGACTCGTCGACGTGCTCACGCAGCCGTTCGACGAACGGCCCGGCCTGGAGCGATACGCCGCACCGGCGCCGGCAGACTTCGGCTGTTACCGCACGTTCTGCGGCACGTGAGCGGGCGCCGCGCGTCCGGCGGCACGCCCGGCGGCGACAAGCTGTCTAGGCCTGCGCTGCCTCCCGCGCGACCTCGCTTCTGAGCGACGCGACGAAACGCTCGAGCAGCGGGCGGCGCAGCGGCGAGTCGCGGGCGCTCTTCATGAGGCCGAGCTTCGCGCCGACGGCGTACGGCAGGCCCCAGGCCGCAAGATCGCCGATCGCGCCGACATACAGCGCGGCGGCGTGGCCGATCTCACGCTCGTAGCGGTTCAGCCAGGCCGGCTCGGCGGCGAACGCGTCGCCCTCCAGCCGGCCGAGGCCGACCTCGAGCGCGAACGTCGTGAAGCGCCGCGAGCGCGCGGTGCCGGCCGTCGGCGAGCCGCCGTAGTAGTCCAGCAGGATGTCCGACACCGCGCAGCCGGCTCCGTGGGAGATGTCGTAGGCGGCGCCGATGGCGTAGGCGTCGACGTTGCCGAGCATGTCCTGCGGCGGCGCGCACAAGTCGATCTGCTCCTGCAGCTCGGCATCCGTGAGCGCGCGCTCGCGCCGGGCGCCCTGAAACAGGACCTCGGCCAGGACGCTGCCCAGGTCGCCGCCCCACGTGACGGCGTCGACGTTGCGCGCCATCGCATAGAGCCCCAGCGGCGCGACCGGGCCCGGGTGGTTGATCGCGTCGAGGCCCGCGAGCACGTGCCCGACGTCGACGAGCTCGCCGTCGTGCATGCGAACCTCCTGCAGGTCGCCTGGGCGCACGAGCTGCGGCGGCGCGCCGTCCAGCCGCGGGCGGCGGTCGACGAAGTCAAGGACGTTCGGCCCGGGCACCTCGAACTCGCGGCGGACGGGGTCCGCCATCTCGAACGGGTACAGCGGGGTCACCTCGGCGGCGCCGGGAATGAGGTACTCGTCCCAGCCATGGCCGCCGTAGAAGAGCTTGCGCAGCCGCGTGATCATGAGCTTCGTGTCCAGCCGCTCACGTCGCGCAAGCCGGTCCTCCTCGGCGCGGATGACGCGCAGGAACGCGTCGAGGGCCGCGGCTCGCGGCGCCGGCGCAGCCGTTCCCCGCAGCGGCACGTCCCAGCCTGTCGCGTCCTTCTGCGAGAGCACGGCCCGTGCCTACCCGGATCGCCCGTCGCGGACGCCAGGCCGGCCGCGCCGCTGCTCGTCCAACGCTGGGCAGGCCCGCCGTATGCTTCGTCGCGTGCTCGTCCGAACCGTCGTCGCCCACGGCCTGCCGCGCGCGGTCAGGCGCGTGCCGGGGCTCAAGCACCTGCCGGTGGTCAAGCTGCTGGCAGTCGCGGAGCTGGCGCTCGTCGCGCGCCGCCATCTGCAGCACCTTGACGCGCCACAACGTCGTCGCCTGGCCGAGCTCGTGCGCCGCGGACGTGCGCTGTCGGCGCCCGAGCGCGAGGAGCTGCGCGGTCTCGTCGCGCTGCTGGACACGCGCGCGTTCGCCGGGTCGGCGGCGCAGCGCCTCTCGCCGGTGCCGCTTCCCAAGCGCCTGACGCGCGCCCGTTACTAGAGCAACGGCGAGGGAGGGAGACCGTGGAGACCGTCGACGAGTTCCAGGTCGTGGAGCGCAGCTACTGCGCCGACGAGTCAAAGCTCTCGGTCGGCCTGGCGAACATCCACGCGGCGGTGCCGGACATCGAGGCCAACAAGGACAAGATCCTGCGGGTCGCGAGCATCTTCAAAGAGCGCGGCGTGAACATCGCGGTCTTCCCGGAGTTCTGCCTTTCCGGGTACTTCTGGGACCAGCGCGAGGACTGCCTGGCCTACATGAAGGACGCGGTCTCCGAGAAGCACGCCGACTGGATCGAGCGCGAGTTGCAGCCGCTGATCGGCGGCGACCTCGAGGCGATCGTGCTCAACAACCTGACCGCGGCCAGTGAGCGCGATCGCTTTCTGAACCGCACGTTCGTGGTCGGTCGCGACGCCGACTACCTGGCCGACGAGAACACCTACGACAAGGTCTTCCTGCCGGGAATCGAGAAGGAGTACACCGAGAGCGGTCGCGACGACCGCCTCGTGCTGCAGACCCGGCACGGCCGGCTGGGGTTCACAACGTGCTACGACTACCTCTTCAGCGAGTTGCTGCGCGAGTACTCGATGGTGGAGAAGGTCGACGCGATCGTGCAGATCGCGTCGTGGCGGACCGCCGGACGGCGTGACTACCCGGCGATGAACCTGCGCACCGACCACTACTACGGCGAGCTGTGGGACGCCGTCGTGCCGGCCTCCTCGGCCACCAACCAGTTCTGGACGATCGCGTGCAACGCCGTCGGCGCGCACGGCGTCAACGGCGTCCCCTTCTGGGGCGGCTCGGGCATCTGGGCACCTTCGGGCATCTGCCTGATCCAGGCCTCGCACGCAAACGAGGAGCTGGTGATCGTCCACAACGTCGACATCGAGGGCGCCCAGGAATCCGAGAAGGACGACTTCGACTACGCCTTTGACTTCAAGCAGATCTACCGGCCGATGACCGACGGCAGCACCTTCACCCGCGACCTGTCCTGACGCGCGTCACGCCCGTTCTCGCCGCGCAGCGAGCACGCCCGGCAGAACGTCCGTCCAGCCGGCGTGGGCGCGCGTCTGGACGAGGGTACGCTGAGCTTTCCGACGGCATGACGCCGTCGCGCAGGAAGGCAAATCCACGGAAGGATCGACATGGTCGAAGGTCAAACGGATGCCGGGGTCGTACAGCTGGCCGACTCGGTCGTGGGCAGCGGCTATGCGAGCATCGTGCTCAATCGGCTCGCCCGGCAGGCCGGCGAGCTCGTCAACGCCGACGGAACCTGCCTCGTCGTCCGCGAGCAGGGGATCTCCGGAGCGACGATCGCGGTGGCCGGCTGGGGGCGCGGCGCGGACATCGTGGGCGACCGCTTCGTCGAGGACGACTACCTGGCAGCCGTGCTGCACTCGGGCGATCCGGCCTGCGCTGATCCGCCGCGCGTCGGCGCGCGCGCTCGCGCGGCCGTGCCGATCCATCGCGACGGCGAGCTCTACGGCGCCCTCACGGCCGGCGCGCCGGCGCGGCGCGGCTTCGGCGACCACGAGCTGGCCGTCCTGTCGCAGATCGCGGTGCTGGCGGACGCGGCCGTCGCCCACGCCGAGCAACGCTCGGAGGTTCTGTCGCGGACGCGCGCGCGTGTGTTGTCGCTCGTCGACGCGATCGACGAACGCGACGGCTATACCGCCGCCCATTCGGAGACGGTCGTCCAGCTCAGCCGCGCGCTCGGCGAGCGGCTCAGCCTGAGCGCGGCGGATCTGCTGGAGCTCGAGCTCGCCGCGCTCTTCCACGACCTCGGCAAGCTCGTCATCCCCGACGAGATCCTCAACAAGCCGGCGGCGCTGGATGCCGAGGAGCAGGTGATCATGCGCCACCACGCCGAGTGGGGCGCGGAAATGCTGGGCAACGTGCCCGGCCTGCAGCCGATCGCGACGATCGTGCGCTGCCACCACGAGCGCTGGGACGGCAGCGGCTATCCCAGCCGGCTCGCCGGAAAGCGGATCCCGATCGCAAGCCGCCTCGTCGCCGTCTGCGACGCCTACGACGCCATGACGACGGATCGCTGCTACCGCAAGGCGCTGCCGCAAGAGCGCGCTCTCGCGGAGCTGCGCGCCGGTGCGGGCTCGCAGTTCGACCCCGGGCTGATCGAGTTGCTGCAGGACATCCTGAACGAGAGCGCTGCATGAGCTGACACTGCGAGCATCGTCTAACGGGCGGGCAGCGCAGCGGCGGCCTCGCGCACCGTCGTCAGGAGCGCCTGCGTGGACGGTCGCGCGGCGTCCGTCGCACGCGTGGCGGCGAAGATCGCTCTGCCCGACGGATCCCTCGGCGATGCAGCGCAGCGCCACGCCGGCGGGGCGCCCGGGCAGCACGAGGTCGGGCAGCATCGTCACCGCCAGCCCCGCGGGCGACGAGCGCGAGGCTGACGTTCGCGTCGTTGGTGCGGTGGCGGATGTCCGGATCGAAGCCGCCGAGCTCGCGGCAGGTGCGCTGCGTGACCGCCTCCCAGCCGAGGCCGGGATGGGCGCTGGTCCAGACCTCGTCGGCCAGCTCGGTCAGCGGCACCGCGTCGCGGTGGCGGCGCGCCACCCGGTGCCTGACCGGCAGGACGAGGTGGACGGGGTCTCGCAGGAGCTCGTGGCGCTGCACGCCTGCCGGCAGCGCCAATGGCTGGTGCTGCCACTCGTCGCCGGACGACGTCGACGTCGCCGATCGCCAGTGCGGGCAGCGCCTGCTCGGGCTCTGCCTCGATGAGCTCGCCGCGCAGCCGAGGCGCGTCGCGCCGAAGCGCGGCGATCGCCGGCAGGGCGAGGCGCAGCCCCGCGGACTGAACCTGCGCCCAGGCGACGTGACGGCCGCCGGCTGTGGTTGGCTTGCCTGCGTCGCCGTCGTCTGCACCGTGGCGTCGATCAGCCTCTTCTTCGCCGGGCTTCAGCGCACGGGACCCACCACCGCCTCGATCCTCGCGACCGCCGAGCCGCTCGTGACCCTGCTGCTCGCCGTGCCCCTCTTCGGCGAGCCGCTGAGCCGGTTGCAGCTGCTCGGGGTCATCGTGATGCTCGGCGGCGGCCTGGTGCTCGACGCAGCCACGACCGCACCACGGACAACCTGAACAGCCGAAAGGAGGTCGCAATGCCCACACAAGCGAATTCGCTGAGCGGCAAGGTGGCGCTTGTCGCCGGCGCGACGCGCGGCGCCGGGCGCGGCACGGCGGTCGCGCTGGGAGAGGCGGGCGCGACGGTCTATTGCACCGGGCGCACGACGCGGCAGCGGCGCTCGGAGTACGACCGGCCGGAGACGATCGAGCAGACGGCCGAACTCGTCGAGGCCGCCGGCGGCAAGGCCATCGCCGTCGCGGTCGACCACCTGCAGCCCGCGCAGGTGCAGGCGCTCGTCGCGCGCATCGAGGCCGAGCAGGGCCGCCTGGACGTGCTCGTCAACGACATCTGGGGCGGCGAGAAGCTCATCGAGTGGAACACGCCGGTCTGGGAGCACGATCTCGCCGGTGGCCTGCGGATGCTGCGCCTGGCGGTCGACACGCACCTGATCACGAGCCACTTCGCGCTGGCGCTGCTGCACCGCCGCCCCGGCGGGCTCGTCGTCGAGATGACAGACGGCACGGCGCAGTACAACGCCGACAACTACCGGCTCTCGGTGTTCTATGACCTGGCCAAGGCGTCCGCCATCCGGCTCGCGTTCGCGCAGAGTCGGGAGCTCGCGCCGCACGGCTGCAGCGCTGTGGCGCTGACGCCGGGCTGGCTGCGTTCGGAGATGATGCTCGACAACTTCGGCGTCACCGAAGCCACGTGGCGTGACGCCGCGGCCAAGAGCCCGCACTTCGCGGCGATCTCCGAGAGCCCGCGCTTCGTCGGCCGCGCCGTCGCCGCCCTCGCCGGCGACCCGCAGGTGCAGCGCCGCAGCGGCGGTTCGTTCTCCTCCGGCGGTCTGGCGCGCGAGTACGGCTTCACCGACGTTGACGGCTCGCAGCCGGACTGCTGGCGCTACATGGTCGAGGTGCAGGACGCGGGCCGCCCCGCCGACGCCACCGGCTACCGCTGACGGCGCCTCGCGTCGCCTGCTCAGATGATCCCGTTGCGCCTGAGGATCATCACGCTGCGCACCGTCGTGTAGCCGCGCCACTCCAGCGTGGCCGCGGGCGAGTAGCTCGCGAAGTCCACGCGCCAGCCGCCGTCCTGCTGCTGCTCGCCGGCCAGGCGCTCGAGGTCGCGCTCGACGACATCGGCGCGCAGCAGCGCTCGCGTCGGGCGGTCGGGAAACGGCGCGAAGTCCAGCGGCGCCATCGCCTCGTCCTCGCTGCCGCCCGCGACGCGCAGCCGCCCGTCGGGGGGAATGAACTGCCCGAGGCGGTCCAGCAGCGCGGGCGCCTCGGGCTGCGTGTCGTGCACGGCGTCGAGCAGCTGCAGCGCCGCGTTGACGACGAGCGCGTGCGGCAGCGCGTCGATCGCCGCGATCGCGTCGAGGCAGTACCGCGTCGCGCGCGCGAGCCAGTCGTGGGCGGCGACCGCGGGGTCAAAGCCCGCGACCCGCTGCGCGGCCGCCGCGACGTAGGCGGTGATCTGCAGGGACGAGACGTGCGGGTCGGCCTGCGCCCAGAACGGCGCCAGCGCGGCGTCGTCGGCGACCGGGAGCGCGAACGCAAGCCCGCCGTCGGCCAGCGTCACCGACGCCAGCCAGTCGCACAGCTCGACGGCCCGCGCGCTCGTGGCGGGTGCGACGTCGCCGAGTGCCTCGAAGGCGTGCAGCGCCCCCGCCGGCTGGCTCTCGGCCGCACGCAGGTCGGGCTCCAGGCCCCAGCCGTAGCCGCCGTCGGGGTTGCGGTACGCGTCGAGCGCCGCCAGGACCGCTCCGGGGTCGCCGCCTGCGAGCAGCACCTCCAGGCGGCGCCGGTCAAGCGTACGCGCGTGGCCGGCCATGAACGAGACGGCCCCTGAGAGGTCGGCGGACATGTGGTGAGTCTGCACATCTCGCGCCTCGGATGTTCGTCCGCGCGCGCCAAGCGACCAACCAGCGCCTGCGCCGCGCGTTTACACGGTCATGGAAGAGCACGCAGAAGGCCGCCGGTCGCCACGGATGCGGCGGGTGCGACCGGTGTACGAGCGCCACCTCCCAGAGCAGCAGTCCGGGCGACGCGGGCGGTTGCTCGCCAAGGACGACTTCACGGTCCGCTGCACCCGCGACGGCGAGCGCCACGTCGTCGCCGCCTGCGGCCAGCTCGACCGTTCCAGCGCGTGGGAGCTCGAGCGAGAGCTGCGGCGCGCCGAGGCGACCGATGCCTGCGAGATCCTCGTCGACCTCGGCGGCCTCGAGTTCATCGATTCGGCCGGGATCGAGGTCGTGATCCACGCGTCGGCGCGGGCGCGCCACCACAGCAAGCGGCTGATGATCGCACCGGGTCCGGAGGCGGTGCACAGCACGTTTCAGCGCAGCGGCCTCGCGTCGCGGCTGCCGTTCGTCGATCCACGCTGAGCCGCGCGAGCCGCCGTCGTAGGCGCACGTCGCGGAACTTGATTCGAGATGCGAACATGTGTTCGTGTCCCGGTCTCAGGTCGTCCTGCACGCCGACGTCGACGCGTTCTTCGCGTCTGTCGAGCAGCGCGACGATCCGAGCCTGCGCGGCAGGCCCGTGATCGTCGGCGGCGGCGTCGTGATGGCCGCGAGCTACGAGGCGCGCCGCTTCGGCGTGCGCAGCGGGATGGGCGGCTCGCGGGCACGGCGCCTGTGCCCGCAAGCGGTCGTGGTGGCGTCGCGCTTTGGCGCCTACGTGGAGGCCAGCCGAGCGGTCTTCGCCGTGTTCGAGCGCACGGCGCCGGTCGTCGAGGCGGTCTCGATCGAGGAGGCGTTTCTCGAGATCGGCGCGCTGGCGCGGACGAATGGCGCGGCCCACGCGATCGGCCAGCGGCTGCGCGACGAGGTTCGCGACGAGGTCGGCCTGCCGATCACGGTCGGCGTCGGGCGCACGAAGATCGTCGCGAAGATGGCCAGCCGCGCGGCGAAGCCCGACGGGCTGCTCGTGATCACGCCGGCGCAGGAGCGGGCGTTCCTGCACCCGCTCGCGGTGGAGGACCTCTGGGGCGTCGGACCGGCGACCGCGAAGAAGCTGCACGCCCGCGACCTGCGCACCGTCGGCCAGGTCGCGCAGCTCGGCGAGGCGGCGCTCAAGCAGATCCTCGGCAAGGCCGCCGGGCGCCACGTCCACGCGCTCACAAACGCGATCGAGCTGCGCCCCGTGCAGCCCAACCGGCCGCCGCGCTCGTTCGGCGCCCAGCGCTCGCTCGGCCGCGCGCGCGGGGCGCCGCTTTCGCCGGACGAGCTCGACGACGCGCTGGCACGGCTCGCCGACCGCGTCGCGACCCGCATGGCCAAGGCGGGCTACGCCGGTCGCACCGTGGTCCTGCGGCTGCGCTTCGGCGACTACTCGCGCGCAACGCGCTCGCACACGCTGCCCGACCACACGATCGCGCCGGAACCGATCCTGGCAGCGGCGTGCGCCCTCGCCGCGGCCGCGCGACCGGCGATCGAGCGCCAGGGCCTGACGCTCGTCGGCCTGACCGTCATCAACCTCGTCGACCTGAGCGGCGGGACGCAGCTCGAGCTGACCGGCGTTCAGCCGCCCGGACGCTGCTGAGCCCCCGGCTGGACGAGGCCGCACTCGTAGGCGAACACGACCGCTTGAACGCGGTCGCGCAGGCGCAGCTTGGCGAGGATGTGGGTCACGTGCGTCTTGACGGTCGCCTCCGTCACGAAGAGGGTGGATCCGATCTCTGCGTTGGAGCGGCCGTGGGCGACGAGCTTCAGGACGTCGAGTTCGCGGTCGGTGAGCTCCGCGAGCTCGTCGGGCGCGTGCGAGCCCGGGGCGGGGCGGCGCACGAACTCCTCGACGAGCCGGCGGGTGATGACGGGGGCCAGCAGGGCATCGCCGCCGGCGACGACGCGCACCGCATCGGCCAGTTGCTCGGGGCGCACGTCTTTGAGCAGGAACCCGCTCGCGCCGGCCTTCATCGCGTCGTAGACGTAGCGATCGGCGTCGAACGTCGTGAGGATCAGCACGCGCGGCGCGCCTGCGTCGTCTCCGAGCATCCGGCGCGTGGCCTCGATGCCGTCGAGCACCGGCATGCGGATGTCCATCAGGACGACGTCCGGCGCCAGCGCGCGGGCCTGTTCGATCGCGTCGCGGCCGTCCTCGGCCTCGCCGACGACCTGCATGTCCTTCTGGGCGTCGAGGATGAGCCGAAAGCCGCCGCGGACGAGCGCCTGGTCGTCGACGATGAGGATCCGGATCACGCGTTCTCTGCGGTGATCGGCAGGCGCGCGCGCACCTCGAAGCCGCCCTCTGGACGAGGTTCGGCGTCGAGTGCGCCGCCGTACAGGGCCACGCGCTGTCGCATGCCGAGCAGCCCGTAGCCACCTCCGTCGGCGTGCGCGACGCGCCCGCTGTTGGTCACCTCGAGTTCGAGGGTGTCGGCGCGGTAGCGGACGCTGACCCGGGCGCGAGCGGCGCCGCCGTGCTTGAGCACGTTGGTCAGCGCCTCCTGGACGATGCGAAACGCGGTCAGGTCGATGCCCGGCGACAGCGGCCGCGGCTGCCCGTCGCTGGTGACGTCGACCGGCAGCCCGGCCGCCCTGGTCTGCTCGACGAGCACGTCGAGCTGCGCCAGGCCGGGCTGTGGGGTCAGCGTCGTGTCGTCGCTGCCGCGCAGGACGCCGAGCAGGCGACGCATCTCGGCGAGCGCCTGATGACCGGTCTCCTCGACGGCGATCAGCGGCTGACGGGCCTTCTCGGGGTCGTCGTCGAGCAACAGCCGCGCGGCGCCGGCCTGGATCGTCATGACGCTGACGCTGTGCGCGACGACGTCGTGCAGCTCGCTGGCGATCCGCGCGCGTTCTGTGAGCGCGGCTGCCTCGTGCGCCTGCTCGAGGTGCCGGGCGCGCTGCTCGAGCTCGGCGGCGCGGCGGCCGCGCTCGGCGAGCGCGCGCCCGACCGCCCAGCCGGCGGCGCCGATCAGGAAGATCGGGACCGCGTTCTCGGACGACGGCACGTCGTTGAGCACGATCGCCGCCAGTGCCGCGTATCCGATCGCACCGCCGACGAGCGCCCGCCGCGGGTTGATATGCGTGCCGCTGACGCAGAAGGCCGCGATCAGCGCGAAGGCGTTGACCTGGCCCTCGGTCACGACGTGACCCGACAGGAACGACTCCAGGCCCAGGATCGCGAAGACGAGCGCGGGGGCACCGAGCGGAAACCGTCCGCGCAGCAGCAGCGGCAAGGTCCACAGCAGCGCGGCGGGCGCGGTGACGAGGCGCGGGACCTGGTGGGGATCGGACCACACCTCGATCTGCGCGGCCACGGCGAGGACGACGACGACTGCGTCGACCCAGCGGCGCGCGAGGAGTGAGCCCACAGGCGCACCGTAGAGCGTGCAGCGCCTGCTCGCATCGGATCAGCCGCTGATCTCTCTCCACCTCAAGTCGTAGGCGCAATCAGACCCTCGCGCGAGGGATCGCCGCTGCGAACGGGACCTGGCGACGAGCGCAGACAGGCGCTCAGGGCGACGCGTTCGGGGTCGCTTCCGCCATAGCTTCGACGCACCCACTCAAGGAGCGTCACATGCACTTCTCAACTGCCGCGCAAGCGGTGGACGTACAGGACGAGCAGCCCCGCGTGCGCGTCGCCGCTCGTGACATCACCCGCCGCTACGGCTCGGGCGAGAACGCCGTCGACGCGCTGCGCGGCGTCTCGTTGTCGATCGTCGAGGGCGAGCTGGTCGCCGTCATGGGCCCGTCGGGCTCGGGCAAGTCGACCCTCATGCACCTGCTGGCCGGGCTCGACACGCCGACCGGCGGCGAGATCTGGATCGACTCCACGCAGATCGGGGCGCTCGGCGATTCGGCGCTGACCGAGCTGCGGCGCCGCCACGTCGGCTTCATCTTTCAGTTCTTCAACCTGCTGCCGATGTTGACGGCCGAGGAGAACATCCGGCTGTCGCTCGACCTGGCCGGCGAGCGGGGCGACCATGACTGGGTCGAGGAGCTGATCACGCGTGTCGGCCTCGGCGATCGCCGTCGCCATCGGCCGGCCGAGCTGTCGGGCGGCCAGCAGCAGCGCGTCGCGGTCGCGCGCGCGCTCGTCTCGCGGCCGACCGTGGTCTTCGCCGACGAGCCGACCGGCAACCTGGATTCCAAGACGAGCGCGGAGATCCTCGAGCTTCTGCGCCAGGCCGTCGACGAGTACGGACAGACGACGGTCATGGTCACGCACGACCCGACCGCCGCCGCGATCGCCGACCGCATCCTCTTCCTCGCCGACGGCCAGATCGTCAAGCAGCTCGGCCGCTCGACGGCCGCCGACGTGATTGCGGCGCTCGAGGAGGTGTCGCGGTCATGATGCGCGTCGCACTCAAGGGGCTCGCCGGGCGCAAGCTGCGCTCGGGGCTGACGGCGGTGGCGATCATCCTCGGCGTGGCGATGGTGAGCGGCACGTACATCCTCACCGACACGATCGAAAACGGCTTCGGCGCCGTCGCCACCCAGGCCTACAAGAGCTCGGATGCCGTGATCAGCCCGAAGACGGGGTTCGGCGACGAGCAGACCGGGGCCGGTGGTTTTCCCGCCGCCGTGCTCGACGGCGTGCGACGCGTACCCGCCGTGCGGGCGGCGGCCGGATCGATCGTCGACGAAGCCAGGCTGATCGACCGCGGCGGTGATGTGCTCGGCGGCGGCAGCGCCCCGCCGCTGGCCTTCGGGATCGATCCGCGCGGCGACGAGAGCCTCACTCCGCTGCAGGTGACCGACGGCGAGCTGCCGGCGCGCAGCGGCGAGATCGCGATCGGCAAGGCGACCGCGCAGGACGAGGGCTACGCGATCGGAGACACGATCGAGGTCGCCACGAGCGGCCCGTCGCGCAACTTCCGGATCGTTGGGCTCGCGGAGCTCGGCGGCGTCGGCTCGCTCGGTGGATCGACGATCGCCGTCTTCGAGCTGCGCACGGCGCAGAGCCTGTTCGACAAGCAGGGCAAGCTCGATCTGGTTCGCGTCGCCGGAGACGACGGCGTCACGCCCGGCGAGCTGCTCTCGGCGATGTCTGCCCAGCTTCCGCCGACGGTCCAGCTGCGAACCGGCGAGGCGCAGGCCGCGGCCGAGACCGACGAGTCGAGCGAGAACCTCGAGCTCGTGAACTACTTCCTGCTCGCCTTCGGCGCCATCGCGCTGTTCGTCGGCAGCTTCGTGATCGCCAACACGCTGTCGATCACGATCGCGCAGCGCACGCGGGAGCTCGCGACGCTGCGCACGCTCGGCGCCTCGCGCCGCCAGGTCCTGATCTCGATCGTCGTCGAGTCGCTCGTGGTCGGCCTGCTGGCGTCGATCGCGGGCCTCTTGCTCGGGCTGGGCCTGGCCCAAGGCCTGAACGCGCTGCTCGTCGGCGTCGGCATCGACCTGCCCTCGAGCGGGACCGTGTTCGCGACCCGCACGGTGATCGTCAGCCTGCTCGTCGGCGTCATCATCACGCTCCTGGCGAGCATCCGCCCGGCGGTGCGGGCGACGCGCGTGCCGCCGATCGCAGCCGTTCGCGACGGCGCCGTCCTGCCGCCGTCGCGCTTGGAACGCCACGGGCCGGCGACGGCGCTGCTCGTCCTGGCGCTGGCGGTGGCCGCGCTGCTGCTCGGCACTGTCGCGGGCGGGCTTGCGACGGGTAGCCGGCTGCTGCTCTGCGGTGTTGGCGCCATCCTGCTGTTCGTCGGCATCGCGCTGGTGGCGCCGCGCGTCGTCAAGCCGCTCGCGTCGGTGCTGGGCTGGCCCGCGACGCGGATCGGCGGCTTCGCCGGCCGGCTCGCGCGCGCCAACTCGACGCGCAACCCGAGCCGGACCGCCTCGACGGCCGCCGCGCTCATGATCGGGCTCACGCTCGTGACCTTCGTCGCGATCCTCGGGCAGGGCTTGCGCGGCACGTTCGTCGACTCCGTCGACGAGCTCTTCGTGGCGGACTATGCGCTGACGGCGGAGAGCGGCTTTGCGGCGCTCCCGCCGGAGATCGAGCAGGCGGCCGCGGCGACACCCGGCGTGCAGCTCGTCTCCGCGGTTCGCAGCGGGAGCGCGAAGCTCGGCGCCGAGGACGTCGACGTCAGCGCCGTCGACCGGCGCATCGGCGACGCGATGCAGATCGACTGGCATCGCGGCTCGGACGCCGTTGCGGCGCAGCTCGGACGCGACGGTGCGTTCGTGACGCACGACTGGGCGCAGGAGCACGACCTGAGCGTCGGCTCGCCCCTGCAGATCGCGACGCCGACGGGCAAGACGCTGCGCCTGACGGTGAGGGGCATCTGGCGGGAGCCCAAGGGCGGCTCGCCGTTCGGCGAGTTGGCGATCTCGCACGCCGCCTTCGCGGACGGTTTTCCGCGCCCGCGCAACGACTTGACGTTCGTCAACATGGACGGTGGGGTCAGCGCGGCGAGCAGCGCCGCGCTCGAGCGCGGGCTCGACGGGTTCCCGCACGCGAAGGTGCAGACCGGCGAGGAGTTCAAGGACGCGCAGGTGGCGCAGTTCGCGCAGATGCTCAACGTCCTGTACGTCCTGCTCGCGCTGTCGGTCATCGTCAGCCTGTTCGGGATCGTCAACACGCTCGTGCTGACGGTGTTCGAGCGCACGCGCGAGCTCGGGATGCTGCGTGCCGTCGGCATGTCACGCCGCCAGGTGCGGCGCATGATCCGCCACGAGAGCATCATCACCGCGCTGCTGGGCGCGACGCTCGGGATCCTCGCCGGGGTCCTGCTCGCCGCGCTCGTCTCCCAGGCGCTCGCCGACGAGGGCGTCGCGTTCGCGATCCCCTACGGCTCGCTCGTCGCGTTCCTCGTGGCGGCCGTCATCGTCGGCCTGCTCGCGGCGATCCTGCCGGCGCGGCGGGCGGCGCGCCTGAACGTCCTGCGAGCGCTGCAGTACGAGTGACGGCGCGCGTGCGAGCCGTCGTCGTCCCGGCGGCGGCGCTCGCACGCGCATGACGAACCCCTGCCCCGGCGGCCTTCGCCGGGGGAGGCGCGCCGTCGTCGGCAAGCGGCGCGAACGGGCGACCCTAGAGCGGGATGTTGCGCATGACCGGGCGCTCGCGCTCGGCGGATGCCTCCGCGAGCATCCCGAACGCGTCGCACAGCCGCCGGCGCGTGCTGGCCGGCGCGATGATCTCGTCGACGACGCCCTCGCGGGCTGCCGTCTCGGAGGACAGCCAGTCGCGCTCGTACTCCTCGGCAAGGCCGTTGCGCGCCTCGCCGGGATCGTCAGCGGCCTTGATCGCGCTGCGATGGACGAGGTCGACCGCCTGCTTTGCGCCCATCACGCCGAGCTGCGCCTGTGGCCACGCGAGCACGAGGTCCGCGCCCAGTTCGCGACTGTTCATCGCGATGAAGGCGCCGCCGAACGCCTTGCGCAGCACGACCGTCACGCGCGGCACGGTCGCGGCCGCGAACGCGTGGACGAGCTTGGCGCCATGGCGGATGACGCCGATCTTCTCCTGACCGCTGCCGGGCAGGAAGCCGGGGGTGTCGACGAGCACGATCAGCGGGATGCCGTAGAGGTCGCACGTGCGCACGAAGCGCGCGGCCTTCGTGGCCGCGTCGGCGTCGAGGACGCCGCCGAGGTACCGGGGCTGGTTGGCGACGATCCCGACCGCACGGCCGTCGAGGCGCGCGAACGCCGTCAGCATGTTGCGCGCCCAGCGCGGGCTGATCTCGAGCAGGCGGCCGCCGTCGACGAGCGTGCGCACGACCGCGCGCACGTCGTAGACGCGGCGCTTCTCGGCGGGCACGGGCTTGTCCGAAGCACCCTCGAAGGGGTCCATGCTCGGCCAGCGCCGCGGGACCTCCGTGGCGTGCTGGGGCAGGTAGTCGAGCAGGTCGCGCACCAGCCACGCCGCGTCGAGGTCGCCGTCGGCGGTGAGCTGGCAGACGCCGTTTCTGTCGTGCACCTTGGGGCCGCCGAGCGTCTGCGCGTCGACGTCCTCGCCCATGACCTCCTTCACGACGCCCGGTCCGGTCAGGAACATCGAGGCGCGCTCGGTCATCACGACGAAGTCCGTCAGCGCCGGCGAGTACGAGCCGCCGCCGGCCGACGCCCCGCAGATCACGGAGATCTGCGGCACCTGGCCCGACAGCGCGACGTTCTGGTTGAAGATCCGCCCGTAGCCGGCCAGCGCGGCGACGCCCTCCTGCAGGCGCGCCCCGGCCGACTCGATGAAGCCGACGACCGGCATCCGCGCGCGCCCGGCCGTGCGCAGCACGCGGCAGATCGTCTCGGCATGGACCTCGCCGAGCGAGCCGCCCATGTAGGACGGGTCCTGCGCGTAACAGGCGATCGGGCGCCCGTCGACGCGACCGGTCGCGCCGATCACGCCGTCGCCGGGCGCGGTCTTGTCACCCATTCGCGACGAGCGCACCGCGCCGCGCAGCGTCTGCAGCGAGCCCGGATCACACAGCGCCTGCAGGCGCTCGAGCGGCGTGAGCTTCTCCTCGGTCCGGGGGACCAGTGCGAGGTTGGACATGTGGAGCCTCCTGCCGCCGGCCGCTTACGCCGTCGCGGACTTCTTCTCGGTGATGAAGTCGATCGCGTCGCCGACGGTCTTGATCTGCTTCATGTCGTCGGCTTCCATCCGGACGCCGTGCTCGTCCTCGACGACCTGCGCGAGCTCGGCGAGATCCAGCGAATCGACGTCGATCTCCTCCCACGTCGCGTCGCGCTGGACGTCGTCGGCCTTGGCGCCGAAGGTGATCAGCGACTGCACGACGGTGGTCTCGATCGCGCTGGGTGCGGTGGTGCTCATGGGAGTTGCTCCTTGTGTGGAATGCGAGCGCCTGTGTTCATGCGCTCATGCCGCCGTCGACGAAGAGCGTCGTGGCGGTCACGTAGCTCGCCGCGTCGGAGGCGAGGAAGCGCACTGCGGCGGCGACCTCGTCGGGCCGGCCCGGACGCCGCGCCGGGACCGCGTCGAGCAGCTGGCGCGGCAGGTCGGCGGTCATCTCCGTCTCGATGAAGCCGGGGGCGACGGCGTTGACCGTCACGCCCTTGCGCGCGATCTCGACGCCGAGCGTCTTCGTCATACCGATCAGGCCGGCCTTCGCCGCGGCGTAGTTGACCTGGCCCGCGTTGGCGCGCGGCCCGACGACCGAGGCGACGTTGACGATACGCCCGTAGCGCGCCTTCATCATCGGCCGCAGGACGGCGCGCGACAACCGAAACGACGCGCTGAGGTTCGTGTCGATGACACGGTCCCACTTGTCGTCGTCGATCTGGATCGCGAGCCCGTCGGCGCGGACGCCGGCATTGTTGACGAGCCCGAGGACGGGGCCGAGGCGCTCCTGCGCCTGCGCGAGGACGTCCTGCATCGCGTCTGGATCGCAGACGTCGCCGCCGATCGCGACCGCCGCGCCGCCGTCCTGCTCGATCGCGTCGACCGTGGCGGCGGCGCCGCCGGCGTCTGACCGAAAGCCCGCCGCGACGGCCCAGCCGTCGGCGGCGAGCGCCCGTGCGATCGCGGCGCCGATTCCCTTCGACGCGCCGGTGACGAGCACGACGGCGCCGTCGGGACGGCGGCCCTCGGTGCTCTGCGCGGCGGGCTCGACGGTCGTGCTCACGCCGTCCCTCTTCCGTACGTCACGAGTGCGGCGCCCCACGAGAAGCCGGCGCCGAACGCGGTCAGCAGGACGTGCCCGCCGGCTGTCGGCAAGCGCCCGTCCTGCTCGGCGAGCGCGAGCGCCAGGGGGATCGAGGCGGCCGAGGTGTTGCCGAGGTCGCCGACGTAGTCGGCGACGCGATCGGGCTCGAGGCCGAAGCGCTCGCGTACGGCGTTGATGATCCGCCCGTTGGCCTGGTGGGCGATGACGAGGTCGATGTCCTCGATGCCCAGCTGCGCGAGCTCGAGCAACTCGCGGCACGAGCGCTCCATGTTGTCGACGGCCTCTTGGTAGACGTGGCGGCCGTCCATGCGCACCACGTTCTCGGTCCGGTCGATGTAGAGCACGTCGCGCTGGGCGTCGGCGCCGATCACGACGGGTCCCAGCGTTGCCGGCCCGCCCGGTGCGAGCACCGCGGCGCCGGCGCCGTCGCCGAACAACGCGGCGGTCTGGCGGTCGTCATGGTCGGTGTAGCGCCCGAGGACGTCGGCGCCGATCAGCAGGACCGTGTTCGCGCGGCCGCTCTCGATCAGCGCGGCGCCCTGCTGCAGGCCGGCGAGAAAGCCGGTGCAGGCCAGGCCGACGTCCCAGGTCATCGCCCGGTCGGCGCCGAGCGCGCCGGCGACGATCGGCGCCGCCTGCGGCACCACGTCATCGGAGGAGGAGGTTGCGACGAGCACGGCGTCGACGTAGGCGGGGTTGACGCGGGCGGCGGCGAGCGCGTCGCGGCCGGCCTCGATCGCGAGATCCGACAGGCTTTCGCCGTCGACCGTGCGCCGGCGGGCGCTGATGCCGGTGCGCTTCGTGATCCAGGCGGGCTCGACGCCGATCCGCTCGGCGATCGGCCCGTTGTCGACAACGGTCGCGGGCAGCGCCCGGCCGAAGCCGATGATGCCGGCGGTGCGCAGGCGCGAGCGGATGCGCGAGGCGACCGGTGACGGTGCGAGGGCAAGCTCAGACGGGTGCACTGACATCCTCCAGAAGTGAGTCGGCGGTGGCGGCGCTTGCGTCCCGGATGCAGCGCGGGACGAGCTTGGAGAGCACGCGCCCGGGCCCGACGTCGATGTAGGCCTCGACGCCCAGCGTGTCGAGCGCGGTCATGGTGTCGCGCCAGCGCACGGGCGAGATCAGCGCCTGGGCGAGCTCGACCGCGGGGTCGACGAACGGCTTGGCGGTCGCGCAGCTGATGACCGGGATCTGCGGCGTCTCGAAGACGACCTCCGTCAGCGCGAGGCGGAAGGGCTCGACCGCGCCCTGCATCTGCGGCGAGTGAAATGCGCCCGCGACGCCGAGCGGCAGCGCGCGCAGCCCGGCGGTCGTCGCGTCCTTGCGCGCGGCGTCCAGGGCGTCGGGCGAGCCGGAGAGCACGACCTGCCCGGGCGCGTTGTCGTTGGCGATGCTGACGCGGTGGCGGGCGGCGAGCGCCTCGGCCTGGGAGGGCGAGGAGCCCAGCAGCGCGAGCATCGTGCCGCCGCCGGAGGCCTCGCCCGAGGCGGCCATGTGGTCGCCGCGGATGACGACGAGGCGCAGCGCGTCCTGGTCTGAGATCGCGCCGGCGGCGGCCAACGCGGAGAACTCGCCGAGCGAGTGGCCGGCCAGTGCGACGGGATCGATGTGGTCTCGCAGGCGCGTCCAGCTCGCGAGCGAGGCGCAGAGGATCGCCGGCTGCGCGAAGCGGGTGGATTCGTCGACGCGCGCGAACGGGTCCTCGCCGACGAGCTCGATTGCAGCCTCGAGCAGGTCGGGGCGCACTGCGGCCACGAGGGCCCGCATGTCCTTTGTCTGGCTGCCCTGTCCGGGGAAGAGGACAGCGGTTGAATGCGATTGGAGCACGAGCACACCGTTGCGTGCCGCGGCGCGAAGGACAGGCGCTTCCCCCCGTGTGGGGGGATCATCGCGGCAGGTCGGGGGGGCTGTCATGTGAATGGCGCGTTTCGACGAGCTGCGACGAACGCGTGCCGCGGCGATCGCGGGCCGTGCGGGGGTTCTCCTCACCGTCGACATGCCGACAGGCGTCATTGCGGCCGCGCGTCGCCCGCGCGATGCTGCTGTTCGTGTCCGGTGCCGCGCCATCGCCCTCGCCGTCGCTCTCGACGAAGACGCTCTGGTCGCGCGACCTGCTCTTCCACCTCGCCGGCCTGCTGACGGCGAGCGTCGGCATCGTGCTGTGGGCGACGGGCTTCGCGCTGAGCATCGGGCTGGCGATCACGTACTTCGGGCTGATCGTCGCGCTCGGCACGCTGCTCGGCTGCCGCTGGTTTGCGCGCGTCGAGCGCCGGCGCGCGGCGATCGTGCTCGGCGCGCCGATCGCCGAGCGCTACCGCCCGCTGCAGGACGCGCGCTGGACGACGCGCCTGTACGCGCTGATCGGCGACTCGACGACGTGGCGCGACTTCGCCTGGACGGGCCTCGTGGGCGTCGTCGGGATGACGCTGTCGAGCCTCGCGATCGGGCTCTGGGGCGCGGTGCTCGGGCTCGTCACGCTGCCGGCCTGGTTCTGGGCGCTGCCCGCCGGCGCCGAGTTCGGGCTCTTCAACATCGACACGCTCGCACTGGCGCTGGTCGCCGCCGTGGCCGGCATCGCGCTCGCCCCGCTGGTCGGATCGATCGTGCGCGGGCTGACCGTGACGGAGATCGCCTTCATGCGCTGGCTGCTGGCACCGGGGCGGGAGCCCGCGGCGCCCGCCGCGGACGTGGCGGCCGCCGACGCGCCGCCGCCGGTGGCGCTTGCTCCGCCGCGTGCCCTGCACGCGTCCTTCACCCTGCTGATCGCCGTCGTCGTCCTGCTTATCTGGGCGATGACGGGGCTGGGCTACTTCTGGCCGGTCTGGGTCTGGTTGGGCCTGGCGATCACGGTCGCGCTGCGCGTCGTCGCCGAGCGCGGCTGGCAGGCGCGCCACGACCCGGTGCAGGCCTTCCGCGTGAAAGCCGAGCTGTCGGGCGTCATCGCCGCCATCTGCTGGGTCATCTGGGCGCTGTCGGGAGCCGGCTACGTCTGGCCGCTGTGGCCGATGCTCGGCATGGCAACCGCGCTCGGTCTGCGCGGGCTGTTCGTCTTTCGCCACCGGCTGCCGTGGATCCGCGAGCAGCAGCTCGCCGAGCGCGTCGACGTGCTGACGCGGACGCGCCAGGGCGCGCTCGACGTCCAGGCGGCCGAGCTGCGGCGCATCGAGCGCGACCTGCACGACGGCGCGCAGGCGCGGCTGGTCGCGCTGACGATGCAGCTCGGGCGCGCGGAGGAGCGGGTCGCCGATCAGCCCGAGCTCGCCGCCCTGCTGCGCGGCGCGCGCGAGGACGCGGGACTGGCGATCGCCGAGTTGCGCGACCTCGCGCGCGGGATCGCGCCGCCGATCCTCGCCGATCGCGGGCTCGCGGCGGCGATCGAGGCGCTGGGGCGCCGCTCCGCCATCGCGGTGACGGTCGAAGCCGACCCCGACCAGCGGCCGCTGCCGGTCGTCGAGACGGCCGCCTACTTCGTCGTCGCCGAGGCGCTGACGAACGTCGCCAAGCACGGCGGCGGCGCGGCGGCGCGGGTGCGCGTGCAGCGCGTCGCAGACGACCTCGTGATCGAGATCGCCGACGACGGCCCCGGCGGCGCGGATCCAGACGGCGGCGGGCTGACCGGCCTGCGCCACCGCGTCGAGGCGCTGGATGGGACGTTGACCGTCACGAGCCCGCCGGGCGGCGGGACCACGATCCGGGCGCAGCTGCCATGCGGGCCGTGATCGTCGAGGACCTCGCCCTGCTGCGCGAGGGGATCGTCGCGCTGCTGCGCGAGAACGGCATCGACGTCGTCGCGCAGGCCGAGGACGGGCCCGGGCTCGAGCGGATCGTCTCCGGGCACAAGCCCGACGTCGCGATCGTCGACGTGCGCCTGCCGCCGACCTTCAGCGACGAGGGTCTGCGGGCGGCGATCGAGGCCCGTCGGCGCCATCCCGAGCTCGGGATCCTGATCCTCTCGCAGTACGTCGAGCCGGTCTACACGGCCGAGCTGCTGGAGTCCGGCGAGGCCGGCGTCGGCTACCTGCTCAAGGAGCGCGTCGGCGAGGTGCGCGCGTTCATCGACGCCGTCGAGCGCGTCGCGGCCGGCGGCACGGCGCTCGATCGCGAGGTCGTGGCCGAGCTCATGCGCGCGCGCACGGCGAGCGGTCTCGACGACGGCGCGCTGGGGTCGCTCACGCCGCGCGAGCGCGAGGTGCTCGAGCTGATGGCCGAAGGCCGCTCCAACGCGGCGGTCGCGCGGGCGCTGGTCGTCAGCGGCGGCGCCGTCGAGAAGCACGTGCGCAACATCTTCGCCAAGCTCGACCTGCCGGCCAGCGACGACGACCACCGGCGCGTGCTGGCCGTGCTGGCGTTCCTGCGGTCGGGGATGGCGGAGTAGGGCTTGCTGCGGGGATCGCTGGGCGGGGGTTTTTACGACGCGTTCGCCGTGGAGGGTTTCGTTCATGCAACGGCATCTCTAACGGGATGCCCGACCAATGCCCCGCTACGGCCACCAACACCCACCATCCGGGGGCTGTCCCCACCCCCACTCGCCCGCCCGCCGCAGCGACTCAGAAGCGCCCGATGGCGAGAGTGATCACACGATCACCACGACGACCGGGAGCAGTCATGAGAGCGACGAACATCGCAGCACGGGCAGGCCGCTGGAGCGCGCAGCACCGCAGGATCGCGATCCTCGGGTGGTTTGCGTTCGTCATCGCCGCGACCGTCGGCGGCGGGCTGATCGGCACGAAGTCGCTCACGGACTCCGAGATGGGCAACGGGTCCTCGCGCGCCGCCGACATCGCCGTCGACAGGGCCGGGTTTCGCGAATCCAGCGGCGAGCAGGTGCTGCTGCAGGCTCGTACGGGCGCCGCCTCCGAGGCCGAGCTGCGGCGCGCCGCCGACGAGCTCGCACAGCGCCTGAGCAAGGTCCCCCACGTCGAGAAGGTCGTCTCCGCGTTCGACGCGGGCGCCACCGGGCAGGTGTCCGAGGACGGGCGCTCGGCGCTGCTGTCATTCGAGATCGCCGGTGACGACGACGCCGCCGCGCAACGCGTCGATGCCACTCAGGCCGCGACGGCGGCCGTCCAGGCAGCCCACCCCGAACTGCGCGTCGAGCAGATCGGCTCCGCCTCGGCGGAGAAGGCGTTCGAGGAGTCACTCGGCGAGGACTTCAAGAAGGCAGAGACGCTGTCGCTCCCGCTCACGCTGCTGATCCTGCTCGTCGCCTTCGGCGCGCTCGTCGCAGCCGGGCTGCCCCTCCTGCTCGGCATGACCGCCGTCGGCGCGACGCTCGGGCTGCTGGGCCCGATCAGCCAGCTGACCCCCGTCACCGACCAGATCGCGTCGGTGATCCTGCTCATCGGCCTCGCCGTCGGCGTCGACTACTCGATGTTCTACGTGCGCCGCGAGATGGAGGAGCGCGACAAGGGCAAGGGCTCGCAGGCCGCGCTCGCGGCAGCCGCCGCGACCTCCGGCCACGCGATCGTCGTGTCGGGCTTCATCGTGCTGATCTCGATGGCGGGAATGCTCCTGTCGGGCTCCTCGGTGTTCGTCTCCTTCGGCGTCGGCACGATCGCGGTCGTCTCCGTGGCGGTCGTCGGCTCGCTGACGTTCCTGCCGGCGATGCTCTCCTGGCTGGGCGAGAAGGGCTGGACGGAGAAGGGCCGCGTGCCGATCCTCGGCCGGCTGCGCCACCGTGGCGGCGGGCGGTCGCGCGTGTGGAGCTGGATCCTCGACCGCGTCCTCGCGCGGCCGCTGATCAGCGCGGGCGTCGCGACCGCGCTGCTGGTCGCACTGGCACTGCCCGCGATCGGCATGCACACGATGTCGGCCGGCATCGCGGGGCTGCCCGAGGACCAGCCGATCCGCGCGACCCACGAGCGCGTGCAGGCCGCGTTCCCCGGCTCGACCGAGCCCGCCGAGGTCGTCGTCCAGGCGGCCGACGTCACGTCGCCGCAGGTGCGCGCCGGGATCGCGCGGTTGCGCCGCGAAGCGGTCGCGACGGGGCGGATGTCCGAGCCGATCGACGTGCACGTCAATCCCGACCGCACGCTCGCGGTCGTGCAGATCCCGCTGCACGGCACCGGCGAGAGCAAGGATGCGCTCGCGTTGCTGGCGGCGCTGCGCGAGGACGTCGTGCCCGCGACGATCGCAAACGTGCCCGGGACGACCGTCGACGTCAGCGGCGAGACCGCCGGCAGCAAGGACTTCAACGACACGATGAAGTCCCATCTGCCGCTCGTGTTCGGCTTCGTCCTCGGCGCCGCGTTCCTGCTGCTGCTCGTGACGTTCCGCTCGGTCGTCATCCCGATCAAGGCGATCGTGCTCAACCTGCTGTCGGTCGGCGCGAGCTACGGCGTGCTGACGCTCGTCTTCCAGCATGGCTGGGGCGAGTCGCTGCTCGGCTTCGAGGCCGGCGGCGGCGTCACGTCATGGCTGCCGCTGTTTCTGTTCGTGATCCTGTTCGGCCTGTCGATGGACTACCACGTGTTCATCCTCAGCCGGATCCGCGAGGCGGTTCTCGGCGGCGCCTCGACCGAGGCGGCGGTGGCGGAGGGCATCAAGTCGACGGCCGGCGTCGTCACGAGCGCGGCCGCGGTGATGATCGCCGTGTTCTCGGTCTTCGCGACGCTCGGCGCGATGGAGTTCAAGCAGATGGGCGTCGGCCTGGCCGCCGCGATCCTGATCGACGCGACGCTCGTGCGGGCGGTGCTGCTGCCGGCGACGATGAAGCTGCTCGGCGAGTGGAACTGGTACCTGCCGCGCGGCCTGTCGTGGCTGCCGAAGACCGGTGCGGTCGCGACCCAGCGGGCGTGACCTCACCTCACGCGCGATGGTTTGCCCGCCCTGCGGGGGCGGGCAAGCGCGTGCTAGGAGTCGCTCTTGCGAGACCTGCGCTCGGCGGCCTCGCGCTTGAGGTCGACCTGCGCGGCCAGCGCCGTCGCCGACTGGCGGGCCCGGCGCTCGTCGACGGTCTCCTTGGGCTTGCGGGGCTGGTAGCCGCCGCCACTGCGTTGCGGGCCAGACTGCGCGGGTTGGGCCGGATCGGCCATGCGTCCTCCGTGCTGCGACCTGCGTCGCGTCAAGTGAAGCGGAGCTCCAGGATGGCTGTGCTCCAGACGAAGCGGCGCCACGCTCGATACTCCCTTGCTCGTTGACGGTAGCAGGCGACCACGGACGTCCGGGCGTCGTGTGAGAGTGGTCCGCTCGCTGCGAGCAGACATCACGGGCTGTCGTCGGCGCGACTGGACGTGCGACGTGAGCGTGTGGACGAAGAGGCTGACGCGTCGCTGCCGCGCCTGCCTCAGGTGCGCCCGCGCTGGTGGTAGAAGTGCGCGGCGAGCGCCGCTGTGACGTCGGGATCGAACTGGCGCCCCGCCCAGCGCGTGAGCTCGCGAAAGGCGTCGCCGTGAGACATGCGCGCGCGGTAGGGACGGTCGCTCGTCATCGCGTGGTAGGCGTCGCAGGCGAGGATGATCCGGCTGCCGATCGGGATCTGGTCGCCGACGAGGCCGTCCGGGTAGCCGGAGCCGTCGAACGACTCGTGCTCGTGGCGCACGATGTCGGCCACCAGCGCGAAGCCGCCGATGCTGCGCAGGATCCGCTCGCCGATCACCGGATGCTCGGCCATGACGGCACGCTCGGCGGGCGTCAGCGGGCCCGGCTTGTTGAGAATGGCGTCGGGGACGCCGACCTTGCCGATGTCGTGCAGCAGCGCGGCGGCGCGCACGTCCTCGACCTGCGCCGGCGACAGCCCCAGGCCGCGCGCGACCGCGCCGGCCATGTCGACGACGAACTGCGAATGCTCACCTGTGTAGCGATCGCGCTCGAGCAGCGCGACCGCCAGCGCCTCGACGGCATCGCGTCGGTGCAGCGCTGCGCTGACACCGATCCCGCTGCCATCGGCGTCTGCGATCACCGCGCGTCCGCCGCCGCCGTCCTGCGCGGCCTTCAGCGCTTGACGCGCAGCCGCGAAGAGGCCGACCGCGTCGTCGTCGTGCAGACCGAACAGGGCGACGCCGGCCGACGCCGACGCGCCGCGCACCGGTCCGACCTCGAGCGCCGCCACGTCGCCCAGCAGGCGCGCGACGCACGACCGCGCACCCGCCTCGTCGGCCTCGCGCAGCAGCAGCGCGAAGCTGTCGTCGCCGAGCCGGCCGATCGGGTCGCCGGCGCGCGTGCCGCTGCGCATGGCGGCGACAACCGCGCCGAGCAGCGCGTTGCCGGCGGCGAAGCCGTGTTCGCGATGGATGTCGGCGAGACGGTCGACCTGCAGCACGATCAAGGCGCCCTGGAGCCCGCCCTTGCGCGTGAGCGCAAGCCCGTCGGCGAGCTGCTCGCGGAAGACCTCGATCCGCACGACCGCGCTCAGACCGTCCTGGCTGCGCCGCTGCAGCGCCGTCTCGAGCTCGGTGACGCGCGCGTTGGCAACCTCGAGGTCGCGGAAGAGGCGGTCGCGCTCGCTACGGACGGACATTCACCCACCACGATCGGCTCGCCGCCGCACGAAGGCGAGCGTCGCCCGCGCGCGATGGACGCAGGTCTGACGCGGCGATCAGCCGCGCATCGCGCCGGCGAGCGCGCCGCGCAACACGGCGATCTCGAGCACCGCCGCGGTGACGTAGTCGTGGCGCGCATCGGCGATCGCGGCCTGGAGGCGGTCCATGTACGGCGACGGACTCGCGACGCCGAACTCGAGCGCTCCAAATCGCTCGGCCTGCAGGCGGATCAGTCGGGCTCTTGCGTCGTTGACTTCCATGGCGCAAGCCTGCCCGAGCGCGGCCGCCGCGCCCAGCCGGTCTGCATGAACCTCGTGGTTCGGATAACCCCCGCAGGCGTTGTCCAAGGGAGCGATCTCTTGTATCGTGGCGCGTACGCGGGGTGTGGGTTGCCCGCGGTCCTGCCGCTCGTCACAGCGTCGTCGCGGTAGGGCGTTTCAGAGGATTCGACCTCCAGGGGGAGGGCGAATCTCCATAGGTATCAAGCGGTTACAGCCGCAACCACGACGGAGGGAATCCAAGGTGCTGGCACAGTCTTTCGGCGGTGACGTCAAGCTCTACTTCGCGCCCGATGAGCGCGTTCCGCCTGCGGGCGCGCCCACGGGCGGATACGCGAGCCTCGGGCAGAACGCGCCGATCGCATGGCCGTCGGGGTTCGCGGTGGCGACGCCAGTGACAGGTCAGCTTTCGCCGCACGCACAGGCCGCCCTCAAGCGGATGGGCATCACGAAGGACGAGAAGTAGAGCCCAGGTCGCTCTGAGTCTTCCGGGGCCGGGGCCAGCGCTCCGGCCCCGGTGCTTTCGGGGTCAGGGCGCATCGACGCGCGCGAGCGCCGCGACCTGCGCATCGGCGCAGACCGCCGCGACCTCGCCCGGCACGTCGGCGAGCCGCACCTGGCGCACGAAGCTCAGCCGCCGTCCGAGCGGCGCGAAGAAGTCGTCGTAGTGCGTGGGCACCACGACGCGCGGATCCAGCCGCGGCAGGATCCGCTCCCAGTAACGCGGCGTGAAGCTGCGCCCCGCGACGCCGGCGAGGAACACGTCGACCGGCTCGTCGCGCAGCTCGTCGTCGTCGAGGTCGGCCGAGCCCTGGTGATAGAGGCTCACGCCGGCGACGTCGATCCGGATGCCCCAGACCTGCCCGCAGCGATAGGCGCGCGGCGACAGGCCGTGCAGGTGATCGCATGTCAGCTCGCCGTCCATCGGGACCTTGCGGCCGAAGAGGAGCTTGGAGTGGCGACTGGGCACGAAGCGCACGACGAAGGGACCGAGCTCGTAGGGCTTGTGCGGGGTCACCTCTCTGGCGAGCTCGCCGAGCCCGTGCAGGCGCATGAGCTGCGCCAGCGACGACGAGCCGTAGGCCAGCGTCGCGAAGCGGCGCGCGATCGCCGGCGCGTCGATCGCGTGGTCGAAGTGGGTGTGGCCGACGAGCACGCCGGCAACCTCGCCCGGCGCGGAGATGTAGCGGTCGATCAGCGCCTCGTCGGGCATCGCGAGACGACCGAGCAGCAGCGCGCGCAGCGGAACCCGCGACACATACGGGTCGACGAACAGCGACACGCCCTCGAAGGTGATCCGATAGCCCGACACGCCGAGCCACTCGATTTCCAGCCCCCGGGGAAGCGTCAGCGCGATCGCCTCGAGCTCGCGCAGCGCGCCGGCGTCGTCGATCGCGGCCATCCGCAGAGGCTTGCAGACGGCGCCCCGCGGCCGCCCGCGGGCGATCCCCCCGGGCGGGGGGTAGGGCTGTAGATCGCGCGCCGCGGCTGGCACGCTGCAGGTCGTGTCTGATCACAGCCACGGCGAACGGCTGTCGGCGATCGACGCATCGTTTCTGCAGCTCGAGTCCGACTGTGCGCACATGCATGTCGCGTGGAGCGCCATCCTCGCGCCGTCCGGCGACGCGCCGCGCCCCTGCGTCGACGCGCTGCGCGACCGTGTCAGCGCGCGGCTGGGATGGGTGCCCCGCTGCCGCCAGCGCCTGCTCAGCGCACCGCTCGGGCTCGACGAGCCGCGCTGGGTCGACGACCCGGACTTCGACGTCGCCAACCACGTCGTCGCGATCGGCGACCCGCAGGAGGCGATCTCGCCGGCGCGCTTCGCCGCGATCCGCGACACGCTGCTGTCGACCCCGCTTGCCCGCACCCGTCCGCTGTGGCAGATCGCGCTGATCCCGCGCCTGAGCGACGGCCGCGCGGCAGTCGTCGGCCGGGTGCACCACGCGATGGCCGACGGCGCCGCGGCGCTGCAGATCGCGATGCTCATGCTCGACGGCGACGGCGCGAGCGATGCGCCGCCCGCGCCGTGGCAGGCGGCGCCCGCGCCGAGCACGCTGCAACGCGCTCTCGACCCGCTCGTGCACGGCGCCGAGAAGACGTCGCGCGCCGTGCGCGACGTCGCCCGCGCCTGCGAGCACCCGCGCTCGTCCGCGCTCGGCGTCCTGCGCGACGTCGGCCGGATGGCGCAGGCGCTGGCAGAGGACCTGCTGCCAAGCGCGCCGCGCTCGCCGCTCAACGGCCCGCTCGGGCCGCGCCGCACGCTCGTGCAGCACCGCGTGTCGCTCGAGCAGCTCAGCGAGATCACGCGCGGGACGCCGTCGACGCGCAACGACGCGGGGCTCGCCGCCGTCGCCGGCGCGCTGCGCGCGCTGGCCCTCGAGAACGGCGTTGCGGCGGAGCCGCTGAAGGCGCTCGTGCCGGTCAACGTGCGCCGCGCGGACGAGTACGGGTCGCTCGGCAACCGCGTCTCGATGACGTCGGTCTGGCTGCCGCTGCAGGTCAGCACCGCGGGCGCGCGCCTGGAGCACGTGCACGAGCAGACCGCCCGCTTCAAGCGCAGCACGCGCTCGGAGGGCACGCAGGGCGTGATGTCGGGGCTGTCGCTGCTGCCCAGCCCGCTGCGCGCGCCGGTCCTGCGCGCCGTCGCGCCGGGACGCTTCAACCTGACGATCTCGAGCGTGCCCGGCCCGCGCAGCGCCCTGTTCGTGCAGGGAGCGGCGCTCGAGGAGATCTACCCGGTGATCCCGATGGCGCCCGACCAGAAGCTGTCGATCGGGATGCTCGCCTACAACGGCCAGCTGCAGTTCGGCCTGTACTCCGACCCCGACGCGCTGCCGCAGGCGACGCGCCTGGCGGAGCTGATCGACGACGAGTTGCGCGCGCTGCTGCGCGCCCGCCGGCAGACCACGCCGCTGCCCGTGCTCGCACCCGCAACCGCCGGTCCCGTCGGGACCTACGCGAACCGATCGGCCGTGCTGAGTGGCGCCGGACGAGGAGGACACGCATGACATCCGCGACTTCGACGCGCCGCCTGTCGCCGCTGGACGGCTCGTTTCTACGGCTGGACACCCAGCAGTCTCCGATGCACGTCGGCTGGAGCGCGGTCTTCGGCGCGCCCGTCGACCGCGCGCGGCCGAGCGCCGAAGCGATGCGCGAGCTCGCGGCCGGAAGGCTGCACGAGGTGCCGTGGTGTCGCTGGCGGCTCGCCGATGCGCCGCTCGGGCTGTCGGAGCCGCGCTGGATCGACGACGCGAACTTCGATCTGTCGGCGCACATCGTGCAGCTCACGTCGCCCGAGGATCCGGTCAGCGACGAGACCTTCGAGGTGCTGCGCTCCACGGTGCTGTCGACGCCGCTGGATCGCGCGCGCCCGCTGTGGCAGGTCTTCCTCGTCCCGCGCCTGGCAGATGGCCGCGTCGGGATGGTCGGCAAGATCCACCACGCGCTCGTGGACGGGCTCGCCGCGCTGCAGATCGTGAGGCTGTTCGTCGACTCCGAGCCCGACGTGGCGTCGCAGCCGCCGATTCGCTGGCGCCCGGCCGGACGCGCCGGCGCCGCCGGCTGGGCGATGAACGCCGCGCGCTACGCCGTCAACGACGGCATCGGCGCGCTGCGGGCGGGGGCTGACGCCGTCACGCATCCGCGCAGCAGCGTCGGCGCAGCGGCGCGCACAGCCAAGCTCATCGCCAGCGCGCTCAGCGAGGACGTGCTGCCGCCGGCGCCGTCCTCACGACTGAACGGGCGCATCGGCACGCGCCGGACGCTGATCGGCTACCACGCGCCGCGCGCGCTGCTGCGCGCGGCGCGCGGCAGCGGCGGGACGCTCAACGACGTCGGCCTGACCGCCGTCGCCGGCGCGTTGCGGACGCTCTCGCTGCGCCGCGGCGACACGCCGAGCGAGCCGCTGAAGACGATGGTTCCGGTCAGCATGCGCCGCATCGGCGAGGACGACGCCGGCAACCAGATCGCGATGGTCTACATGCCGCTGCCGATCCACCTGCCGACGAGCGCCCGGCGGCTGGCGTTCGTCCGCGAGCAGACCGCGCGCCTGAAGCACACCGACCGGCCGGCGGCGACGCAGGCCTTCGTCCAGGCCGCCGGGCTCGTGCCGCCCCCGCTGCGCACCCCGGTCGTGCGGGCGCTGGCCACACCGCGCCAGTTCAACCTGACCGTCTCGCAGTCGCCCGCGCCGCGCGGCTCGATGTTCCTGCTCGGCTGCGAGCTCGAAGAGGTCTACTCCGTCGTCCCGATCGCGCAGGGCCACGCGCTGGCGATCGGGATGGTGCGCTACCGCAACGAGCTGTTCTTCGGCTGCTACGCCGATCCCGACACGCTGCCGGAGGTGCATGACCTGCCGGGGCTGCTGGAGGGTGAGCTCGAGCAGCTGGGCGCTGCGGCGGCGGCGCGCAAGGCTCCCGCTACACCGGCGCCGGCCCAGCCGGCCGCGAGCACCCGCCACGCACGCGCGAACGGCCGCCGGACCCTGACACCGGTCTGAGCCACCGCCGCGTGGGGTGGGTCGAATGAGCGTCGCTCCGCGACGGTTGTTCGCCACACCGTAGAGTTGCGCCCGCGATGCGCCAGCTCACGAGCCTCGACGCGCAGTTCCTCGCGCTCGAGACGCGGCGCCAGACCGGCCACGTCGCGAGCGTCGCGATCCTCGACCCGTCGACGACGCCCAGCGCGACGCTCGCCGTCGCCGACATCGAGGCGCTCGTCACCGATCGCCTGCCGCTGCTGCCGCCGCTGCGCTGGCGCCTGCGCGAGGTGCCGCTCGGCCTGGACTACCCGTACTGGGTCGACGACGAGGGCTTCGACCTGCACTTCCACGTGCGCGAGCTCGGGCTCGCGGCACCGGGCACCGACGAGCAGCTCGCCGAGCAGGTCGCGCGGATCGTCTCGCGGCCGCTGGACCGCGCCCGCCCGCTGTGGGAGCTGTACCTCATCAGCGGCCTGCAGTCCGGGCACCTCGCGCTGCTGACGAAGATCCACCACGCCGTCATCGACGGCATGTCCGGCGCGGAGATCCTCGGCCTGCTGCTCGACCTCATGCCCGAGGTGCGCCAGCTCGAGACGCACGGCCCGTGGGGCGACAACGAGGCCGTGCCGGGCGAGCTCGGGATGCTCATGCGCGGGATCGCCGGCGCGGCGCGCTACCCGCTGCGGGCGCTGACGGCGCTGCCCAGGGCGCTGCCGAACCTCGAGGAGACGCAGTTCAAGACGATTCCCGGAGCCGCTGCCCTCGGCCGCGTCGTCACCCGCGCGCAGCAGGCGATCACGCGCCAAGACGGCCCCGTCGAGCGCACGTCGCTCGTCGCGCCGAAGACGAGCTTCTCCGGACGCATCTCCGCGCACCGTCGCTTCACGTTCGGCCAGCTCTCACTCGACGACGTCAAGGCCGTCAAGAACGCGCACGGCTGCACCGTCAACGACGTCATCGTCTCCATCTGCGCCGGCGCCGTACGGCGCTGGCTGATCGCGCACGACGAGCTGCCCGACGGCCCGCTCGTCGCGCAGATCCCGGTCTCCGTGCGCACCGAGGAGCAGATCGGCACGTACGGCAACCGCATCATGCTCATGGCTGCGGCGCTGCCCACCGACGTCGCCGACCCCGTCGCGCGGCTGCTGCGCACGCGCGACTCGCTCGCGCACATGAAGGAGCGCCACCGCGCGCTGCCGGCGAGCCTGCTCGCCGACGCCAACCACTTCATCCCGCCGGCCGTCTTCTCGCGCGCGGCGCGCCTGACGTTCGGCATCGCGACGAGCCGCCCGGGACGCCCGGTCTGGAACCTCGTGATATCCAACGTGCCGGGCCCGCAGTTTGCGCTGTACTGCGCCGGCGCGAAGCTCGTCGCGAACTACCCGGTGTCCGTCATCACGCACGGGATGGGCCTGAACATCACCGTGATGAGCTACCTCGGCCACCTCGACTTCGGCATCGTCGCCGACCGCGAGCAGATGCCCGACGTGGCGCTGCTGATGGGCTGGCTGCGCGCGGAGCTCGAGCTGCTCATGCCGGTGCTGCAGCCGCCGCCGAAGCCGGCCAAGCCCAAGCGCGCCAGGCCGAAGGCGAGCGCGCGCGCTTGAACAGTGCCTCAAGCGGGGCACACTGCGTTCCAATGCTCGGCCTGCCCGACACGATCACGGCCTGCCTGTTTGACCTCGACGGCGTGCTGACGAAGACCGCGACGGTCCACGCGTGCGCCTGGAAGGAGATGTTCGACGACTTCCTGGACGAGCTCGGCGAGCCGCCATTCGAGCTGCCCGGCGAGTACGACGCCTACGTCGACGGCAAACCACGCTACGACGGCGTGCGCTCCTTTCTCGCCGCGCGCGGGATCGAGGCCGACGAGCAGCTCGTGCGCACGCTCGCCGACCGCAAGAACGACCTCGTGCTCGCGATCATGCGACGCGACGGCGTCGAGGCCTACGAGGGCTCGGTCCGCTACGCCGAGGCGGCGCGCGACGCCGGCCTGCGGCGCGCCGTCGTCTCGTCGAGCGCCAACGCCGGCGAGGTCCTCGCGGCGGCGCGGATCGACCATCTCTTCGAGACCGTCATCGACGGCGTCGTCGCCGACCGCGGGGCGCTCGACGGCAAGCCCGCGCCGGACATGTTCCTCGCCGGCGCCGGCGCGCTTCACACGCCACCGAGCAAGGCCGCGGTGTTCGAGGACGCGCTGGCCGGCGTCGAGGCGGGCCGCGCGGGCAGCTTCGGCTACGTCGTGGGCGTGGACCGCAGCGGCCAGGCGCGGGCGCTGCGCGGCCGCGGCGCGGACATCGTCGTGACCGACCTCGCCGACCTGCTGGACGTGGCCGCATGATCGGCGAGGACATCTTCGCGGTCGAGCCGTGGTCGATCACCGAGCGCAGCCACGACCTCAACCTGCTCGGCCAGACCGAGACGATCTTCGCGCTCTCCAACGGCCACATCGGCCTGCGCGGCAATCTCGACGAAGGCGAGCCCGCGGGCCATCCCGGAACCTACCTCAACGGCTTTCACGAGATCCGGCCGCTGCCCTACGCCGAGACGGCGTACGGCAATCCGGAGACCGGTGAGACGATGATCAACGTCACGAACGGCAAGATCCTGCGCCTGCTCGTCGACGACGAGCCCTTCGACCTGCGCTACGGGACGTGCGACTACCACCAGCGCACGCTGGACCTGCGCGACGGCGTCCTGCGGCGCGAGGTGCACTGGCTCTCGCCCGCCGGGCAGGGCGTGATCGTCCGTACGACGCGCCTGGTCTCGTTCGTGCAGCGCTCGATCGCGGCGATCGAGTACGAGGTCGAGCCCTACGGCGAGCACGCGCGGATCGTCGTGCAGTCAGAGCTCGTCGCCAACGAGCCGCTCATGGACGAGCCCGCCGAGGACGACCCGCGCGCCGCGGCGGCGCTGCGAAACCCGCTCTGCGCCGAGCTGCACGGCAACATCGGGCTGCGCGCGGGCCTCGTCCACATCACGCGCGCATCGCGGCTGCGCGTGGCCGCCGGCATGGATCACGTCGTCGAGGGGCCCGACGGCACGGTGACGGACTCCGAGAGCGAGGACGATCTCGCGCGCGTGACGGTGTCGACGGAGCTGCAGCCCGGCGAGAAGCTGCGGATCGTGAAGTACGTCTCCTACGGGTGGTCAAGCCGCCGCTCGCTGCCGGCGCTGCGCGACCAGTGCACGGCGGCGCTCGCCGCGGCGATGCGGATCGGCTGGGACGGCCTCGTGAAGTCCCAGCGCGCCTACCTCGACGACTTCTGGGGGCGTGCCGACGTCGAGCTGGACGGCGATCCCGCGCTGCAGCAGGCGATCCGCTTCGCGCTGTTCAGCGTGCTGCAGTCCGCCGCCCGCGCCGAGGGGCGCGCGATCCCGGCCAAGGGATTGACGGGACGCGGCTATGACGGCCACTCCTTCTGGGACATGGAGACCTACACGCTGCCGGCGCTCACGTACATCGCGCCCGCCGCGGCGCGCGACGCGCTCGTCTGGCGCCATTCGACGCTCGCCATGGCGCGGGCGCGCGCCCGCGAGCTGAGCCTCTCCGGGGCCGCGTTTCCGTGGCGCACGATCAGCGGCAAGGAGAACTCCGGCTACTGGCCGGCCGCCACGGCGGCGTTTCACATCAACGCCGACGTCGCCGATGCCGTGCGGCGCTACATCGACGCGACGCAGGACGAGGCGTTCGAGACCGAGGTCGCGCTCGAGCTGCTCGTCGAGACGGCGCGGCTGTGGCGCTCGGTCGGACACCACGACGCCCATGGCGGCTTCCGGATCGACGGCGTCACCGGGCCCGACGAGTACTCGGCGGTCGTGGACAACAACGTCTACACGAACCTCATGGCGGCCCGCAACCTGCGCGCTGCGGCGAAGATCGCGTTGCGCCACCCGCGCCAGGCGACCCACATGCACGTCGACGAGGAGGAGCTCGCCTCCTGGCGCGACGCCGCCGACGCGATGGTCCTGCCCTACGACCAGGACGTGCGCATCACGCCGCAGTCCGAGAGCTTCACGCGCTACCGCCGCTGGGACTTCGAGAACACGCCGCCGGAGAACTACCCGCTGCTGCTGCACTACCCGTACTACCTGCTGTACTCCAGCCAGGTCGTCAAGCAGGCAGACCTCGTCTTCGCGCTGTACATGTGCGGCGACGCCTTCAGCGACGAGCAGCGCGCGCGCGACTTCGAGTACTACGAAGCCATCACGGTGCGCGACTCGTCGCTGTCGGCGTGCGTGCAGGCGATCGTGGCAGCTCAGGTCGGGCACACCGACCTCGCCTACGACTACCTCGGCGAGACCGCGTTCATCGACCTGCGCGACGTCGCGTCCAACACCCGCGACGGCGTTCACCTCGCGGCGCTGGCGGGCTCCTGGCTCGTCGCCGTCGCCGGCTTCGGCGGGATGCGCGACCATGGCGACACGCTGCAGTTCGCTCCCCGCCTGCCCGCGCAGATCTCGCGGCTGAGCTTTCGGATGCTCTATCGCGGGCGCCGCCTGCAGGTGACGGTGCACCGCGCCCACGCGCGTTACGAGCTGCTCGACGGCGAGGCGCTGGAGCTGCACCACCACGGCGAGAAGTTCACGCTGCAGCCGGGCGCGCCGCAGACGCTCGACGTGCCCGCTGCGCCGCAGCGACTGCGCCCGGCGCAGCCGCCGGGGCGCGCGCCGCTGGACGGCTGATCCTCGGCGGCGCCGGCATCTCAGCCGCGATGGCGTTGACGCCGAGCTGGCCGAGGATCGCCACGGCGTCGCGTCTGCTGAGCTCGCCGCTGACGTAGTCGGCGGCGACCTGCTGCCGGGCCTCGATGCTCATAGCCGTGGCGCCGCGGGCGTGTGCGCGATCATGGCGCCGTGAACCCGATCTCCGAGCACCTTCGCGAGCAGGCCGCGGCGCACCGCGTGCGCGCCGCCGAGCACCCCGACGACCCGCGCTACGGGCAATCCGCAGAGGCGCTCGAGGCGCTCGCCGACTACGCCGATGCCGGCGCCGAGCGGGGGGCCTTTCAGATGCGCTACCTGCTCGAGCACCACGTCGCCGACGGGCGCTTCGCCTGGGCCGAGGGACAGTGCGGGCGTTCGGTGCTGCAGTTCGGCTTCGACGTTCCCGTGCGCAGCGAAGTCGAGCTCGACCAGTTCCTCATGGATCTCTGCGACCGCGCGAAATCCGATGCCGCGCGCTACATCGGCGAGAACGAGCGCGAGTTTGACCGCAACGACGCCCTGGCGATCGCGACGCGCTTCGGGATCGACGTCGACCGCGTGCACGGGGCGCTCGACGCCGGCCGGCGCTACCGCCAGCTGTTCGTCGTCGGCATTCCGATCGAGCACGAGATCGACGCCGCGGCGGGCGACCGGCTCGCGGCGATCGACGGCGCGATCGTCACGCCGGGGTCGCAGGATGCCTACGGCGACGCGCCGCCGCTGCTCGTCAAGAACGTGCCCGCGGCCGACGCGGACGCGGCGCGCGAGCGCGTGGCGCAGATCGTCGGGATCGACCCGGCGCTGCTGGGCGTCACCGACTCGCCGCGCGTGTCGAAGTGAGCGCCTGATCGCATGACTCCGGCGGTGCGGCCCGAGCCCTCGAACACGCTGCCCGACGGCGTGCGCGCGATGTGGCTCTGCGAGGACGCGATCGCCGTCCTCGTCCTCCTCGTCGTCGCGCTCGCGATCGCGATGGCCGCCGACGCGCTGATGCCGTGGCTGGCGCTGCTCGTCGCCGCTGGCGGCCTGGCGCACATCGTCTTCGTCCCCCGCGCGCGCTATCGCCGCTACCGCTGGGAGCTGCACGAGGAGGAGCTGGACCTGCTCTGCGGGGTGCTGAAGGTGACGCGCACGATCGTGCCGATCACGCGCATCCAGCACGTCTCCGTGCAGCGGACGGGGTGGACGAGCGTCTTTGACCTCGTGCGCCTCAACGTGCACACCGCGGCCGGCGCCACGACGATCCCGGGCCTGCACCCGACGCGTGCCGCCGACGTGCGCGACCAGATCCTCGCGCGCCTGCGCACGCCCGATGACCTCTGAGGCGCCGCGCCGTCTGCACTACGCGGCGATCGTCGCCGACGGTGTTCGTTCGGGGCTGCAGCTCGCGGGCAGCATCCTCGTGATCGCGATCGTCCAAGGCGGCACGCCCGGCCTCGCCGCCGCGATGGCGCTCGCCGGGATCGGCCTCGGCACCGCCGTGAGCTGGATCGACTGGCGCGCCAAGACGTACTGGCTCGACGACATCGCCCTGCACTATCGCTCCGGCGTCTTCACGCCCGACGAGAAGGTCGTCCCGCGCTCACGGGTGCAGGGCGTCGACACGGTCACGGGGCCGATCCAGCGGTTGTTCGGCGTCGTCGAGCTGCGCGTGCAGGTGCCCGGAGCGTCGGACGCCGACGAGATCGTGCTGCGGGCGGTCACGCACTCCGAGGCGGCGCGGCTGCGCGGGGCGCTCGGCCAGCCCGAGCCGGCGGCGCCGGACGCGCGTGTGCGGCTGGGCCGCCGCGGCCTGCTGCTGACGGCGCTGACGTCGCCGCAGATCAGCGTCGCGGTCTCCGCCGTCGCCGCCGTCTACGCGCTCTTTCAGAACGTCATCGACATCGAGCGCGACGGCGAGGGCCTGCTCGCCCGGCTGGATTCGCCGCAGGCGATCGCAGCCGCCCTCGCGATCGTGCTCGGCGCCGCCTACGCGCTGTCGTTCCTCGCGGCGATCGTCGTGTTCGCGGGCTTCGAGGTCGAGCGCGACGCGCAGGTGCTGCGGATCCGCCGCGGACTGCTCGAGCGGCGCGCGCAGAGCATCCCGCTGGAGCGCGTCGACGGCGTCGTCATCGTCGAGGGGCTGGCGCGCGGACCGCTCGGTCTCGCCGCGCTGCGCCTGGAGACCGCCGCGCACGGCGGCGAGAAGGCGATCGCCCGGACGCTGCTGCCGCTCGTGCGGCGCGCGCGGGCCGAGGACGTGATCGCGCGCCTCGTGCCGCAGCTCGCGATCGAGCCCGGCGAGCTCGAGCGCCCGCCGCCGCGCGCGCTGCGCCGCTATGTGCTGCCGCAGGCGATCGGCGGCGCGGCGCTCGGCCTGCTCCCCGTGGTGCTGTGGACAGGCGCGGCGTGGCCGGCGATCGCCATCCTCGCGCTGCTCGGCGCGCTGATGGGGCTGCGCGGCCACAGCGGCGCCGGCGTACGGCTGGCGGGCAACGTCGTCGTTTTGCGCGAGGTGCGCATCGCGCGCCGCACGCTGCTCGCGCGGCGCCACCGCCTGCAGGAGCACGCGCTCGTGTCAACGGCGCTGCAGGAGCGCGCGTCGCTCGCCGACCTGCGCGTCACGGTCGGCTCGGGCGGCAGGGGGCGTGCGCGCCACCTCGAGGCCTCGACGGCCGGCGCAGCGTTCGCCGCGCTGCGCCGCGCGTCGGCGCAGCCGGCGGTCAGGCCGCGCGGGCCTGCGCCATCGCCGCCTTGAAGGCCTGCTGGGCGGCCCTGACGGCGCTGCGGTAGGCGCGGCGGGCGGTGCGCCGCTCGGCGCGGATTGCCTTCAACGCGGCCTTCCGCGTCGCGCGCGCCTGCTGCATCGCGGCCGCGCGCTCGGCCTCGGGCAGGGTGGCAGCCGCCGCCTTGGCAGCCCGGAACGCGGCCCGGGCGGCCTGCGCCTGCTCGCGCAGGGCCGTGTGCGTGGCGCGCTTGGCGTCCCGCGCCGCGCGGACCGCCCTCGCCCGCTCGGTGCACGCGGCGACGGCGATCTGCTTGCCGGCCGCGGAGAGATCTGCGGACTGCACCCGCTGCACGCAGCGCTCGCCCGTCGGCTTCTGCGCCGCGCCCGACTTGTGCGCGACGGCCGGAACGGCCACACCGGTCACGAGGCAGACGGTGACGAGGGCCATGAGGTACTTGCGCATGCGGCTGACGCTCCTTCGCAGCTGGGACGGACGACCGCCCGAGATCATGGAGCAGAACGCCGCAACGCGGGGCGGCTTCTCACAGACTCCTCAGCGCCGCACGCTCTCGCAGTCCTCGGCGATCTTGTCGCGCGGGTCGGCGAAGACGACGTCCTTGCCGCGGCCGCAGCGCACGCGGTCGGTGGTCCTGTCGACCATGTTGATGCGGTCGTCACCGGCACCGCCGTCGACGGTGTCGCCGCCGATGTTGCCGAAGATCGTGTCGTTGCCGGGCCCGCCGAGGATGCGGTCGGTGCCGCGGTCGCCCGTGATCCGGTCGTTGCCCTCGTCGCCGTAGATCGTGTCGTTGCCCTGGCGGCCCGGGATCTGGTCGTCGCCCAGGCCCCCGTGCAGCTGATCGTCGCCCTGGTCGCCGTCGACGTAGTCGTTGCCGCCCATCGCGAAGATCTTGTCGGCGCCGCCGCGGCCGAAGATCGAGTCCTCGCCGGGCGATCCGTTGAGCCGGTCGGCGTGGCGCGTGCCGCGGATCGTCTGCCTCGGCGGGGTCGTGTCCGTGTCGGGCTCGGCGGCGATCGCGATGACCTGCTCGCAGGCGGTGAGGACGTCGCGGGTGGGTGCATCGGCCTCGACGTAGACGGTGTCGACGCCGTCTCCGCAGTCGATCGTGTCGGCGCTGTCGTCGGCCGCGCGGATCGTGTCGTCGCCGATGCTGCCCTGGATCACATCGATCCCCGAGCCGCCGATCAGCGTGTCGTTGCCGGCCTCGCCGAAGACCTGGTCGGTGCCCGAGCCGCCGTCGACGGTGTCGTTGCCGTTGCCGCCGACGACGTAGTCGTTGCCGACATCGCCCTTCGCGGTGTCCTCGCCCTCCTCGCCCTCCAGGCGATCACCGGCCGCTCCGCCGTCGAGGATGTCGTTGCCGTTGCCGCCCCGGATGCGCTCGGAGCCGCTCTCGCCGAAGAGCTGGTCGTCGCCGTCCTCCCCAGCGATGAGCTGGTCGGAGCCGCGGCCGCCCCTGATGACGTCGTTGCCCAGACCGCCGTTGAGCTCCTTGTCGTCGCCGAAGCCCTTCTCGATGATCGTGTCGTCGCCGTCGCCGCCGAGGATCGTGTCGTCGCCGTCGCCGCCGTCGAGCGTGTCGTTGTCCTCGTCGCCCTGGATCGTGTCGTTGCCCGTGCCGCCGTCGGCGCCGTCGTTGCCCGGCCCGCCGCGCAGCTCGTCGTCGCCGGTGCTGCCGAGCATGAAGTCCTCGCCCGGTCCGCCGTCGATGCTGTCGCTCGAGGCGCCGCCCGCGAGCTGGTCGTTGCCGGCGCCGCCGTCGAGCACGTCGCGGTCGCGCCCGGCGCCGATCCTGTCGTCGCCGCCGAGCCCCTCCATCCGGTCGGCGCCGCGCGTACCGGAAAGCGTGTCGGGACCCTCGGTGCCGCTGATGAGCGCGATGCCCGGCTGCACGACGAGGTCGCTCGGCGTCGTGCCGGGCAGCGTGACGAGGCCGATCCTCCCGCGCGAGAACGGGCTGATTAGCGAGATCGAGGCCGCGCCGCCGTCGGCGAACAGGATCCGGCTGGCGTCGGGATACCAGGCCGCGCGACCGGGGCCCGTGCCCGCGACGAGCCGCCGCACGCCTCCGCTGCGCAGCTCGACGAGCGCAGCCGCTGCGCCGCCCGGCGCGGCGGCGACGATCAGCCGCGAGCGCGCCGGCGACAGCGTCAGACCGCCGCCGGCGCCCGCCGGCAGCTTGATCGCCCGCTTGCGTGGCCGCCGCTGGCCGCGCGCGATGACGCGCAGCCGGCCGCGCGCCGACGCGTAGGTCACGCCGCCGTCGGCGATCGCCACGCCGAGCGCGCCCTTGAGCTTCACGAGCCGCAGCAGCTTGTTCGTGCCGAGCTCGACCATCGCGACACGACCGGTGGCGAGCGCCACGGCGGCCAGGCCGCCGTCGTTGGAGACCGCGAGTGCGCCGCCGGGGCCGCGCAGCTCGATGACGCCGCGCGACGCGAGCGTCTGGGCGTCGAGGACGAGCAGCTGCGTCCCGCGCACCGCGTAGAGCGTCTCCCCGCCAGGCGAGAGCTCGATGTCCGACACCTCGGGGGCGGGGCCAAGCGTGCTGCGGGTCAGCTCCAGGCGGGTGTTGACGTCGAGCGCGACGACCTCGCCGCCGGCCGAGACGTAGCCGCGCGTCCCGTCGCGTCTGATCGCGACGGCACGCGAGACGCCCGGCAGCGCAAGCCGCGCGACGACCTGGTTGCGGGGGACGCCGAGGAGGACGAGCTCGGGCGTGCCGGTCGCGACGAGGGTCACCCGCGCGGATGCCGCGGGCGCGCCGCCCAGGGCGACCGCGAGCGCCAGCGCGACCCCGGGGAGGAGCCAGCGCATCATCCTCCTCCTCCCGCCGACACGATCCATCTAACACACAGATGTAGCGAAAGTCCCGCCGCACTTCGCCGGTGGTCGTCTTTGGCATCCTGACGGGATGGCCGTCGCCACCGTCCAGGCACTGCAGACGACGCCGATCAAGGGGTTGCGGGTCGTCGCTCGCGAGGAGGTCCAGCTGACCCCGGCCGGCGTCAGCGAGGACCGCCGCTTCTACCTCGTCGACGAGCGCGCGCGGATGGTCAACAGCAAGCAGCTCGCCACGCTCAACGAGGTCGTCGCCGCCTACGATCACGCCGCGCGGGTGCTCGAACTGCGCTTTCCCGACGGAACGCAGGTCGCCGGCTCCGTCGAGCTCGGCGACGAGCTCACCACGCGCTTCTACTCCCGCCCGGCGCAGGCGCACGAGCTGCGCGGCGCCTTCTCGCAGGCGCTCTCAGACCACGTCGGGCGGCCCGTGCGGATCGTCGAAGGGATCGACCGCAGCGGCATCGACCGCGGCCGCCGCGGGGCGGTGAGCCTCGTCTCGCAGGCGTCGCTCGGCGCGCTCGCGCACGTCGCCGACGGCGGTGCGGTCGACGCGCGCCGCTTTCGGATGCTCGTGATCATCGGCGGACTCGACGAGCCGCACGAGGAGGACACGTGGGTCGGTGCGGATCTGCGCGTCGGCGCGGCGCGGGTGCGCGTCCGCGGCCACGTCGGGCGCTGCAACATCACCCACCGCCATCCCGAGACGGGCGACGCCGACCTGCCGACGCTCGACCTGCTGCGCCAGTACCGCTCAGGCCTCGACACGACCGAGCCGCTGGCGTTCGGCGTCTACGGCGAGGTGCGCGAGCCGGGCAGGATCGCGCTCGGCGACGCGGTCGCGCTCACCGGTCGTTGAACGCGCGCACGCGCGGCCGTCAGCTCAGGCCGCGGCGGCGCCCGCCGACGAAGCGGGCTGCTGCTCACCGGGAGCCTCTTGCAGGAAGGCCTGCACGTCCTCGTTGAAGCGCGCCGGGCGCTCCATCATCGAGACGTGCCCGGTGTCCTTGTAGACGATCTTGCGCGAGTCCGGGATGAGCTTCTCGAAGATCGCCGCGTCCTTGACCGGGACGAGACGGTCCTTGTCGCCCCAGAGGATCAGCGTCGGGCAGCTGATCTTCTCGAGGCGGTCGCGCAGCGGGTAGCGGCACATCGCCTCCAGCGCGTCGGAGAAGCCGGGCTTGCCCGATCCGAGCACCTGCTGGGCAGCGAGCGGCCCCGGCAGCTTGGAGGGATGCGCGGCGACGATCAGCAACAGCGCGGCGCGCAGCCGCGCGCGCAGCGCGACCTGGTGCGAGCGCGAGGCGATGTGGCCCAGCGAGAAGAACACGACGTTCTCGGCGCGGTGGCGAAGCCCCGTCTTGCGCTCGGTGCGGATCGACTCGATGCTCAGGCCGGCGGCCGCGACGAGCACGAGCCGCTCGACGCGCGCCGAGTGCTGGATCGCGAGCTCGGCGCCGATGAAGCCGCCCATCGAGTTGCCGACGATCCGCGCCGCGTCGATCCCGATCTCGGTCATGAGCGCGTCGATCGCGTCGGCGTAGCCGCTTACCGAGATCTCCTCGGCGGGCATCTCGGACTGGCCGAAGCCGGGCAGGTCGACGGCGATGACGCGGTGGTCGCGCGCGAAGTGCGGGATCTGCTCGAGCCAGTTCTGCCAGCAGCCCGACAGGCCGTGGATGAAGATCAGCGGCGGACCCTCGCCCATGTCCACGACGTTCATCCAGCGATCCTGCACGCGGACCCAGCGCAGGTGCTCCCGCCAGTTGATGTCCATCCACTCCGAGCGGCCTACAGCGCCGTACGGCTCAGCTCCATTGTTTGGCACGTTTGTAGCATACCGCGGGGTTCATCTCGCCAGTAGCGCGCCGCCGACATCCGCGCCCGTTCTCGTCGGCGCGGGAGCTTCGCCGGCCGACGGCAGCGGACGAAACCCCCCGCGCGCCGCCCCGGCTGAAAGCAGAACGGCCCGCCGAGGCGGGCCGTTCGCAGTAGGACCGAACGAGCGGCTCTAGATCGTCTGCACGTTCGCGGCAGCCGGGCCCTTGGGCCCCTGCTCCGGGTCGTAGGAGACCTTCGCGCCCTCGGCGAGGGACTTGAAGCCCGAGCCGGCGATCGCGGAGTGATGGACGAAGAGGTCCTTCGTCTGGTCGTCCGGCGTGATGAAGCCGAAGCCCTTGTCGTCGTTGAACCACTTGACGGTTCCAGTTGCCATGTGCGTGCCCTCCCGGGTGTTTGTGTGCTGCGAAACGCGGGAGATGCTGAAGGCAACAACTACGAACGCTGGCACTACGTCGCCGGACCGGATGCCCGGCGTAGAGCGGCCAGTGTAGTCGACCCGTGGCATCGGGGTCTTGCCGCGGCGAAGGCGCTTGAGCGAGATCGCTTCCGACGGCTTGTGTTTTTGCGCCAGCTCGCCGATAGCGGTCGTATGTTGGCCACCCGGCGAGATCGCCAGCCCTATCAAGCCGCCGTCGCGCTGCTTGCGCTGGGCGTGCTTGTCATCGTGCTTGCGGTGTTCGTGCTGGGCTGGATGCTCGACATCGCGACGGTCCGGTCGATCTTCCCCGGCGCCGTCGGCATGAAGGCGCAGACGGCGATCGGTTTGGGCGCGGGCGCGCTCGCCATGGTGCTGCTCAGCGCGCCGACGCTGGGTCGGCGGCGCACGCTCGGGCTCGTGCTCGCAAGCGTCCCCGGTTCGCTCGGAGTCGCGGTGCTCAGCGAGTACGTGCTCGGCATCAGTTTGGGCATCGACGAGCTGCCGTTCACCGACCACGACGGCCGCGCCGCCGGCATCGCCTACCCCGGCCGCTTCGCGCCGACGACCGGCGTCTGCTTCGTCCTGCTGTCGGGCGCGCTGCTGACGCTGGACCGCGGCGCAGACTGGCGCTGGCGCCCGCCGGAGCTCTTCGCGCTGCCGATGGGGATCGTCGCCTGCATGAGCCTGATCGGCTACGCCTACTCGATCCCCGCCTTCTACGGGCCTGCTTCGGCGGCGAAGATGGCGGTCCACACCGCGCTGTGCCTCGTCGCGCTGACGGTTGCGCTGTTGATCGCCCGGCCGCGCGGGCGCTTCCTGGAGCTTGCGACGACGACCGATCCCGGTGGCGTCATGGTGCGCCGGATGGTGCCGCTGTGCGTCGTCGTCCCGCTCGCGCTCGGCTGGCTGCACCTGCGGACGGTCGACTGGGGCCTGTTCGACGACGAGGTCGGTACGTGGTGGCTGGCGGCCACGACGATCGCGGGGCTCGTGGCGATGATGTGGTGGTGCGCCGCCTCGCTGAGCGGCGCGGACCGCAAGCGCCGGGCGCTCGAGGCGCAGCTCTTCGCGCTCGCCAACCGCGACGGGCTGACCGGCATCTTCAACCGTCACCGCTTCGTGGAGGAGCTCGAGGTGTTCCTCACGCGGGCGCGCCGCTACGGCGACACCGCATCGTTGTTGCTGCTCGACCTCGACCACTTCAAGCCGATCAACGACAGCCTCGGGCACCAGGCGGGCGACGAGATGCTGCGCGCGGTCGCAACCGAACTCACCGCGCACGTCCGCGCAAGCGACGTCGTCGGCCGCATCGGCGGCGACGAGTTCGCGATCCTCCTGCTCGACGCGACGCCGGCGGATGTCGTCGCGCGCGCCGAGCAGCTGCTCGCCGCGATCGCGGACGTCCGCGTACCGGCGCCGGACGGACAGAACCGGACGACCGCGAGCATCGGCATCGTCGCGGTCGACCCGGCGGCCGGCATCGGTTCCTCGGGGCTGCTCGAGATCGCCGACATCGCGATGTATCGCGCCAAGCGCGCCGGCGGCGGCCGGGTCGAGCTGGCGCGGGACGCGCCGCTCAGACGCGCCTGAGCACCGGCTTGACGTCGACGACGGGGGTCCCGTCGAGCGCTTCGAGCGCGTCGACGCGAACGCGCGCGCCGTCGATCTCGAGGATCTGCACCTCGTGCAGGCCGATCGGGTTGGGCCGCGCGGGCGAGCGTGTGCTGAAGACGCCCTGCAACGGGTTGGCGACATCGCCGCGCGGATGGACGACGAGGACGTCGCGGTCGGCGCGATGCAGCCACGTGAGCACGATCACGCGGTCGCCCACGCGTAGCGCGTCGAGGCCGTCGAGCACGGTCGGGTCGAAGTTCAGCCAGGCCTGCGGCGCTCCCTCGTGCGCCTGCTTGGGAGCGGACATCAGGTCGGTCAGGGGTGATTGGACCGTCGCGATCGGGCGCAGCTCGAACGGGTTGTAGTCGTGCATCGCGTCCATGATGTCGCCACCGGTGCCCGACGGGCGTCCGAGCAGCCGGGATCTGGGTTCAAGCTTCGCCGGGCACATGTCGATAGGGCATCTCATCGCAGGCCAGAACGAGCCCGCGCCGACTCCCTGGAAAGGACTCCAGCCTTGATGCACCAGCGCTCACGCCGTCGACTTGCAGTCATCGCGGCAGCCTCGACACTCGCCGGCGGTTCGCTGACGATCCTCACGACGGCCGCGACCGCGTCCGATCCGCCGCCGCGCGGCGCCCTGCAGGAACGGGCCCTGCTCGACGGGCTGCTGTCAGGCTTGCTGGGCCAGATCGCCGGCGCCACCGTCGGCACGATCCAGGGCATCATCAGCGGCCTGACGCCCACGCAGGTCGGCGACCTCATCCAGAACGCGGCACCGGCGGATCTCCCGAACCTGCTCACGGCGGCCCAGAACAACAACCAGCTGGCTCCGGCGCTGGGAACGCTGACGGCCACCGAGACAGGCGACGTGCTGGCACCGCTCGGCGGCTCGACGCTCAGCACCCTGCTCGGCGGACTGAACCTCACCCAGCTCGCCGGCGCCCTCGGCACGCTCAGCGCCGGCGAGACCGCCGGCCTGCTCGACGGCGCGAGCGCCGCGCAGCTGACCACCCTGATGGGTGGCCTCAGCGGGCCGCAGCTCACGAGCGCACTCGGCGTCTTGTCGCCCGCTCAGGCCGGCGACGTGCTTGCGATCGCGAGCGTCGGCGACCTCACGCGCCTGCTCGGCGTCCTCGACGCGACGCAGCTGACCGGCATCCTCGCGACGCTCACCTCCGGCGAACTGGCGACCGTCGTCGACGGCCTCACCGCCGGCCAGACCGGCGACCTGCTCAGCCTCGCCGACGCCACCCAGCTCACCGACCTGCTCGGCGCGCTGACGAGCGTCCAGCTCAGCAGCGCGCTCACCACGCTCGACCCGGCGACGCTGACGCAGATCGTCGGCGGCCTCGCGCCGGCGCAGATCAGCGGGCTGCTCGGCGCCGGCGGTACCACGAGCGTCATCGACGGTCTGCTGGGAACCGCGACCGGTCTCGGCGCCACGCCCGGCACGGCGCAGATCGACGGGCTCGTCGGCCAGCTGACCGCGCTGCTCGGCGGTGGTGTGCCGGGCGCCGGCGACCTCATCGACCTCGCGTCGCTGCTGGGCATCGTCAACCCGCTGCTGTCTCAGGCCGGCGTCGACAGCGGGCTGCTCGGCTCGCTGCGCACGACCGTCAACGGCGTTCTCGCGGTCGCACCGGCGCCGATCGCGGCGCCGCTGCAGAACATCGTCACGACGATCAACACCGTGCTGAGCCCGGTGACCGGCGGCGGCGGAACACCCGGCGGCACGACAACGACCCCGACGACGACGACCCCGACTACGACGACCCCGACCACGACGCCGACCACGACCACCACCCGCCCCGCGACCACGACCGCCCCGCGGCCGGGCACGACGACAGCGGCACCGGCCGCCAAGCCCGGTCCCTTCCGCGCCGCGATCGGCACGATCAAGCTCTCCAAGAAGCGCACGAGCATGAAGTTCACGCTCAGCTGCCCGGCCTCGGCACCGAAGGGGTGCCTCGTGGCGCTCGGCGCGAAGATCGCCGGGCAGAAGGCGATCCGCAGCACGACGGTGGCGCTGGCGAGCGGCAGGTCGGCGCCGGTCACGGTGACGCTCTCCAAGAGCACGACCAAGCGCCTGAAGAAGAAGGGCGGATCGCTCACGGTCACCGCAAGGACCGCCCTCTCGACGCTGGCGCCATCGACACAGACCGTCAAGGTCAAGCGGCCGCAGGCCAGGCGCTGAGCCGGCGCGCTCGCGGGTAACGCCCGCACGTGCCCGGCATCGCGCAACATGGGAGCGACAGCGCGCCGATCCTCGTCGGCGGCGAGGCCCTGTACGACCTCGTCATCGATGCCGACGGCGCGCTGACGGGCCATCCCGGCGGCGGGCCGTTCAACACGGCCCGCACGATCGGACGCCTGCGCCAGCCGGTCGCGTTCCTCGGGCGACTGTCGACCGACCGCCTCGGAGCGACGCACGAGCGGATCCTCTGCGCCGACGGCGTCGTGCCGGACGCGATCGTCCACACCGACGACCCGACGATGCTCGCGCTTGCCAGCCTCGACGCGAGCGGCAGCGCGAGCTGGAGCTTCTACGTCGACGGCACGGCCGCCGCGGGCCTGACGCGCGAGCGCGCGCTCGCCGCGCTGCCCGAGCGCGTCGCGGCGCTGCACGTCGGAACGCTCGGGCTCGTGCTCGAGCCGCTGGCGACGGCGCTCGAGGCGGTCGCCGAGCATCTCGCCGGCGAGACGATGATCGTCCTGGATCCGAACGTGCGCCCGCAGGTGATCGACGACGAGCAGGCCTACCGCGCGCGGATCGAGCGCGTGATCGCGCACAGCGACCTCGTGAAGCTCAGCGAGGAAGACCTCGCGTGGCTTGATCGCGATCGTCCGCCGGCCGCCGCCGCGCAGGCGCTGCTCGAGCGCGGCCCGGCCGCGATCCTGGTGACGCGCGGCCCCGACGGCGCGACCGTCGTCAGTGCCGACGGCGACACCGCGATCCAGCCCGTCCATGCCGAGGTCGTCGACACGATCGGTGCAGGCGACGCCTTCGGCGGCGCGTTTCTCGCCTGGTGGATCTCGCACGGGCTCGGCAGCAGCGACCTCGCGCGGGAGGATCTCGTCGCCGAGGCGGCGCGCTTCGGTGCCGTCGTGGCGGCGCGCACCGTGGCGAGCGCCGGCGCGTCGCCGCCGCAGCTGCCGGCGCAGGTCGCCGGGCACCCGCTGGACATCGCGAGCCTCGCTCAGTAGCCGCCGCGCCAGGTTCCTTCAACCGGCTTGGGCGCCAGCACGTCCCAGCCCTCGATGACGTGGTCGACGCGCCCGTTCTGCGCGAACGCCGTCTGCGCCCTGCCGTTGAAGGTGAAGGTGATCTCCTGCATGCCCGACGGCTGCACGTCGACGCCGTAGACGTGGTCGACCTCGATGTCGTGCTCCTTGAGGAGCTTGTGGGCGCGATCCTGATCGGAGCCCTCCTCGTAGCGACCGGTCATCTTGATCGGCATGCGCCGAGGGTACCGCCGCAGCGCGCGCCGCGGCAACTGCCAACGGCGCGCTTCAGACGAGGTCGCCGCCGCGCAGCCGCGCGGCGGCCGCGGCGAAGAACGCGCCGATCCAGCCGAGCATGACGAGCACCGCGACGCCCGGCGCGAGCAGGTTCTCGGTGTCCTCGCCGTCGAATCCGGCGACCTGGATGATGCCGCTGGGCGCGCCCTGCGTGGGCCCGAACCTGCCGTAGTCCGGGGCCAGGCCGAGCAGCGTCGGCTCGAGCACGAACGCGGCGAACAGCACGCCGATGATCGCCGCGACCTGGTTGCGCACGACGGCGCCGATCCCGACGCCCAGCGCGCCGACGAGCGCCGCCACGAGCAGGTTGCGCCACAGCACGTCGACGAGGTCCGCGAGGTCGGCGGTCTCCTTGTCGCGCAGCGACAGGATGACCGTGCCGACGAGCATGATCGTCAGCGTCACGATCAGCGACAGCAGCGCTCCGGCCGCCGCGTAGGACAGCATCTTCGCAGCGAGCAGCCTGATCCGGTCGGGCGCCGCGAGGACCGTGCTCGTGATCGTCCGGTGGCGCCACTCGCCGGCCATGCCGATGACGCCGAGCAGGACGATGAACAAGCCGGTGAAGTCGGCGGTGAAGAGGTTGCGCACGTCGTTGTCGTTGAACTCGTCCGCCAGGATCGAGACGAGCACGACGACGAGCAGCGACAGCGCGAGCGCCGCGGCGACGAGCGCGACGAAGGTCCGCGTCGTGCGCAGCTTCAGCAACTCGGCCTGCAGCAGTGCGCTCATGCGATCGACTCCCCGCCGGTCAGCGCGAAGAAGGCCTGCTCGAGCGAGCGCGACTGCTGCCCGAGGGCGACCAGGTAGATGCCGGCGTCGTGCGCGATGACGCCGACGTCCTGGGGCGAGACCCCGGGCACGATCAGCCCGCCGCCGGCGGCCAGTGCGGTCACATCGTGGCCGGCGGCCTGCAGCGCGCGCGCAAGGCGCTGGTCGTCCTGCGAGCGCACCTGGGTCGCCGGCCCCTCGTCGCCGCCGAGCACCTGCTCGAGCGTGCCGTGGCCGCGCATCTGGCCGCCCGAGATGACGACGACGTCGTCGACGGACTGCGCGACCTCTGCGAGCAGGTGGCTGGAGACGAGCACGGCGCGGCCGCGGCTGGCCTGTTCGCGAAGCATCCCGCGCATCCAGGCGATCCCCGGCGGGTCGAGGCCGTTCGTCGGCTCGTCGAGGATCAGGACCTCGGGGTCACCGAGCAGCGCGGAGGCGATCGCCAGGCGCTGGCGCATGCCCATCGAGTAGCCCTTCACGCGGCGGTCGGCGGCAGCCGTCAGCCCGACGGTGTCGAGCACGACGTCGACGCGCTCGGGCGGGTGTCTGCCTGTCACCGCGAGCACGCGCAGGTGGTTGCGCCCCGTGCGACCGGGATGAAAGGACGCGTCCTCGAGCACCGCCCCGACCTTCGTGCTCGGGCGTTGGAGCTCCTCGTAGCGGCGGCCGCCGAACGTCGCGGTTCCGCTCGTCGGCCGCACGAGGCCGAGCAACGCTCGCAGCGAGGTGCTCTTGCCGGCGCCGTTGGGGCCGAGGAAGCCGGTGACGCGCCCGGCGTCGATGTCAAAGCTCAGGTCGTTGACGGCGAGGACGTTGCCAAACCTCTTGGAGAGGCCGCGGATCTCGACGGGCGCCATTGGCGGCGCATGATGGCGCATCGGCGCGCCCGGGCGCGCGGTGCTTTGGTGAACGCCGCCCGATTCACAGAATCAGACATGGGTTGAACGGCAGATATCGGTCAAGCTTCGCCCACGGGCCGTCGGCCAGAAAGAGGCAGTAGAACGGGTCGATCCGAAAACCGCGCTCACCGACGAGCCAGTCGACCGCCGTGCGGGCGCTGAGCGGCAGCGTCAGGTCCACGCTCTGCAGCCCGGCAGCGTGCGCCGCACCCTCGAGGTGGGCGAGCGCCGCGGGCATGTGCTCGGGCTCCAGCGCGCCGACAGGGCCGCCGAAGCCGTCGGCGTTGAACTCAAACGCGTACGCCACCGCCCGATCGCCGCGGCGCAGGACGACGGCTCGCCGGTCGGCGAGCATGAATCTGACGTCGGGCTCGCGCGCGTGCCCGAGCAGTTGGGCCTCGAGCGCGAGGATCTCCTCGAGCGTCGCGGGCGCGACGTCATAGCCGGCGGGCGGCGCGATCGGCCGCGGCGTGGCGGTGACGTCGACGCCGGTGCTCTGGTGGCCGACGCCGAAGCGCAGATACAGCGCGACCGCCGGCGCGTCGACCGTGGCGATGATCGCGCGGTGCTCGCCGAGCCCGGGCGGGAACGTGCGCTCCAGCAGCGCGCGCCCCAGGCCCGCCACGCGCGCGCCGGGCGCGACGAAGAACTCCGTCAGCTCGAGCGTGCCGCCGCGCAGGACGGAGCGCGCATAGCCGAGCGCCGCGCCGTCGCGCGGATCCTCCGCGATCCACCATCGCGCCGACGTCGCCGCGAGATGGGCGAAGAGCGCCTCGTAGGCGGGCCACAGCGCGTCGGGATCGGGCGCCAGGGCCGCCGGCTCCTTGTAGCCCAGGCGCGCGAGGAGGTCGGCGAGCGAGCGGCGAAAGAGCGCGAAGCAGGCGCGGCTGTCGGCGGCGGCGGCGGGGCGGATGTCGACGGAGGCGCTCATCGCTGTAGCGTCGACACTAATGGCAGCGCTCCCGCCTGCGCGAGCGCTCGCTACGCGCTGAGCTCGCGCTCCAGCGGCGTTCTGAAGCGCGGCGTCACCCGCGCCTCGCCGACCCACGCGCGCAGGCGCTCGGCCTCGTCGGCGATCGCGCGCTCGGCCTCGGCGCCGACGTCCTCGAGCAGGCGGACGACGACCTCGCCGCCGTCCCTGCGCTGCGCCCAGCCGCCGACGATGCGCCCGTCACACCAGATCGTCGGGCCGATGTTGCCGCTGCGGTCAAAGCACCGCGCGCGGTGCTCGCCGAGATACCAGGAGCGCTCCTGCCAGCCCATCGGCGCGGGATCGAGCGCCGGCAGCAGCGCGACCCAGGGCTGATCGGGTGCGCCGACGGGAGCCTCGTCGCCGGCGAGCACGAGCGCGGCAGTGCCGTCGGCGAGCGCCACGTCGGCGACGTCGAGCCGCGCGAGCGAGCGCTTGACGAGCCCCGTCGTCCAGCCCGTCCACCACTTCAGGTCGGCGAGCGTCCCCGGGCCGAACGCAGCCAGCCAGCGGCGCACGAGCTGGGCGGCGGCGTCGTCCGTGTCGAGATCGCCGATCGCGCTCCCCAGCCAGGTGTCCAGCGGCGCCCAGCGATACAGCGTGCTCGTCCAGGAGCCCAGCGGCCGGCCACGCACGATCCGCCCGTCGGCGGCGAGCAGGAAGAGCACCTTCGTCGCGACGCCCTGGACCGCGCCGTAGGGCTTGTCCGGGGCGACGTGGATCTTCTCGCGCAGGGCGCCAACATCCTGGCCGAGCTCCTGCGCGGTCGCCTCGCCGCGAGCGCGCAGCGCCGCCTCGACGGCGTCCTCGGTCGCGCGCATCCAGCGCGCGCCGTCGTCGGTGATGCCCGCCGCCTCCAGCAGCGCCGCGAAGCGCTTGCGCTCGCCCGGGATCAGCGCCCGCGTCGAGGACGCCTGCACGACCGCCACGAGATCGGCCGGCACGACGAACATCGTGCGGCGCATCCCGAGGATCCGCACGACCGAGCGCTCCTCGTAGAGCGCCGCCTCGATCGCCTGCACCGACGACGATGCCAGGCGCGCGCGGGCCGCGAGGAAGACGGTCGCCGGATCGCTCGCATGCAGGCCGCCGAGCGTGCCGGCGAGGGCCGCCACGTCGGCGTGGCGCGCCTGCGGCGCGAGCCCGTGTCGCAGCGCCAGGCGCGCGCGTCGCTCGGCGTCGCCGATCGTCCTCACGCTGCGGCAGCGTACGCCCGCGCCGCGGCCGGCGGTCAGTCGCTGCGCACGCCGCGCGCGGGCGGCAACAGCGGCGGCGCGACCGCGACGCCGTCGCGACCGTGCTCCTTGACGTGGTAGAGCGCCTGGTCGGCGCGCAGCAGCACGCGGTCGGGGACGTCGCCGGGCTCGATCGCCGCGACGCCGAAGCTCGCCGTCGTGCGCAGCTCGTGACCGTCCGTGATGTGGATGCGCTCGCGGATCGCCTTGGCGATCCCCTCCGCCGCGCGGCGTGCGTGCTCGCGGTTGGCCTGCGGCAGGAGGATCGCGAACTCGTCGCCGCCGAGCCGCGCGACGAGGTCGCTGCGGCGCACGCGGCTGCGCAGGACCTCGGCGATGTTCTTCAGCAGCTCGTCGCCGACACCGTGGCCGAGCGAGTCGTTCGTCGCCTTGAAGTTGTCGAGGTCGAGCAGCACGAGGCACGCGCGGTGGCCGTAGCGTTCGGTGAGCGCCACGGCCTGTGCGAGCTCCTTCTCCAGGCGGCGGCGGTTGAGCAGCCCGGTGAGCGGGTCGTGGTCGGCGAGGTGCTGGAGCTCGTCGAGTGTGCGCTTGCGCTCGGTGACGTCCTCGATCTGCGCGATGAAGTAGTCCGGTGAGCCGCTCGCGCCGGACACGAACGACAGGCTGATGTTGACCCACACGAGGTGTCCCTCCGCGTGCAGGAAGCGCTTCTCGTATTGCGTGCTGCGACGATTTCCCGCGACGACCTGGCGCACGAGATGGGCATCGGCGTCACGGTCCTCCTCGAGGGTCAGCTCCCGCAGGCTCAGCCCGAGCACGGTTTCGCGGCGATGGCCGACAAGCTCGCACAGCGCGCTGTTGACGTCGATGAAGCGTCCCTTCAGGGAGACGATCGCCATGCCGATCGGCGCGCTGTCGAAGCTCGAGCGAAACCGCTGCACCGCCTCGCGCGCCTCGTCGCGCAGGCTGCCGTTCAGCCAGCCTGCGACGATGCCGGCGCCGCCGACGAGCGCGACGAACACGACGTGGCCGGCGCTCGGCTCGCCGGCGCGGTCGCTGATGATGTGCGTCGCGACCACAACCGCCACGGTGAGCAGCAGCAGCGACGTGTCCTCGTAGAGCATGAGCAGCGCGAGCACGAGGAAGGGGTGCGACCAGGCGGCGGTCGCGCCGTCCCACAGCGCCACGAGCCCCACCGACGTGCTCAGCAGACCGGCGGCGACCGCGGCGCTCTGCAGGCGCCGCGGGAGCCTGCGGACATGTGCCACGGCGGCGAAGGCGACGATCGCGAGGACGTACGGCGCGATCGTCGCGAACTGCTCCGCGCGCGCCGCCCCGAACAGGGCCAGCGCGCCCGCGTGCGTCCAGAGGATCAGGCGCAGCCAGCGCTGACGCTCGTCCCAGACGTCATCGGGAAGTCCGGCTCGCGGCGAGAACCCAAAGCGGAGGCGCCCCATACGGACGAATCGGCAGAACGGCGGCGCGCCTGTAGGGCAAATGGTGTTTGCGACGGCGCGCGCGGGGCACTCCCCTCTCGATGACCCGCCCGCGCGCCCACGCCGTGACCGAGTCGATCGCCGCCATCACTGCGCTTGACGCTCCGGCGAAGGCGATCGCCAAGCAGTTTCGCAGCCTGCTTCCTCCCGGCGCCGTCAAGGACGCCCTCAGCGGCACCTGGCTGGGTCATGCGCTGCATCCGCTGCTGACCGACGTCCCGATCGGGACGTGGACGAGCGCAACGCTGCTAGACCTCGTCGGAGGCCGCGCGAGCCGGCCGGCGGCGCAGAAGCTCGTCGGCATCGGGCTTGCCGCGGCGGCGCCGACGGCGCTGACGGGCTGGACGGAGTGGGCGGACAGCGAGCCCGGCAACGACCACGTGCGGCGGATCGGCATGGTGCACGCCATCTCCAACGTCACCGCCATCGCGCTCTACGGCGCGTCGTTCGCGGCACGGCGGCGCGGCGCGCACACGACCGGCGTGCTGTTCGGTCTTGCCGGCGCCGGCGCGATGGGCGCCGGCGGATTTCTCGGCGGCGATCTCTCCTACACCCTCGGCGTCGGCGTCAACCAGACGCTCTTCGACGAGGACCCGTCGGACTGGACCCCCGTTCTCGACGCGAGCATGCTCGTCGACGACCGTCCGATGCAGGCGCTCGCCGGCGAGATCCCGCTGATGATCGTCAAGCGCAACGGCACGATCCACGCGCTCGCCGACCGCTGCTCGCATCGCGGCGGCCCCCTGCACGAGGGCGAACTGGAAGGCGACTGCATCACCTGCCCGTGGCACGGGACGCGCTTTCGCCTCGAGGACGGCTCGGTCGAGCGCGGCCCCGCCGCGTACCTGCAGCCGGTCTACGAGGCGCGCGTCAACGACGGGCGCATCGAGGTGCGCCCGACCCCGTAGCGCCGCGCGCGCCGCTCAGCCGAAGTCGATCACGCTGCGGATGCCGTCCTGGGCCTCCATCAGCTCAAAGCCGCTGTTGACGTCGTCGAGGCCGATCCGGTGTGAGAGAAACGCGTCGACGTCGATGTCGCCGTCGAGGTAGCGCTGGACGAGCAACGGCACCTGGTCGCGGCCCTTGACGCCGCCAAACGACGACCCCGCGACGCGCCGGCCGGTGATCAGCAGGCGCGGGACGATCGCGATGGTCTCTCCTTTGCCGGCGACGCCGCACATCGTCGCCAGGCCCCAGCCCATCCGCGCCGACTCGACCGCCTGGCGCATCACCGACACGAGGCCGGTCGCCTCGATCGTGTAGTCGGCGCCGAAGCCGCCGGTCATGTCGAGGATCTCCTGCACGGTGTCCGAACCGCCGAGCAGCGTGTCGGTCGCGCCCTGATGGCGCGCCATCTGCAGGCGCTCGTCGGAGAGGTCGACGCAGACGATCCGCTCGGCGCCCTGCAGGCGCGCGCCGGCGACGGCGCCGAGGCCGACCATGCCCGCGCCGAATACGACGACGGTCGAGCCCTGCTGCACCTTCGCGGTGAACATCGCGGCGCCGAGGCCGGTCGACAGGCCGCACGCGAACAGGCAGGCACGATCCAGCGGCGCCTCGCGCGAGACCTTCGCCAGCGCGATCTGCGGCATGACGGTGTACTCGGCGAACGTCGAGGTGCCCATGAAGTGGCGGATCGGCTCGCCGTCGCGTGACAGCCGCGTCGTGCCGTCGGGCAGGTGGCCCTTGCCCTGCTGGTCGCGGATCGCGAGGCAGATGTTCGTCTTGGGGCTGACGCAGTGCACGCACTCCCGGCACTGCGGCGAGAACAGCGTCACGACGTGGTCGCCGACCTGCAGCGAATCGACGTCGTCGCCGATCGCCTCGACGACGCCCGCCCCCTCGTGGCCGAGGACCGTCGGCGCGTAGCCCGACGGGTCGACGCCCGAAGCCGTGTACATGTCGGTGTGACAGACGCCGCACGCGACGAGCCGCACGAGGACCTCCCCCGCCTTCGGCTCCGCCAGGTCGAGCTCCTGCACGACGAGGGGCTGCCCGAACTGCTCCAGCACCGCCGCACGCATCCGCATGGGCGGCAACGGTATCGGGGTCTGCTCAGCCGAGGCGAGAACTCGGCGCGAGCACGATCGCGACGTGGCGCTGCCCCCCCGCCAGCGGGCGCCGCCACGGGCCGTCGCCGTCGAGCTCGCTGCCGCGATCGAGCAGCAGCGTTGCCAGGCAGCGCGCGTCGTCGAGCGTCTGCGGTGGCGAGCGGTAGTGGCGGGTCGGCCGGCCGGTCAGCGGCCCGTTGACGCGGTCGTCGACGACGACGAGGTACAGCGGCCCGAGCGTGAGCTCGAGCTGCTCGCCGTCGACGTCAGGTGCGTCCATGCACCCAACGCTACGTCAAGACGCTGCGCCCTCGCTCAGGCGGCCGCGGCGGACTTCTCGGCGGTCGCGCCCACCAGCTTCTGCTGCTGGCGCTCGGGGGTGATTCGCACGACGTTGTGCGCCAGGCCGACCTTCTCCAGCGACCAGATCACCATCGCCGAGAGATCGACCTCGAAGCGCCCCAGGCCCTGGCGCGCCGAGCGCGGGAAGGCGTGGTGGTTGTGGTGCCAGGACTCGCCGAAGGTCGGGATCGCCAGCCACGCGACGTTCGTCGACTTGTCCTCGATGTCGAAGCGCCGCCGCCCGAAGACGTGGCAGATGGAGTTGATCGACCACGTCACGTGGTGGATGAAGAAGATCCGCACGAAGCCGGCCCACAGCAGCGTCCACAGCGCGGCGGTCAGCGAGAAGCCGTGCAGGACGAAGCCCGCGAGGAACGGGATCAGCAGGCTGAGGCCGACGAACCACAGGAAGTTGCGGCTGATCCAGCGCATGCCCTTGTCCTCGACCAGATCGCGCGCGTACTTGCGAAACTCGGCCGACCCCTGCGTCTTGGTCAGCCAGCCGCTGTGCGCGTGCCAGAGGCCCTTCAGGCCCGTGCCCTCGCCGACGTGCGGGCTGTGCGGGTCGCCCTCGACGTCCGTGTGGGCGTGGTGCAGGCGGTGGTCGGCGACCCAGGCGATCGGGGGTCCCTCGACCGCCATCGAACCGGCGATCGCGAAGGCGTACTCGACCGGCTTGCTCGTCTGAAAGGCGCGATGCGTGAGCAGCCGGTGATATCCGACCGTGATGCCCAGGCCGGTGACGCAGTACATGACGAAGAAGATCGCCAGGTCGATCGCGCCGACGGCCTTGTTCCACAGCAGCACGATGGCGACGAGGAACGCGATGAAGGGGATGATGACGGCGCCGAGGTTGGCGTAGCGAAGGAGCTTTGGCATGGCTTTGAGGCTACGCGCTGACCAATGCGGTTTCTTGTCGGATTTCTGCGGCGATCCACCGCGAGAACTGTAGGTTGTGCACAGATGGACGAGATCCCGCCCGAAGTAGCCGTCGTGTTGCGCCCGGTTCTGCCGGACCTCGCCGCGGAGACGATCCGCGCGATCGGCCGTGAGGTGCCCGACTACTCGCGGCCGCTGGAGGGCCGCCTCGGCGTCACGCTGCGCTACGGGACCGAGCGCGCGCTTGGCCGCTTCGTGGACTCGATCGAGGCGCCCGCGGCGGTCAGCGAACGCGACCGGCGCATCTACTTCGAGCTCGGGCGCCTCGAGATGCGCGAGGGCCGCACGCTCAACGCGCTGCTGGCCGCCTACCGCGTCGGCGCCCAGATCGCGTGGCGGCGCTTCGTCGAGGCCGGCGTGCGCGCCGACCTCGAACCCGCGACGCTCTACCGCCTGGGCGAGGCGATCTTCGCCTACATCGACGAGATCTCCGGCGAGTCGATCGCCGGCTACGCCGCCGAGCAGGCGGCGGCGGCCGGCGAGCGCGAGCGCCGCCGCGCGCGGCTCGTGTTCCTGCTTGCCGCCGATCCGCCCGCCGCCGCAGAGGACGTCCGCGCCGCCGCGGTGCGGGCGGCGACCACGGACACCTCGCGCTCGAAGGGGACGAAGCCCTCAAGGATGCAGGGCGCTCCCCAGAGCGCGCCCCAGGCCTGCGACAGGTCCGTGTCCGGCCCGACCAGCACTTGGCCCTTGCCGTCGTAGCCGAAGCGGCGCGTCTTCAGGACGGCCGGGCGACCGACCTGGTCGACGGCCTCCACGAGTTCCTCCTCGCTCGCGACCGCGCGAAAGGGGGCGACAGGCAGGCCGAGGCCGGCGACGAAGCTTTTCTCGGCCAGCCGATCCTGGGCGGTCGCGAGCGCCGCGGCGCTGGGATGGAGAGGGGCGAAGCGGCCGACGATCTCGGCCGTGAGCCGCGGCACGTTCTCGTGCTCAAAGGTGACGGCGCCGACGCTCCGGGCGAAGCGGGCCAAGGCCGCCTCGTCCTCGTAGGCCGCGCAGAAGCGCTCCGTCGCCACGTCGAAGGCGGGGCTGTCCTCCTCCGGCGCGTAGATGTGGACTTTGACGCCAAGGGCGGCGGCGGCGAGCGCCAGCATGCGGCCGAGCTGGCCTCCGCCCAAGATGCCGAGGGTGCCGCCGGGGCGGATCACGGCGTGTCGGA
>CADCVQ010000002.1:0-11672 GCA_902806175.1 uncultured Solirubrobacteraceae bacterium
CCATAGTCCGCTTGGCGCTGCGTACCGACTGTAGCCACTGGCAGCTGGCGTGGCAAGCCAGTTTGAGCGGTGTGCCGGCGACATTTGGCCTGCGGCCGAGCGCAGCCTGCTCGCGGACGGCCAGGACGACTTCGTCCTGGAGACGCAGCCGCGCGTTCAGAAGACGATGCGCGATGACTACGTCTTCGCCGTCGAGCAGCTCACGCGTGCACGCTGCTCGCGTTCAGTCGTCCAACCACCTCGAGCCGCTCATCGGCATCGCCAACCCGGTAGCGCAAGCTGCCCGATCCGGGTCGCCCCGTAGCGACCTGGACGAGACGACGCCGCCGGCGCGAGGCGTCCCTGGGGCCCACGCGCCCCTCGCGCCGGCTACGCCTGCACGACCACCTGGCCTGGAAAGGCCACCATGATCGTCCCCGGCGGCACGCCGTCGGTCACTCCGCTCAGCGTCGCCAGGTAGGGCGGTCGTCCGGCAACCTGGATGTTGGGCGCCGACGACCCCGGCAACGTGCTGACGACGGTCGTGCAGGGCTTCGTCGCCGGGGTCGGAGGTTGTGAGCAACCTGCGATCGGCGCGCCGACGAGGGCGGGCTCGCACAGCACCAGCCCGCCGGCGATCGAGACCTGGGCCTGGCCCGGAATCGGCGCGACGACGCCGCCGTGGCTGCACAGGATGATGGCGTGTGTGGTGACGAGAGGGGGCATTGTCATCTCACCGTTATCCGGTGATTTGCAGGTGCTATACAGTCGCGCAAGGGCCTACTTGGGGAGCCAGATCGAGACATGCTAGGACCGGAGGCGGGGGTGTTCATCGTCGATGAGCACTCGATATATCGGCGAGGTATGGCCACCTGCCTGGAGGCCAAGGCGGGGATCGGGTTCGTCGCGCACACTGACTCTGCAGAGGCGGCGTGGCGCCACGAGCGCCTGCGTGACGCGAGCATCGTGATCGTCGATCCGACCGGACGTGATGCGCTGGCGTTCATCCGGCGCGTCCACGACTGCCTGCAGATCCCGGTTCTGGCGTGCAGCCCGACGAGCGCTGACTGCGACGTGCTCAGCGTCGTGGAGTGCGGCGCCGCCGGGGTGCTCGTCAAGGAGTCGCTGGACCCCGAGGCGCTGGCGGGCAGTGTGGATGCGGTGCTGGCGGGCTCGAGCGTGATGCCGGCGGCGGTCCTCACCCAGCTCCTGCAGGGCCTGACGCGCGTCTCGCGCGAGGTGCTCGAGCCACGCGGGCTGTCGCTGTCGCGCCTGACGGAGCGCGAGCGCCAGGTGCTGGTGCTCCTCGCCCAAGGTCGTGCGACGCGCGAGGTCGCCCAGGAGCTGTCGTACAGCGAGCGGACGGTCAAGAGCATCGTGCACGACGCGGTCACGAAGCTCGGTGCGCGCAGTCGTACACAGGCTGTGGCGTTCGCGGTACGCGAGGGGCTGATCTGAATCTGAGGAAGCGGAAGCGATCGGCGAGGTCCCTGGGCTCGGGCACAGGACGCTCGCGGGTCCCGAGCGGCTCGAGGTCCCAGCCGGGGTGGACCTGGTGCCTCATCTCGGGATCGCTGCTCGCATCGCTGCCGTAGATCCAGCAGCCCACGATGAGCGTCTCGCCCTCCCGCCTGACAGCCCGCCACGCGAACGCCCCGCGGTTGGCGACCTGCGGCCGGGCGTCGCGTGCGGCGCCATCCAGCGCGGACTTCCCGTCGTCGATCGTCGCCGGCTGCTCGCGCCACAGGCCCCGGAACATGCCGCCGGCCAGCCTCCCCGTGACGACCCCGTCGTGGTAGCGATACACGCCGTACCAGTCGTCGTCGTCGGCGCATCTGCCGCGGCCCTTGGGCGCGTCCTGCATGGGGGTGTCGCCGCGCTCGTAGCAGCGCATGACGAGCGTCCCGAACGCGCTGGAGTTCCAGCTGCCCTGCAGATCGCTCGGCTTCAGCGCGACGCGCTGGTCGCCGTCCGCCGGCTGGTAGCGCAGCTCCCTGTCCCAGAACGAGGCCAGGCGGTCGCGCTTGAGCGGGTCGTTGCTCACCGAGATCTCGCCCGCGAACGGATAGTTGAGCACGAGCGTCAGCAGGTACGCCGACGTGACGATCGCCGCGAGCACTCCCATGAAGGCGAGCGAGGCGCCGCTCGAAAGCTCCGGGCGGTATTCGAGGATCAGCAGCAGCACGATGCCGATGCCGACGAGCACGCGCAGCATCGTCGGAAGGTCCGCTGCCGCGATGTTCAGCCGCGCGCGCCGTTCTGAGGCGACGTCGTCGAGCTTGGAGAGGGCCAGGCTGAAGCTCTCCTCCTGCACGGCGCCCTTCGGATCGAGGTCGCGGTACTCGACGTACACGGCCTCCAGCGCCGCTGTGGCCGCGGGGCTCTCCTTGCCGTCCTTCATGGCCTTCCACTCGTGGTCGACGAGCGCGTGCACGTAGGCGTGGAGCGCGTCGTTGAGGTGGAGCTTGTCGTCGTCGTCGAAGGCGTCGTTGACGCGTTCGAGCTGCGCGATCTGCGTGGCCTCGTCGGCGACCGTCCCTTCGGCGTCGCTCATCGTGTCGAGCACGGCCGCGATGACGAAGGCGAGGATGAGCGCGAAGATCAGCTCGTAGACGACGCGCAGGCCGTCGGCGACCTCCGCGAAGCGGCTTTGCGCGAGGTCCGGGAACGCGCGCCGCGCGATCAGGACGCCGGCGAGCGCCAGCAGCACCATCCCGCCGACGGACAGGACGACGATCTGCATCGTCGAGAACTCGTTGAGGATCGCGCGCTCCATCAGCTTGGCCCCAGCGAGATCGGCTCCCATGCCGGGTGCAGCCCCTTGAGGCCGACCGTGACGACGCTGCTCGGGCGGCTCGGCGACAGGCGCACGATCGTCCCCGGCGCGCCGGCGGGGCACGTCGGCCCGGCCTGCACGACGGCGAGCTCGCGCCCGTCCGGGCGCCAGGCGACGTCGCAGGCCGCCACCCGCAGGATCTTCGCCTGCTCGAGCTTCAGGTCGTCGGCGGCGGTCAGCGCCAGGCGGAAGGTCCCGTCGCCTCGCGCGCGGATCACCGCCAGGCGCTTGCGATCGGGCGAGATCCGCCCGACGCGAACGCCGGGCACGTCGGCCTGCGCCGGCGTGTCGGTGCTGCGACCCCAGTCGTCGGATTGGATCGTGTACGGCCTGTCGGTCGTCAGCACGAGCAGCCCGAACTGCGACGGCGCGCTGCGCCGCGACGCGCCGATCAGCAGCATCCCGCCGCCGGGCGCCCACGTGATCACGTCGAGCGTCCAGCCCGGCAGCCCCATGCAGTTCGGCCGGCGGGCGCCGGTGCGACCGACCGCCGTCAGGCACAGCTCGTCGGCGTCGTCGTCCTTGTGGACGAACGCCAGAACGTCGCGCTGCGAGGTCGGCGCGAACGCCGGGTGCGCGTACGTCTCGCGCGAGCCGATCGGCGTGATCTGGCGCGCCGACGACCCGGCGCGCGCCGGCGTGACGAACAGCGCCCTGCCGGCGCTGTAGGCGATCCGCCGACGGTCCGCCGTCCACGTCGGCTCGGTCATGGACGGCGGCCCGCTCGCCAGCCGCACGCGCGGTGCGCCGGAGGCACCGCCCGCGAGCAGGACGTTCGCACCGTCGTCGTAGGCCAGGCGCGGGAACCCCGCCGAGACGACGACGCGCACCTTGGCGCCGCGGTCGACCTCGGTGCCCGGCTTCGGCGTCGTCGCGAGCACGGCGCCGCGCGCCCGAGCGCTGATCTGCCGCTGCGTGGCGGCTACGAGGCCGGCCTTCGCGAGCGCCTCGCCGTAGTCGGGCAGCGCCGCGTCCTCGAACTTCGGCACCTTCACCTTGGCCTTGGCCTTGGCCTTGGCCTTGGCCTTCGCCGCCGCGGCGGCGGCCGCTCCCCCGCCCTTGGCGCCGTCCGTGCCGGCCTTGCCGTCCTTGCCGCCCTTGCCCTTGCCGCCGGCCTTCGGCTTCGGCTTCGCGAGCACGATGTCGACCGCCGTGCCCGGGCGCCGCTTGGTCCCGGCCTTCGGGATCTGGCTGACGACGCGCAGCTCGGGATCGGGTCCCGGCTCGACCTTGCCGAGCTTCAGACGCGCGCCGACGAGCAGCTGCTCGGCGTCCGGCGCGGTCTTGCTGTGCAGCGGCGGCACTTTCACCAGCGGCGGCCCCTGCACGACGATCGACACCTCGCTGCCGGGCGCGACCTTCTCGCCCGCCGGCGGGCTCTGGCCGATGACGGTCCAGACGCGGTAGCCGGGCTTGTCGTCGCGCCCGACCTCGTCGGCGAGCTTCAGCTGGCTGCGCGCGAGCTCCTGCCGGACCTCGAGGCGGGTGGGGATCCCTCTGACGCTCGGCACCGTCACCTGCGGGGACGCCGCATCGTCGTCGCCGAGCAGCAGGATCAGCGCGACGATCGCCAGCGCCAGCAGCGGGACGACGATCGCCAGCCACCAGGGCAGCCACGGCCGCTGGCGCAGCGTCGCCGGGACGGACGCCATCACCTCGGGCTCCTCCTGGACCTGCCCGGCGACCTCGAAGCGATGCTCGCGCGGGCGCCCGAGCCAGATCTGCCGGCGCGGCCGTCCGACGAACGGGCTGGCGACCCGGTCACCCGGCGCCAGCGCGAGCCGCGACGCGACGAAGTCAAAGCGGCACGCGTCCTCGGGATCGGCGGCCGACAGCACGATGACGACCGCCGAGTTGCCGCCGTTGCGCAGCGTCGAGGTGTAGCGCGCGCGCCGGCGCCCGGTGACGATCTGCGGGTGAACGCCCGCCTCGAGCCGGTGGTAGGGCTCGATCCGCATCAGCAGCGGCGCGCTCGCGACCACGCGCGCGCTGCGGCGCGAGCGCACGACGAGCAGCAGCGACCACACCCGTGCCTCGGCCTGCGGCGCACGCGGCGGATGCAGCGCCACCTCGACCTCGTCCTCGTAGCCCTCGCGGGTGCCGAACGGGATCAGCCCCAGGCGCGCCGGTGTGACCGTGAACCAGGCCGGGTCGGCGCCCTCGATCTGCACGTCGTAGCCGTCGACCTGCACCCCCTGGTTGCGAAGCAGCGCGCGCACGAGCGCGCGGCCGCCGGCCGCGACCTGGACCTCGAGCGGGGGCTCGTCGGGGTTGAGGTACACGTGGCTGTCGGTCCGGCGCAGGAGCAGCACGACGTCCGCCCGGGCCGGCGCATCGGCGAGCGCCGTCGCCGTCGCCGTCGGCGCCGGCTGCTCGGCGGCGCCTTCCTCGGGCGGTCTCGCCGCGTCGCTCTCGGACGGCTCGTCGAAGGCCAGATAGGCGCCGCACGCCGCGCACCAGTGCTGGTCGTCGGCGCTCGCGCGACCGCAGGAGCAGCGCCTCATGTCGCGCTCGGTCCCGGCGGCCGGTAGCGGACTCCGGCGGGCTTCATGTCGCGGACGATGCGATCGATCGCCTGGCGCTGGCGCGCGCTCGGGGGCGTCTTCGGCGACCACGTCACGCTGAAGGTCCGCGGCGACGGGCGCGGGGATTCACGCGGATCGGTGCTGGCCGCGGCGACGCCGTCGTCCTGCACCGCCAGCTCGAGGTCGGGGAAGGACAGCTGCAGGACGAGCTCTAGCCCGGCCTTCGTGCCGCGCTGGCGGATCACGCCGCCCTTGCGCCCGCGCCGCTTGGGCTCGCCCGGCTGCTCGGCGAACTGCGGCGCGAGATCGATCGCCCGCCGGACGAGCTCGCGGCGCTCGTCGACGCCGACCGTCTCGTCGAACCGCAGTCCCAGCCACGACGCGATCGCGCCCAGCAGGGCCGGTGGCGCGAGCCCCGGATCCAGATGCGCGTGCAGGTTGTCGAGCATCGCCACGATCGGGTCGAGCACCTCCTCGAGGCCGCCGACGAAGCCCATCGCGAAGGAGCCCGGGTCGCGGTACAGCGACGGCAGGCCGGCGCGCAGGTACGCGCGCTCGGACGCCGTCCGCGGTCCCCGCGGGAAGGCTGGCGCGCCGCTGCTCATGCGTTTGCCCGCACGCGGATCGTGTGTGGGCCGGACGCGATCGTCATGGCGGGCCCCAGCTCGAGCCGCGGCCCGATCGGCGTCGGCTCGGGCCGCTGCGCGGCGTGATCGAAGCGGTACATGAGCAGTCTGGCCACCGCCTCGACGCCCGCGATCGCCTGCACGAGCCCGTACAGCTCGCCCTCCGTCAGCGCGCGGCCGAACTGCCAGCCGCCGCGGTCGCGACGGGAGCCTTCGGGCCATGGGTCGAGATAGGCGTACAGCGCCATCTCGACGTCGCGCCGCACGCTCTCGACGTCGGCCGTGAAGGCGACCCGCACGTCGGCGGCGACGCTCACCCAGACCGCCTCGACAGGCTGGACGAGCACGTCGATGCCGAGCAGGCGGCGCCCGTCGAGGTCGGCACGGACCTCTTCGAGCAGCGCCGCGGGAGGGACGAGATCCGCGCGTGCCGGCGGCTGCGCCGCCGCGTTGCGCACGGGCAGGATGTGCACGGCGATCGCGCCGTCGCGCTCGACGGAGATCGCGCGCGCCACGCGCCTGTTCTCCTCGGCGAAGAACGTGAAGTCCTCGGTCGTCACGGCGCGGTACGTCGAGCGCAGCTCGAGGGCCGCCCGGTCCTGCGCCTTCTCGATCGTCTCCAGGTCGACGCCGCCGCGCGCGGCCTGCGGGTTGGTCACCGACGCGACGCCCTTGATCGCCGTGCGCAGCACGCTGATCGTGTTGGCGGCGACGTTGCCGCGCTGACCGCCGCCGTGCCGGTAGGCGCCGATCCGCAGCGTCGCGCCCTTGCCGGGGATCGCGCCGTACTGGCGCCAGCTGCCGTCGTCCTGCCTGATCGACGGACCGAGCTGGATCTCGCCGGAGGCCGGGTCGAACGTGAAGTGGCGGTCCTGCGGGCCGCTGTCGGTGAACGTGTCGCGCAGCGTCCAGCGCTGCCACTCCTCGCTCAGCGACTCGCGAACCTCGAGCGTCTCCGCGTGGCCCTGCAGGCGCAGTGCCGGGACGTAGCGCACGTGAAACGACTGCGACGCGGTACCGTCGCTGTGGCCGATCGTCTCCTGCAGCACGGTCGCCGCATGCCAGACGTCGACGACCGCGCCGACGGCGGCGCAGGAGATCCGCTTGATGCGCGGCGGCGAGACGTACTCGGGCTCGGCGGAGTCGTGCTCCACGCGGCAGCGCAGCCAGTAGTGCGGATGATCGTGCCCGCCGACGGTCGCCGGCGCGCTGACCGTCGGCAGCTGCAGCTCGATGATGCCGCTGCCGTAGTTGAAGCCGCCGGTGCCGTCGGCGAGGACCTCGGCCTGCGCCCACGTCCCGTCGGGCTGGGAGACCTCCCAGCGCAGCGGCGGCGTGTTCGGGTTCACGCCGACGCCGTGGGCGCGCTCGGCGCTGACGTCGAGCTGTACCACGAGGCGGTGCAGCGGCTCGGCGAAGCCGAGGTAGGCGGCGTCGCCCGCGTCGGGCCGCGCGGAGAACGGGAGCTGCTCGGGACCCTGGGGCCGGGCCTGGCCGTCGGCGCTGACGCCGACGTCGTCGAAGCGGCCGGTGCGATGCAGCGTGTAGGCGACGAGCGTCAACGGCCGGATGACGAACGTGTCGCTGACCTCGAAGATGACCGGCTCCTCGGTCGGCGTGCGGCGCGTGGCGACCTCCGTGACCAGCCGCGCGATCCCGCCGTCGGCCTGCGCGACGATCACGTCCGGCGCCGGTTGACGCCCCTCGATCCGGACCGGTGCGGTCGCCGGGCTCGCCAGCCGGAAGCGCACTCCGGTGGTCGCGGCGGCGGGCGCGTCGAGCTGGATGCCGAGCAGATCCAGCAGCGCGATGTGGACCTTGCGCGGCAGCCTGTTGATCCGGAACACGAGCATCTCGGTCATCCAGGCGAAGAGCTCGATCAACGTGATGCCCGGGTCCGAGACGTTGTGGTCGGTCCATTCGGGGCAGGAGCGCGTGATCCGCTCGCGCGCCTCGGTCACGAGCGCCTGGAAGTTGCGGGTGTCCAGCTCGGGCGAGGGCAGCGTCATGGCACGGGGCTCGCCGGCACGAGGTAGAACGGATAGACGAGGTTGCGAACGGCGTTCGTCGCGCGCAGCCGGTAGGTCAGCTCGATCTGCAGCCGTGCCTCGTCGGCGCCGGACGTGTCGAACTGGATCTCCTCGATCGCGATCCGCGGTTCCCAGCGATCCAGCGCGCTGCGGATCGCGCCGTCGATGCGCCCCAGCGTGGCGGCGTCGATGCGATCGAAGATGTAGTCGTGCAGCGCGCAGCCGAACTCGGGACGCATCGGCCGCTCGCCCGGCGCGGTGGCGATGATCAACCGGATCGCCTGCTCGACGTCGAGCTCGTCCTCGGCGAGCGCGACCCCGCCGTGGCGATCGACGTGCAACGGGAAGGCCAGGCCGCGCCCGAGGATGTGGCTTCCGGGTCCCATCAGCCGAGCTGGATCAGCGGGGCCGAGATCTGGGCGATCGCGCTGGCCTGGATCTGGACCTGAGCGGCCTTGATCACCAGGGCGCCGTCGGCGGTCAGCTCGACCTGGCCTGCTCCGGTGAGCGTCACGGTCGTCGCGTCGAGCTGCAGGGAGCTGCGCGCCGCGACCTTCATCGCGGCGCCTGCGCTGACGTCGACGTCTGCGTCGGAGGCGAGCGTCGCCGCCCCGACCGCGTGCTGGTCGAGCTTGCCCTCGGCCTCGAGCACGAGATCCTTGGCGGCGGTGACCGTGATCGTGTCGCCGGCGTCGATCGCGACCTGCCGGTCGCTGGCGAGGTGGAATGAGCCGTCCTCGTGGACGAGCGCGCCGGGCAGCGCCGTCCCGTTCCAGAGGCAGCCGAGGACGAACGGGTTCTCGTCGCCGTCGTGCTCGAAGGCCAGCAGCACCTCGTCGCCGGGCTGCGGGAGCATGAGCAGGCCGCGGCCCGTTCCTGCGGAGGGCGCCGTCAGCCGTGCCCACCAGCCCTCGTGGTCGTCGTCGAGCTCGAGGCTCTGGACGCGGACCCTGCCGAGGCCGTCGGGATCCTGGTTGTTCGTCACGACGCCGACGACGACCGACCGCGCCCACCTGCGCGCCGGCCGCGGCGCGACGTCGCCGAGGATCGTGCGCGCCGAGCGCCCGGAGATCTCGAAGCTCGTCATGTAGCCGTCGCGCTGGCGGACGCGGTGCGTCGCCGCGGTCACCGCGTACGTCCCGGCGAAGCGCGTGCCGACGCCCGATACCTCGATCGTCGACCCGGCGAGCAGCGCCGGCTGCCCGAGGACGCTGCCCTCGCCCTCGACGAACGTGTTGGCGAGCTGCGCGGCGACGCTCTCGGCGAGCGCCTGCGCCTGGCCCTGCGACGTCACCGGCCGCTCGACGACCGCGATCGTGCCTCCGCCGACGGCGCTGACGGAGTCGGCGTGGCTGACGCCGATCGCGCTCGCGGGCGCGGGCAGCGCGGCGGTCGCGACGATCGCCTGCTTGGACGCCGGATCCCAGCCGCGGACGACGACCTCGTCGACCTGCTGGACGCCGCTCACGCGCGGGCGGAAGGCGAACAGGTCCTCGCCGAGCGCGAGCTTGATCGCCCCCTGCCCGCGAGCGCCGTCCGCCGCGCGGAAGTTGATCTTCGTGCCGGTCATGACCAGCTCGAAGTCGATCTCGCGGGCCAGTCGCCAGAGGAAGTCCCACGCGGTCTCGTTGGTCTGCTGGACGAAGGGCAGCGGCGCCCCGGAGTCGTCGATGTCGCCGATCGCGATGCCCGATGCGCGCAGCACCCGCTCGGCGATGTCGCCGTAGCTCATGCTCTGGTAGGTCGCGGTCAGTCGCGAGCGGTTGAGCTTGTGCGAGTAGTCGTAGCCGCGCACGCGCAGGCTCGAGCCGCGCGCCTCGAAGTGCGGCTCGAGCGCGACGATCTCACCGCGCGCGACGCTCTCGAGCGGTCCACCGGTCGCCGGGCCGAGCAGGATCTCGACGTCGGTGCCGAGGCTGATGGCGTCGCTGTCGACCACGTCCTCGGGGTTCACGAGCCGGATCGCGAAGCTGTCGGGCAGGCGCAGGTGCGAGTGCACGACCAGCTCGTCGACGAGCTCGACGAACGCGTCGGGCATCGGGCTTCCCGCGAGCCGGATCTCGAGCTTGGGGATGAGCGGCTGCGGCGGGCTCACGACGCGAGGGTGATGCTCAGCCGCGTGCCGGCGCGCAGCCGCACGGGGTCGTCGATGTCGTTCGCGGCGGCGATCTCACGCCAGCGCGTGGGATCGCCGTAGAACCTGAAGGCGATCGACTGCAGGCTGTCGCCGTCGCTGACGACGTGCGACCGCGCGCGACTGTAGGAGGCCGTCGTGGGGTTCTGCTTCGCGGCGGCCGAGCCGGTGCCGGTGCGCGCGTCCTTCTCGATCTGGCGCAGCGTCAGGTTCGCGCGCGCGCGCGTGGGCGTCCCGTCGCCGCTGAACATCAGGAAGCTGATGCTGAGGTCGGTGCAGACCGCGCGGAAGCTGCGCACGGCGCCCCACGTGAACTGCACGCTCGGCGGCGGCGTGTTGGATTCCTCCTTGGCCTCCATGAGCATGAGCAGCTGGTCGGTCGCCGGCTGCACGCCCGCGCCGACGTCACCGAACGCAAGCCCCGCGTCGAACAGCAGCTCGAGCGAGAACGTCGCGCTCGCGCCGCGCATGAACTGCGGGGCGTGGGGGAGGTTGCGACCGATCCCCGCATCGAGGTTCCACTCGTTGCGCCGCGAGATCGTGTAGCCCTCGGGGTTGAACCAGCAGTCCAGCTGCGAGGTCGAGCCGCCGGCGTCCTGGATCTCGAGCTTCGCCTTCTGCAGCGTGGTTGCCATTAGTGGTCGTCCCCGTACGTACGTGCTCTGTCCGGGCGGTCGCTGGCGGCGCCGGCTGGCAAGGACGCAGTGAGGGAGTGGGCCTCCAGGCCCATGACGGGCACCGCCGGCTCGGACCGGCCGCCACCTAGCAAACGTCCACCAGCCGGTGGTCCAGGACGCCGCCGGGCGGTGATCAGCGGCTGCCCGTCAGGGTGCGTATTTGCGGGGGCGACCACTAGGGCACCAGTCCCTGATGGCCGACCTCGAGCGTCTCGGTCGCCGCCGCCGGCGCCTGGCTGGAGCCGTTGGGGCCCGTCCAGCGGATCGGGATCGCAGCGGCGAACGTGTACGACCGGACGGGCAGTCCCTTGTAGTCCAGCAGCGTGATCGAGAGCGCGGGCGGCGGGTTGTGCTCGATGTCGTTGAACCACGCCAGCAGCGCGGTCTCGTCGGTGATGCCGCGCTTGAGGACGAGGTTCGTGTGCCGGCGGTGGCCCCGCAGCAGATGCACGAAGTCGTTGTTGCCGCCCTCGCGATGCTCGAGGACCTCGTACTCGGCCCCGATCCCGGTGCACTCGGAGAACTGGCCGAGCTCACGCCCGGCCACCTCGACGCGGATGCACGGCTCGACGAGGCCGCGGGTCTCGGCGACGGTCATGCCTGCGCCTGTCGTTTGTGATCAGAAGAGGTCATCGACGAGGTGCCCGCTGCGCTCGCGCTCGTGGAGGAGGTCGCGCCGCAGGCGCTCGAGGAAGCTCTCGTAGAGCTCGTCGTCGAGCTCGCGGCGGTCGCGCTCGGGGTGCTGCGGGATGGGGGGACCCGCGGTGGCCGGTGTGGCGGGTGCGAGCGTGCGGCGCGCGAGCGTCGGGCGGGTCTGCGTGATCGGCGGCCCGGCCGGGGTGGCCGGTGTGACCGGGGTGGTCGG
>CADCVQ010000002.1:11682-11962 GCA_902806175.1 uncultured Solirubrobacteraceae bacterium
GCATGATCGTGCCCCCGCTGGCGGCTGCGAGGCGCTCGGCCGCGCCGGCCGGTGGCGGAGCGTCGTCGCGCGTTCGGACGATCGGCTCGGTTGGGGTGCGGTCGGGTCGTGGCAGATCGCCCTGCCCGGGAGCGAGCACGGGCGCGGGCGGCTCGCCGATGGCGCCGCGAGCGGACGGCGCGTGGCGGCGCTGCAGCCGCACGGGCACGGGCGCGACGTCTCGCGCTGCTGCCGCGGGCGTCGTGCATGTGACCGCGGCAGCACGCTGCGCGGGAGCCGG
>CADCVQ010000003.1 GCA_902806175.1 uncultured Solirubrobacteraceae bacterium
GCGCGGCATGGAGCTCGCGCACCGCTGCGGCGCTGCCGGGCTGGCCGAACATGCCCGCACCGAGCTGCGCGCGGCCGGCGCGCGCCCCCGTCGCCTCGTCCGCACGGGCGCCGACGCACTCACGCCGAGTGAGCGGCGCGTGACCGAGCTGGCCACCGAAGGGCGCACGAACCGAGAGATCGCCGCTGAGCTCTACGTCAGCGTCGCGACCGTGGAGACGCACCTGCGCCACGCCTTTCAGAAGCTGGGCGTCAACGCCCGCGCGGAGCTGCGCGGGGCGCTCGCGGAAAAGATCACCGGCGCCCCCTGATGCGAAGCGCGCGCCGCGCGCCGATGCTGCGGGGCATGTCCACACACCTGACGTCCTACTACGACGGACCCGACCTCACCGGCCGCGTCCGCGACGCCCTTCGGCAGGCCGGGTTGGATCCCGCGCGCCTGCGCGTCGACGACCTCGTCGCCATGGACCAGTGCCACGCGCTCGGGCTGGCCGGAACCGTTGCGCTCGCAAAGCTCGCCGAACTGCGGCACGGCGAGCGCGTGCTCGACCTTGGCGCTGGCATCGGCGGGCCGGCCCGCGTCCTCGTGGCGCGCTTCGGCGCCCACGTGACCGCGGTCGAGCCGACCGCGCGCTTTCGCCGCCTTGCCGCGGAGCTCAACGCCGCCACCGGGCTGCAGGGTGCGATCGAGATCGTCGACGCGCTTGGCCACGCGCTCCCGTTCGCAGACGGGTCCTTCGACCTCGTCTGGACCCAGGCGGTCCTGCCGAACGTCGCCGACGTCGCGCCGCTCGCGGCAGAGGCGCACCGCGTGCTTGCGCCAAGCGGACGCTGGGCACTGGCCGAGACCGTGGCGGGGCCGGGCGGCGCTCCGTACTTCCCGGTTCCCTGGGCTGACGACCACGACGCAAGCCACCTCCTCGCGCCGGAGGCGCTGCGCACGACGCTCGAGCGGCCCGGCTTCGCCGCAGAGGTCTGGGAGGTCGGATCCGCCGCGGTCGCGCCGGCCGTCGCCGAGTTGACGAGCGAGCCTGCGGACCCGAACCCACCCGTGGAGCTCGGACTGATCATGCCCGACCGCGACACGCGGATGGCGAGCCTCGCGCGCAACATCGCCGAGCAGCGCATCGCCCCCGTGCTGGCAGTGCTGCGCCGCGCGCCCTGAGGCGTCAACACGCTGCTCTCGGCCGCGCGGGCGCGCCAGACCGAGCCCGCGGTCCTCGATGGCCGCCTCCCCATCCTGGCCGTTGGCTGGCGGATCCATGAACCGCGACGCACGTCGGAAACGTCTGGCTACGCGCAGTTCCGCTTCGACGACAGGTGACGGCACCCTGCACGAGGCGCCTGAGCGTTCCGGTAGCCGCCCGAGCGTGAGACGACCGACTAGGTTTTCCGCATCCGCGGCTGCAGCCACGCGTTGAAGTCACCGTGAGGAGCGTTTTCTGCATCGGATGTCTGGCGCTGGCCCTGATGCTCTGGGCGGGGGCGTCTGGCTGGCGCGCGACGGCAGCGACATCGCGCGACCGGATGATCCCCAGCGCGAACTTGCCCGCAGCGCCACGATCGAAGCCCGCTCGCTGCGTCTCGATGCGGCCGGTCGTGTCCTGACATGGCGACAGAACGGAGAACTTCACCGCATCGACCTCTGAGCGCGATCCAGGGTCCGGGGCTGCTTATGTCCGAAGCGACGACGGCTGGCGGCTGTCGCCGAGGCGATGGCCAACGAGGCAAGCGGCGCTTCGGGAAGCGCTTCCGATGCGTGCGCGTGAGCGGCACGTGTGCCCGTCGGCTGCCGGGCTGCAGCCGACGGGCCACGCTGCTCCGTCGGCGCGTGCCGCGAGGAGAGACATCAGCACGCGCATCTCCCATGTTGCCATTTGCGGGCGGACGCGCGTGAACCGTTTGTCAACACGGGCCTTAGCTCGCCGGACGCGTGCGCACCCGGCAGGGCAACCCAGACAGGTCTGCGAAAACCAGAGTTTGCGCCCCCTCGGCGCCGTAGTGCGGGTAGTTGCCCAGCAGCACCTTGTGGTACGGGAGCCGGGCGATCACCACGAGCAGCGGAGGTTCGTCCACAGCCCCGCCGCGGTTGCGGCACGCGGTCGCGCCACCGAGCTGTCGCGCATTTGGCTCCAGTCCTGCGTCGTGGCTACGACTGCCGATGAACGCGCCCCAGCGGAACGCGAAGACCCAGAACACTGTACGCCAACGGCCGCGCGTTCACAGCTGAAGCTTTCGGTTGTCGTGGCGTCAAACGCCAAGAGCGCGAGTATTGGCGTGTACGCTTGCCGGACGCGAGTCTCGATTTGCGCGGCGTGGGCGCTGCGACGAGAGGGAAGCGTGGGCCGCGCGGACGGATCCCTTTGTTTCCCTCCGCTTTCGCGCATGTCCACAATCCAGGCGGGAGACAAGAGCGGAGCTGGCGTGACCGGCACAAACAGCGAAGCTTCCCCGAGCGGCTCAACGGCTGCGGCGATCTCCAATCACGTCGTGCGCACGATGAGCGAGTACGCCGGCCGCGGCCCGACGAAGGCACGCACGCACATCAACGACGACGTCGTGACGGTCGTGCTGCAGGACACGCTGACCAAGGGCGAGCGCAGCCTTGTCGGCGACGAGCTCGACGAGCTCGTCCTGACGCTGCGCAGGGCCTTTCAGGGCACGATGCGCCACGCGCTGATCAGCGGCGTCGAGGAGATCCTCGGGCGCAAGGTGATCGCGTTGCTGAGCGACAACCACGTCTACCCCGACGTCGCCGTCGAGGTCTTTCTGCTCGCGCCGCCAGACGCCGACCCGCAGGCCGACGGCGCACGCGGCGCCGCAAAGACGCCCCGCCAGGCGATGGCCGGAGCTGATCTGTAGTCCGATGTCCGACGTACGCCGACGGCGCGCTGCTGAAGCTTCGCCTTGATGTCGTAGATCGCGCACCCGCCTGTGCATGGTGGGTACCCCGGACCGACGCGAGACTCGATTGCTTGCGGTGGGGCGCGCGTCGGGCGAGCTGCCCCGCGGTCAGCTTAGGCGCTTGCGGGTAGCTTCTGCGTATGGTTAGGCTGCCGGCGCGCAGGGGCTGGACTTCGACTTAGCCCGATGGCCGAACCGACGCCTCCGAGCCACCGCCTCGCCCAGCTGCTGCAGCAACAGAGCGACCGAAACACGCTGCCCGCCCTGATTGGCGAGGTTGAAGCGCTGCTGGGCAAGCGGATCCCGGCGGGCGGGATCGCGGATCGGCGGAAAGTGCAGGACGTGCTAGCGGTCAGCGACGCCCAGTCTCAGTATCACCACACGTCGCACCGCTGCTGGGGCACGCGGCTCAAGGCGGAGATGATGCAGATCGCGGCCCGAGTCGGCGCGCGGCTGGACGAGGATGCCTGGCTTGTCTGGCAACAACAGCACCAGGCGGCGTTCCTGCTGCCGGCGTCGCTCGTACTCGAGCGACTCCCGCAGCACATCGAAATGCGCATGTCAGACCGGGAGACCGATCTGATTTTCGTCAGCGACGACGGGACTGCCGGCTTGACGCTCGGCTGCACCCACTGGCCCACGCCGACGAATACGCGATGGAGACCTGGGGCCGGTTCGCGATCGCGATCGCCAGCTGACGCACGGCTGCGCCACTCGTCGGCGCAAGCGCAGCTCCGGCAGCGCATCAAGCCCGGGGAGGCCCGGGGCCCGCAGTTCTCACGTCGTCCGTAGGCGCGGTGAGCGTTCCGGTTGATTTTGGTCTGCGCACGTCTCCGTCGAAGCCGTCCTCTGCGCGAAAGGGCTCCCAGGTGAAAGCAACGGTGTACGGATGAGCGATTATTGCCTCATGAGACGGCAGCGCGCGTACGAGGCGATCGCGAAGACGCTTGACGACTTCGGCTTCGACATGCTGGGCTGGACGCCGGAGGTGGTGGCGGAGACGGAGCAGCGGATGGCGGTCGATGACGCGGACGTATGGGACTCGTCAGCCCACTTCGCGGACTTCACGCTACGCGTCCTCGACCAGCTGGACATCATCGAGCCGTACGACGGACCAGGGGACTACCACCCGTCGCGTGAGCAGTCCGGCTGATTGGGGCTTGGTGCTCCTTCGACAGCTTCGACCGGCTCGTCTGGCAGGGTGATGACCAAGGAGCCCAAGCAGCTGCCTGCCGATCGGACTGGAGGCGCGAACCGCGCGGCGCTTGAGGCGGCGCTGCATCGTGAAGGTGACTTGGGCGGTGCGGTCGGTTGCGGTCATCGCCGAGGCGCATGACGGCCACAGCGCCGTGCGCCTCGCGCGCGAATTGCGTCCCGACATCGTGCTGATGGACATCCGCATGCCCGGCCTCGATGGCCTCGAGGCCGCCCGGCGGGTGCTCGCCGACGCCCCCGACGGCACCATCCGCGTACTCATGCTCACCACGTTCGATCTCAACGAGTATGTCTACGAAGCGCTGCGCATCGGGGCCAGCGGCTTGCTGCTCAAAGACGTCCCCGCGGAACACCTCGCCGCCGGAATTCGCACCGTCGCACGCGGCGAAGCGCTGCTTGCGCCATCGATCACGCGACGCCTGATCGAAGAGTTCACCCGCCCTCAGCCGGCCGCGCCGGACCCCCACGCGGGTTCGACGAACTCACGCCACGCGAGATCGAGGTCTTCAAGCTCATGGCCAACGGCCTGTCGAATGCCGAAATCGCAGATCGGCTGGTCCTCGGCGAATCGACAGTCAAGACGCATGTCGCGCGCGTACTCATGAAACTCGGCCTGCGCGACCGAATCCAAGCCGTCGTCCTGGCCTACGAATCCGGAATCGCGCGCCCCGGGGTCAGCTGAATCCATGGCTTCCGCGGTGTCGCGCGGACGTCCCCGGTGGGCGTTGGCTTGTTGGCCGGTCGATCTCAGTCTCGTCGAGGGAGGACGATGCCTGCTTCGTAGGCGAGGATCACGGCTTGGACGCGGTCGCGGATGCCGAGTTTCATCAGGATTCGTCCGACATGGGTCTTGATGGTCTTTTCGCTCAGGTACAGGCGTTGGGCGAGTTCGCTGTTTGAGAGGCCGCGGGCAATCAGCTCGAGCACCTCGCGTTCGCGGGGCGTGAGCTCGTCGAGCTGCGGGGGAGGCTTTGCTGAGGGTCCGGGAGCATCGACGAAGCGCTCGATCAGCCGCCGCGTGACGGAGGGAGAGGCCAGCGCCTCGCCGGCTGCTACTGCTCGGATCGCGTCGATGATCCGCTCGCGTGGCGAGTCTTTGACGAGAAAGCCGCTGGCGCCGGCTTTGAATGCTTCGAAGACGTAGTCATCGAGGTCAAAGGTGGTCAGCATCAGCACGCGCGCGCCGTGTCGTGCGATGCGGCGGGTGGCCTCGATCCCGTCCATCGAGGGCATCCGGATGTCCATCAGCACGACGTCGGGTTGCACGCGAAGCGCGAGGTCGACCGCCGCTTTGCCGTCCGCGGCCTGCCCGATGACCTGGATGTCCTCGGTCGAGTCGATGATCATCTCGAGCCCCGCTCGGACGAGCTCCTGATCGTCGACGAGCAGGACCTGCACGGTCATGGCGCGCTTTGCAGCGGCAGGCGCGCGTGGACCGCGAAGTCTCCGTTCTCGCGGTGGCCGACCTCGAGATCTCCGCCCACGAGAGCGACGCGCTCGTGCATTCCGATCAATCCTCGGCCGGACGCGACTCCGTCGACGCCAGACGCTCCCGCTCGATCGTTGGTGATCTCGAGCTCGAGCGTCTGCGGTTGCCAGCGCAGCGCTACCGCAACGTGACAGGCGCCTGCGTGCTTGGCCGCGTTGGTGAGCGCTTCTTGCACGATCCGGTAGGCCGAGAGATCAACGGCGGGCGGCACCGCGCGCGGTTCGCCCTCCGGCTCGAAGCACACGTCGAGCCCCGCTTGGCGCGCCCCGTCGATCAGGGTCTGGACGCTTTGGAGCCTGGGCTGCGGCGAGCGCTCGGTGTCGTCGCGATCCTCACCCATGAGGCCCAGCAGGCGACGCATCTCGGTCAGCCCCTCGCGTCCGGCCCGCTCGATGGCGCGCAGGCTCTGCTCGGCGCGCTCGGGCTGAGAGCGCATGATGCCCTGCGCCCCCGCGGACTGCATGACGATGAGCGCGAGGCTGTGAGAGACCGCATCGTGCAACTCGAGCGCGATCCTGCGGCGCTCCGCCGCGACTGCCGCGCGCGCGTCCTCCTCGCGGTGACGATCGCGCTCGGCGGCGTCGCGCGCGAGCGCGTGGGCGCGATCGTGACGTGAGCCGGCGACCCGTCCGACGGCCCAGACGGCAAGCAGGAAGACGGGTGCCGCGACGGGATCCGGAGTGGCCTCGCCTCCGGTTCCGCGAGCGGCGGCGACCTCGATCGCCGCGACAGCCAGCGCGATGCCCAGCAGCGATGGCCAGCGGCGGGCATGGATCCCGACCGAGTAGGCGGCGACGAGGCCTGCGAGAAACGACGGGAGAAGCTCGAGCGGCGCGGCGATCAGCGCGCGCGCGGCGATCGCCGCGAACACCGTTGCGGCCACCTGCAGTGGCGCGACGCGTCGTGCGGCCAGCGGCAGCGTCACGAGCGCGATCGTCGCGAGGTTCAGCGCGAACGGGCCGCGCACGACGTCGTCGACCAGCGGCTCGGCGAGCAGCTCCCACAGCGCGATGGCGAACAGCAGAAGCGCCAGCGCCGAGTCGGCCACCGTGGACCTGTGCATCGCGAGGCGCGTCGGCACGATCCCACACTAGCTCCTTCTCGTCACGTGGAAATCGGACCACGGTCGGACATGCAGATCGTTCTGGAGTCCGATGCGGCGCCCGGCGATCGCGGCCTACGTTGCGACGACATCAACGAAGGGAGATTGCAAATGTCGAGCCATAGCACCCTCGTCCGGCTCGCCCTCGTGGCGGTCGGCGCCTACGCCGTGACCGGAGCGCTCGAGCTCGCGCATGACCAGCCGACGGTCTTCTCCGATCCGGTCGACTACGTCATCGAGGCTGCGTTCGTCGTCGCCCTGCTCGCCAGTGTCGGCGTGCTCGTCTGGCTCTGTCGGGCCGGGCTGTCGACGCGCCCGGCCATCGTGGGCTGGGCGGTGGCGGCCCTCGGCCATGGCGCGCTTGCGACCGCCGCGCTCGCCAGCGCACTTGCCGGACGCGAAACGCTTGATCCGCTCTTCCCGCTCGGCTTCCTCGCGATCCTCGCGGGCTACCTGACGCTGGCGGTCTCGGACTTGCGCAACCACCTCGTGCCTTCGCGCAGCGGCATCGTCCTGGTTGTGGGATTTGTCGCCACCGCGACCGTCGACAACCTCGTCACCGGGGGTGGCACGCTCGTGCTCGCGGCGACGTGGGCAGCGCTCGCCCGCTTGATGTCCGTCCCGCACACGAGCACCCCTCTGAGCGGCGGTACTGCCGTGGCTTTCGACGGATCCCGGTAAGCCGGACCGCGCGGAAGGCACGATCATGCAACGAATCGCCGACAACGCTCGTCGCGCTCGCGCGTACCGCCGCCGCGGCACCGCCGGCCACCGGCTCATCACCGACGGCCCGTGAGCGATCCGCCGGCTTGCTTCGTGCTGCCGCCAAGCCGCAGCCCGGAGCGCAGATCGAGACTGAGCACGTCCTGCTCGGCATCATCGCTCTGCCGGCGAGCCTCGGTGGCCGCGTACTCGTTCGTCGCGGCGTCTTCCTGGAAGGCATCCGCGCGGTCGCGGACCACGCGATCCGCACACCACATCGCGCGGATGCGCGGCAGAGATCACAGCGACCTTCATTGACCTCGTACCTGGAGCGCGGTCTGTGGACGAGGGCCGGCCGACCGACAAGAAACGCGCGCGACAGCCTGCTGGAAGGCGCCTGGGCCACCGATGGGCCTGCTGATCAGCGAGATCGACGCTCAACTGCATCGCCGGCTTGATGGCGGCGATCTGCTCGTCTTGCTCGCATCGTTCCGGGAGGATCGCAGCACAGCGGAGCTACGCCCGCGCGATTTCACCCGGAAGTTGGGACGCCACCGCGCCAGCCTCGTCGACCGTCACCCGGTCAAACGACAGCACGCGCGCATCGAGGAGCGCAGTCCGGTTCCGATCAGGATCAGCACGGCGGTCTGGGTCGTCAGGTCGGGAAGCCGCGCGGGTCTCGGGGCACCTCGATCTGGCCCATGACGAACTCGTCGATGAAGCGCGTCAGCGGCCTCGCCATCCGCGGCCGCTCGCCGCGCAGGAAGCGCATGCGCCGCTCGGCAGCAAGCCATTCTTACGGGAACGCAGGCGCCGCCCGATCGGGAGGCGCCTGCTGAGCGATCGATGTCCGCCGCGCGGGCGGACGGGTTACGACCTCTATGGCGCGGCGTCGTGCACGATGAAGTTGCCGGTCTGGAAGTCCCCTGTCGGGTCGGTGAACGGGGGGCAAACCGGGCCGGGCGGGGTCGGCAGGGGGAAGCTGTTGCTTCGGTCGGCCAACTGTCCATTGACTTGGTCATTGTCGATGTAGACCCCCAAATATCCCCTTCCCTCCAGGGGGCTGAGTGGGTGGACGGGCCCGAGCTTGTCGTGGGTGATAATCCCTCCAACGACCGCGCGGTTGCCCTCGACAGTCATGCAGGTCACGCGGCCAGAGAAGTCGAGGTCGGGCCGGCCCATCACAAAAGCACTTGCCTCGCGCTTGACGAAGAAGCGTCCGCGGGCGCCTTCGCCATCTGGGTCGCTGTGGGCGTTGACGTGCATGATCGTCCGGGTCTCGACTCCCAACGGAAGAGATGGCGGGCCGCTTACAAAACGGTGTCCCGTGCCGGTCGCAAAATCTTGCTTTGGCCCGTTGCCATTGCTGTGACTGGCGACGGCCACGGCCGCGGTCGACGCGAGAGCCGAAAGCGTCAGGACACTGCCGGCGATGAGGCGCTTCATTGAGAACCTTCGCATGTCGTTTCCCTTCGTTGGTGGTCAGCCTGCTTGTGCGTGAGCCGGTCGAAGTACGGTTCATCCGCCGGTTCGAGCTTCGCGCGCCGCCGGCGGGATCGGGACGGTGGAGCTGACAGGGCTTTTCGCGGCGGCTACGTCCTGGCGTCGTGCGGTCAGGCGTGTGGGTCGAGGTCGGCGCAGGCGATCCGCGGACCGGGCTGTCCGGGCGCGCGGTCGGGGTTTGCCCGGGCGTGGATGACGATCGACAGTGCGCGCGCGGTGAGGTCGAGTCGTGGGACCTTGACCTGGTCGTGGGCGTGGCCTGCGGAGTTGGCGATCAGGTCAAGCCAGGCCTCGTTGTCGCGCGTGAAGGGTCCGGGGACTTGGTACTGGAAGTGGCCCTGATACTCGAGGCAGGCGCCGAAGTGCACGTGGACGCCGTACTCCTGATCGGGCGCGAGCCCCTTGGCGTGGAGGCGCACGATCGAGTGCTCTGCTGCGGTGGGGGTGATGATCATGGCGCGGCCGGTGACGCCGGAGTTCGTGATGACGCCGGTGCGCGGGGTCGTGTACGGCGCGACATCGCCGCTGGCGACGGCTGCGCGATCGTGCGCGGGCGCCGCGGTGCTCGCTGCGGCGACCGCGGCGGTGGAGGCGATGGCGACGAGCGTCGCGCGGTTTGCGAGGCGACGAGGCATGCGGGGGCTCCCTGGTGTGGTGGTCGGTTGCAGGGCTTGTCGTCAGGTACCGCGCGATCGGTTCATCTCTTCTGTCCTTAGCCTGGTCACGAGGACCGATCGGTGGGAGGGTGAACCGATCGGTGGGCAGGGTGCGACAGGTGGGTTATGAGCATGCGCATGACAGTGGGCTGCAGCGATGAGGTGCTGCTCGGCGCCGTCGCCGCCGGCGACCGCGCCGCGTTGCGGCTGTTGTATGAGCGCCATGCGCCGTGGTTGACGCTTCGTCTGGCGCGTCGTTGCGCCGATCCGGACGCTGTCGACGACGCGGTGCAAGACACGTTCGTCGCTGTCTGGCGCTCGGCGGCACGCTACTCGGGCGACGGCGCCGTCGGCGCGTGGATCTGGGGGATCGCGATTCGGCGCCTGATCGATGGACTGCGCCGCCGGCGGCGGGCGGACGTCGCGTTTCAGCGGCGCGAGGAGTTCGAGGCGTCGGCGGAGGAGCAGGTGCTGCTCGGCGTCGAGCACGGCGACCTAGGTGGCGCGATCGCGCGTCTTTCGCCGGAGCTGCGCGCGGTCGTGCAGGCGACGATCCTTGATGGCTTGACGACGCGCGAGGCGGCGCGGCTGCTGGGGATCCCGCCGGGAACGGTCAAGACGCGCGCGATGCGCGCGCGACAGCAACTACGAGCGGAGATGGTGCTATGAGCACGCACGTCGAACCGCGCATGCTCGAGGCGTACGCCGCCGGCGATGTCGATGCCGCGCACGCGTTCTCGATCGAAGCGCACGTCGTCGAGTGCGCCGATTGTCAGTCCACGATCTCGCAGGCGGTGAGCCCGGCGCGTCTGGCGCGCGTCTGGAGCGACGTCGAGGATCGTCTGGACGCGCCGCGCGCCGGCCCGGTCGAGGCGGTTTTGACGCGGATCGGTGTTCCTGGGCACCTGGCGCGGCTGCTTGCGGCGACGCCGTCACTGACGCTTTCGTGGCTGGCGGCCGTGATCGTCGTGCTGGCCTGTGGCGTGCTGCTCGCCCAGCAGGGCGAGCGCGGCCTGCTCGTGTTTCTCTGCGTCGCTGCGCTGCTGCCGCTGGCGGGCGTCGCCGCGGCGTTCGGTCGCGGCCTCGACCCGGTCTACGAACTGGCCGTAGCCGCGCCCCTGTCGAGCGTGCGTCTGCTGCTGATCCGCGCCGCCGCGGTGCTGAGCGTCACGATCGCGCTCGCAGGGGCGGCGGCGCTGACCCTGCCGGGCCTCGGCTGGAGCGCGGCGGCCTGGCTGCTGCCGTCGCTCGGCCTGACGGTCACGAGCCTGGCGCTGTGCACGTACGTCGCGCCGCTGACGGCGTTCGGCACGGTCAGCACGGCGTGGATCGCGGTCGTGCTGTTCGGCGCGCTCGCGTCACAGGACAGGCTGGCGGCGTTCGGCATGGGCGCACAGGCGACCTTCGTGCTGCTGGCCTGCTGCGCGACCGTCGTGCTGGTACTTCGTCATGACCATCTCGAGCTCGGGAGAACGCTATGAGCCTCGCCGTCCAAGCCAGCGGCATACGCAAGCGTCTGGGCCGCACGCAGGCACTCGCCGGCGTTACGCTCGAAGCCGGCGACGGCATCACCGGCCTGCTCGGCCTCAACGGTGCCGGCAAGACGACGCTGCTGCGGATCGTCGCGACCGTCCTGGCCGCCGACGAGGGGCGCCTGCGCGTCCTCGGTGGCGACCCGAGCGATCCACAGCAGCGCCTGGAGATCCGGCGGCGACTCGGCTACGTGCCTCAGGAGCCGGGGTTCTACAAGGACTTCTCGGCGTTCGAGTTCGTCGACTACGTCGCGATCCTCAAGGAGATGACCGACCGCCGCGCCCGTCATGACGAGGTTCGCCGCGTGCTCGAGCTCGTCGATCTCGCCGACGTCATGCAGCGCAAGATCAAGGCGCTGTCGGGCGGCATGCGCCGCCGCGTCGCGCTCGCTCAAGCACTGCTCGGCGACCCGTTGCTGCTGGTCCTCGACGAGCCGACGGCGGGCCTGGATCCCGAGCAGCGCCTGCGCCTGCGCGAGCTGCTGTCGAACCTCGCGCAGGACCGCACGGTCCTGCTGTCCACGCACCAGACCGAGGACGTGGCGGCGCTGTGTCGGCGCGTGATCGTGCTCAACGAGGGCGCGGCACTGTTCGACGGCACCGTTCGCGCGCTGGCCGACCACGCCCACGGCAAGGTCTGGGTGGCGGACGAGCGGGCGTCCGGGGCGGAGCTGTCGTGGCGCACCGCCGATGGTCGCCATCGTCACGTCGGCGTCGCGCCCGCCGGCGCGGAGCTGCTGACGCCGACGCTCGAGGACGGCTACCTCCCCCC
>CADCVQ010000004.1 GCA_902806175.1 uncultured Solirubrobacteraceae bacterium
GTCCTCGGCGCGCTCGTCGAGCCGCGCCTTCGGATACTCCGGGTACAGATGGGCGATCAGCCGCGAGGCGGCGCCCGCGATCGCGGCATGCTCGGACGGATAGGACGGGTCGGCGGCGCGCGCGCCGTCGGGCGCCGCGCGGTCGTACTCGTACTTCCAGTGGTACGCAGCGAGGACGGCGTCCTGCATCGCGGCGCTGACGTAGGAGTAGGAGCGCGACGAGTTCGGCGGGTCCTTCGGGCGGCGCGCGACGAGCTCCATCGTCTGCTCGAGCCACGGCTCCACGACCGGTGCGGCGCTGTAGTCGCGCGCGAGCGCGACCTGCTGCGGCGTCTTGGCGCGCGTCGCCGCCGCCAGCGCGTCAGCGTCGCGCGTGGCGGCCGCCGAATCGCCGCCGGGCGGCGGCGGGACGCGGATCTGCTCGGGAGAGGAGAGCACCCACGTCTTCCAGGATCCCGCCGTCGGCTCTGACCCCCTCGGCGTGTCATCGCCGTCTGACCCACCGCAGCCCGTGAACAGCGCGGCGATGGCGAAGGCGCTGACGACAACCATCAGCGAGGTTCGTTGTCTGCTCATCGGGCGATCCAACCACAGACGCGCACGGTGCGGCAAGCACCTACCGTTCGCCACGAAGCACTCAACTGCGCGATCGCGCGTAGCCGGCGCGCAGGCCGGCGACGAGCTCTGGCGCGGCCGTTCGCGGCGAGCCGGCGCCGGCGAGCGGCGGCTCGGGTGCGTACTCCAGCGTGAGCGCGATCCGCTCCGCGACCTCGGCGCCGGCGCTGAGCGCGGCGAGCCGCAGCGCCATGTCGATCCCCGCCGAGACGCCGGCCGACGTGATGATCCTTCCGCTGACGACGACGCGCTCGTCCACCGCGGTCGCGCCGTGCCCGGCCAGCTCGTCGCGCACGAGCCAGTGGCTCGTCGCGCGCACGCCGCGCAGCAGGCCCGCCGTCCCCAGCAGCTCTGAGCCCCAGCAGACCGACGTCGTGAACTGGGTGTGGTCGTGCGCGCCGCACAGCCAGCGCAGGACGCGCTCGTCGCGGCTGGCAGCCAGCGCGCCCGGACCGCCGGGGACGACGACGATGTCCGGCCGCGGCACCGACTCGATCGTCTCCCCGGCGACGAGCTTCAGCGGCCCGTCGGTCGCAATCTCGCCGGCGTCGGCCGTCACGAGCCTGACGTCGGCGGCCGGCATGAGCTTGAGGACGTCGTAGGGACCGATCGCGTCAAGCGCGGTGACCCCGTCGTAGAGCAGGATCGCGATCTGCACGGGATCTATCTAGACCGGCAGCGCGACGAGCCGCTCGCTGATCGCGACGATCGCCCGCACGCCCGGCGCATTCTCGTCGAGGTCAATCGGCGCGACGCCTTCGGCGTCGGCCCGCGCGATGACCGCGTCCTCGGGCACGATCGCCATCTCGTGCTCGCCGAGCACGCTGCGAATCGCCGCGAGGTCCTCCTCGCCTGCGATGCGGTTGGCCACGACGAGCACCCGGATCTCGCGCGAGACGGCGGTCTGCGCCGCGCGGCGCGCGACCTCGATCGACTTCGGCGTCGGGTTGGCGACGACGAGCACGACGTCGAGGCTGCCGGTCTGCATCCGAGTCAGCACGCCGATGCCGGCCTCGAGATCGCCGAGCACCGTGCGCCCGCCGGCCTCCATCTCGCGCAGCAGCCGGTCGGCGCTGACGCCGCAGCACAGGCAGCCGTGGTCGGGCATGTCCACGCGTGAGGCGACGACGACGCGCACGCCGTCGGGCGCGTCCTCGCCGAAGCGCTCGATCAGCCCGTCGATCGTGTGCTCGTGGATCGCGTCCTCGGCGCCGCTCTCGCTGAGCTCCTGACGGATGCCGGCGAGCCGCTCGGTGCCGTCCATGCCGAGCCCGAGCGAGATGCCGAGCATCGGGTTGACGTCGGCATCGACCGCCATCACGTCATGGCCCGACCGCGCAAGTGCGCGCGCGATCGTCCCCGAGATCGTCGTCTTCCCCGCACCGCCCTTGCCCGCCACCGCGATCTTCATGATGACTGCACCCCTCGCTGCTCGATGATGTCTGCCAGCCCTTGCACGGCATCCACGACGGCCGACTGCGGGGCCGCGTCGATCACGGCGACCCGCCGGCGCTCGGCATCGCGCACGGCCTGATCGTCCGGGATCTCGCACTCCACGCGCTCGCCGAGCAGACGCTCGACGCGGCGTCGCTGCTGCGCATCGGCGACCTTGCTCGCGACGAAGATCACGTCGGCGCCCAGCGGTCCGCGGGCGATCTTCGCCACCCGCCGGCCGCTCATCGCCGACTGGCTCGTCGGCTCGACGACGACCACGTAGATCCGCGCGTAGGGCGAGAAGCCCGCGGCGAGATGGCGCGGGCCGGCGGGCAGGTCGCCGACGATCGCCCAGTCGCGCAGCGACTGCGCCTCGTGCATGCGCCGCACCGTGCCGAGAAAGGCGTTGACCGATCCATTGACGGGGTTGAGGCCGTCGGTGCCGGCCTTGCCGAGCTGCAGCATCCTCACGCCGTCGGGCGCCGGCGTCGTGTAGCGCCGCACGACGGTCATCGGGCCGATGCCGGACTTCAGGCGCCACGGGCCCTTCGCGGGCTTCTCCGCCGCGTCCATGAGCAGCGGCATCTCGGGTTCCTCCACACCGAGCGAGTGCGCGAGGCCCGGCATCGGGTCTGAGTCGATCGCCAGCACGTGGTGCCCGCGGCGCGCGAGCACTCGCGCCAGCGTCCCGGCGAGCACCGACTTGCCCGCGCCGCCCTTGCCCGCCACGCCGATCCACAGCGCCCCGCGCGGGCGCGGCTGCAACGGCATGTCGATCGGCCACAGCGCCGGCTTGGGAACGGGCGTCGCGACCGGGCTCACGCGCGCGCGACCGGGAGCGGGCCGGCGATCACGCCGACGTCCTCGAGCGTGAGCGTCTCGCGCTCGAGGAGCGCTGCGGCAACCCGGTCAAGCGAGCTGCGCTGTTCGCTGAGCACCTTTCTGGCGAGCTCCTCGGCCTCGGCCACGAGCCGCCGCGCCTCGACGTCGATCAGCTGCGCGGTGTCGTCGGAGTAGTGCACGCCGTTGAGGCCGCCGCTCTCGTCGGCGTAGTTCAGGGCGCCGACGGCGTCGCTCATCCCGAGCACCGTCACCATCCGGCGGGCGATCGCGCCGACCTGGGCGAGATCGTTTGCGGCGCCGTCGGCGGGCTCGCCGAAGACGAGCTGCTCGGCGGCGCGGCCGGCGAGCAACGTCGCCATCCGCTCCACGAGCGTGCTGCGCGAGCGCAGGCGCCGGTCGCCGGATTCGGGGATCCACGTCACGCCGGCGGCGCTGCCGCGCGCGACGATGCTGATCTTGTGCAGCACGCGCCCGCCCGGCAGGGCGCGCGCCACGAGCCCGTGGCCCGCCTCGTGGTAGGCGACGACGAGCCGGTCCTCGTCCGACAGCGGGCGCGCGTTGGCGATCCCGATGCCGACGCGGTCCAGCGCATCCTCCAGATGCGCCTGCGAGATCGTGTCCTCGCCGCTGCGCGCGGCCAGCAGCGCAGCCTCGTTGAGCAGGCTGCTGAGGTCGGCGCCGGAGAGCCCGTACGTCAGCCGCGCGATCACCTCGAGGTCGACGTCCTTGCCCACGCGCCGGTCGCGGGCGTGCAGCGCGAGGATCTGCGTGCGAGCCACGAGGTCGGGCATCTCGAGCGTGAGCTTGCGATCGAAGCGGCCCGGCCGCATGAGCGCGGGGTCGAGCATGTCGGGCCGGTTGGTCGCCGCCATGACGATGACCGTCGAGCTGTTGCCGAAGGCGTCGAGCTCGATGAGCAGCTGGTTGAGCGTCTGCGCGCGCTCGCTGTTGTCCTGGTGCCCGACGCCGCGGTGCCCGCCGATCGCGTCGATCTCGTCGATGAAGACGATCACCGGCGCGATCCCCCGAGCCTGCGCGAAGAGGTCGCGCACGCGCGCCGCGCCCTCGCCGATGTACGTCTCGTTGAACTCGGTCGCGGCGACGGAGACGAACGCGGCGTTGGACTCGCCCGCCAGCGCGTGCGCAAGCAGCGTCTTGCCCGTGCCGGGCGGGCCCGCGAGCAGGTAGCCGCGCGGGACGCGCGCGCCGATGCGCTCGAAGCGCTCGCGGTCGGCGAGGAACTCGCGCACCTCCGCGAGCTCGTCGATGACATGGTCGACGCCGGCCACGTCGGCGAACGTGACGCGCTCGCCGTGCAGGAAGGACTGCCCGATCCGGCGGTCGCGCATCGACAGGCGCCGCTGGCGCTCGGGCGCGTCGCGCACGCGCTCGAGCGCGTCCTCCAGATCCTGCGCCAAGATCGAGGAGCGGCGCGCGCGCGCCGTCAGCAGCGCCGCCTCGTTGAAGAGGCTGGCAAGGTCGGCGCCGGTCATGCCGACCGTGCGCTGCGCGATCGATCGCAGCTCGACGTCTGCGCTGAGCGGCTTGCCGCGCGCGTGGACCTCGAGGATGCCGAGCCGGCCCTTCTCGTCGGGCAGCTCGAGTCCTACGGCGCGGTCGAAGCGACCGGGGCGCAGCAGGGCGGGGTCGAGCACGTCGGGGCGGTTCGTCGCGCCGAGGACGATGACGCCCTGCGCGGGCTCGAAGCCGTCGATCTCGGCGAGCAGCTGGTTGAGCGCCTGACCCTGCTCCTCGGCCGAGCCCTGGCTGCCGGGGCCGGTGCCCGCGCGCCGGCGCCCGACCGAGTCGAGCTCGTCGATGAAGACGATCGACGGCGCCTCCTCGCGCGCCTCCTTGAAGAGGTCGCGCACGCGACGCGCGCCGACGCCGACGTACATCTCGACGAAGTCCGAGCCCGAGATCGAGTAGAACGCCGCGCCCGCCTCGCCCGCGAGCGCGCGCGCCATGAGGGTCTTGCCGCAGCCCGGCGGGCCGTAGAGCAGGATCCCGCGCGGGATCTGCGCCCCGAGCTCGGCGTAGCGCTCCGTGTGCGACAGGAAGTCAGAGATCTCCTTGAGCTCGGTCACCGCCGCCTCCTGGCCGGCGACGTCGTCGAACGTCACGTCGACGTCGTCGACGCGGGCGGAGGACCTGCTGCGCCCGAAGAGCCCGTCGCCGCCGCGCACGGACAGGATGAAGTACAGGAAGACGATCGTGAGGATCAGCGCCGGCAGCAGCGTCGTCGCGGGACCGATGATCCGCTTGAGCAGCTGCTGGTCGACGGTCGTCCGCACGCCCTTGTCCACGAGCAGCTCGAGCAGGTTGTCGGTCGCAGTCGTGACGTTGCGCGAGAACGGCATGTAGTACCGGCGCTTGGATCCGTCCCTGGCGTCGTATACGCCGGTGATGACGCGGTCGACGTCCAGTACGACCGCGTTGTCGATCTTGTCTTCCACGACAAGCTCGGTGAATGAGTCGAGGCGGAGCTTGTCGCCGACGAGATGCGGGCGTGAGGCCTCGAGCGCGACGAGGTAGATGAGAACGAGCACGCCGATCGCCGCGATGCACCAGAAGCCGAGGGACCGCCGCAGGCCTCCCGGGCGCTCGGCGCCGCCTCGTCCCTTCTTGACCGGCCCGTCGTGCTTGCGCTTCGTCGTCGTCACTATGTGTGGAGGTTATCTACCACGCGGCGACAGGGGGAGATGCGCTCACCGCCGGCCGGGCCGCAGCCACCACAGGCAGCCCGCGAGTGCGAGCACGACGAACCCGATGATGATCGGGACGAGCGAGAAGCCCTGGTCATCGCTTGAGTCCGTCACGTCCTGCGGGCCCGCCGAGCGCACGGTGCCCGAGGTCTGCGCGGCCTGGCCACGCAGAAACGAACGCTTGTCGAGGATGCCCGTGCCGCGGATCGCGACCCAGCGGTCGTACGCCGCGGGACGGTAGACGAACGCGCCGCCGCCGAAGTGCAACGGCACCGCCGGGAGCTCGCGCGCCAGGAGCTTGAGCTGCCGAACCACGACCACGCCACGCTCCGCGCGGGTTCGCGCCGACGCAGAACGCGCGGCGAGCGTGTCGAACCCCTCGCTGCGATAGCCGCCGTCGTTGAGTGGGGCGGTACTGGGGTCGCCGAAGGTCGCGCGCAGGAAGGCGGGGTCGTAGGACACCAGCGCCGGGATTCCGAGCACCGCGACGTCGAAGGAGGCGGGCGCCCCGCGACGTCCCAGCACACGATCGAGCGCCTTCGGCGAGAGCTCGACGAGCCGTACCCGCGCACCTGCGCTGCGGAGCGCCCGCACGACCCGCCTTCCCGTCTCCAGGCGAACCGGATCGTTGCTCGCCGCGGCGACACGGAACGCGTCGATGCCCTGTTCTGCAAATGCGAGCCGCGCGGCGGCTGCGTCGAAGCGGTGCAGCTTCCCGGCCCGCGCCCACGGCGACCGCGGGTGCACGATGCCGCCCTCCGCGGGAACGACGCCGCCGGCGGCGCCGGTCGCGTTGGCGGCGATCGCGTCGAGGTCGAGCGCGCTCGAGACCGCCCGGCGGGCGACGAGCCGGCGAAACGGCCGGCCGGCGACGTTGAACAGCAGCATGGTGCCGCTGTACGAAACCTCGTCGGCGACACGCAGGCCCGACGGGCGGGACCGCCGCGTGCCTGGCGGAATCGTCAGCGGAGCCGCGTCGATCAGGCGGCGGCGCAGCTGGTCGGAGAGGGTGTCCTCACGGCCGATGATCGGGACGTCGATACGTGGTACCGAGGGTGTGCCGCGGAAGTAGTCGCGGTTGGCGTCGAAGCGGTAGCTGCTGCCGCGGCGATAGCGCGTGAGTCGGTACGGCCCGCTCCCGACCGGAAGCCCGGCCGGCGCGCGGCGGTTGCGCGGCAGCCCGCTCCAGAGGTGCCGCGGGAGGATCGGGACGTCGGCGAACGGCTGGTCCTCGAGCCCCAGCGCGCGGCGGCGCAGCGTGAAGCGGACGACCAGGGGCGCGACCCGGTCCACGCGCTCGATGTCCTGCAACTGCGCCGTGAAGCGCGGGTGCGGGCGATCGACCATGAAGCGGTACGTGAAGACGACGTCGTCAGCCGTCAGCGGCCGGCCGTCATGCCACTTGACGTCGGGACGCAGCCGGACGGTGACGACGAGCCCGCTGGCATCCCGGGTGATCGACCGCGCGAGCCATGGTTTCGGGTTGCCGGCGGCGTCGCGCCAGGTCAGGGTGTCGTAGACCAGCGACATGAACGCGTAGCCGGACTCGAAGGTGTACGGGGTCAGGCTGCCGTCATCGCCGGGAATCGCGATCCGCAGGCGCGAGGGCGGATCCTGCGGATCTTGCCCCGCGACGACGTGCGGCAGCGCCAGCGCCGCGGCGAGCATGATCGCGATAGTGGGCAGCAGCCGGCGCAGCACGGTCGCGCACGATAGCTGCGCCGCAGAGCTCGCAAGCTGGCTGCCGCACGGCTCCGGCCCGCGCTGGCGCTACGCTCGCGAGCGTGTCTGCGCAGTCCGATCTCTCCGCCGCGTCAACGCGACAGCCGATCGAGCGGTGGCTGATCGCGCTCGCCGCCCTTGCCCTGTGGTCGATCGTCCCGCCCTACCTCGGGCCTGTCGTCGGGCTCGAGCTCGACGTAGCGGCGTCGGTCGAGGTCGTCGACCACGTGGTCCCCGGACTGGCCGCCTTCGCCGGAGCGCTCATCGCGCGGGCCGAGGTGCGGCGCGGCGCGGCGGACAGCATCCGCGCGCTCGCGGCGCTCGGCGTCTGCGCGCTGGCCGGCCTGTTCCAGACCGCCAGCCACGCCACGCTCGTGCTGGATGCCGGCGGGCCGCTGCAGCCGGTCGACTCCGTCGTCCTGCATGCCTCGCCGGGACCCGCGCTCCTGCTGGCGTCGCTGTGGCTGCTGCTGGCGCCGCCGACGGCCAAGCGGCCGGCGTGAGCGCGGGCCGCGTCCTCTTCGTGGGCTGCGGCCCCGGCGCCGCGGATCTGCTCACGTTGCGCGCCGTGCGCGCGCTCGAGACGGCCGACATCGTGATCTGGAACGCGACCCTGCTCGATCGCGGCGCGCTGGCCGCGCATTCGCGTGCCGAGGCCGAGATCGTCGAGTGGCCGCCGGCGACAGGACGCGACATCGAGCGCGCCTACGACCGCGCGCTCACCGAAGACCTGCTCGTCGTGCGGCTCAAGGGCGGCGACCCGACGCTCTTCGGCGCGCTGGAGCCCGAGCTGTCGGCGGTGCGCGCACGCGGGCTCGCCTGCGAGATCGTGCCCGGCGTCAGCGCCGTCGGCGCCGGTGGCGCCGCGCTCGGGCGTGAGCTGGCGACGCGCGCGACGGCGCTGCTGCTCGTCGACGCGGAGTGCCTGACCGGCGGCGGCGCGCAGGCGAGCGCGGTCGCCGTCTACGGCGCCAACCGCGACCCGCGCGCGCTGCAGCACGCGCTGCTCGCGCGGGGCCTGACCGGATCGACGCCATGCACCGTCGCGATCGAGGTCTCGCGGCGCGCCGAGACGCTCGTCTCGTGCCCGCTCGACGAGCTCGGCGAGACCGTCGAGGACGTGGGCGGGGGCGGCGTCCTCACGCTCGTGCTTGCAGGCACTTCGCAGTCGATCTCGCGCCCGCAGCGGACAACCGACGCCATCTAGGCGTTTGGGGACTAGATGTAGCGGACACTTTGGTGTATGTTCGCGCCAATCGTCGAGTGGCGGTCAAATTCGGGTTCTTCCAGAAAGGAGCGTGCCGTGTCCCTGACATCCGGGCGCACCGGTGTGGCGCGTAGGCGTCGCACCACCTTCGCAACGATGGTGGTGGCGGCTTTTGTCGTTCCCGTGGCCATCGCCTATGCCTGCAACCCGCAGGCGCACGTGTCGTTGGACAAGACCTCCTACCAGCCGGGTAGTTCGATCACGGTCTCGGGCTCATACTTCCCGCCGAACACGTCGGTGACCGTCAGCGGACCCACCGGGTCTGTCGGCGTCACGACGTCTCCTGGCGGTGGCTTCAGCACGTCAGTGACCGCGCCGTCGAGCCCCGGCAACTACACGATCACGGCATCGCGTCCGACGGGCGGCTTCGCGCCGGCCTCCTTCGCGGTCGCCGCTCCGGCCCCCGCCCCGGCTCCGGCCGCCGCGCAGCCGAGCACGCCCGCCGCATCCGCGCCCGCCGCGGAGACCGCGAGGAGCGCACCGGCATTCCGGACGCCGAGCGTCGCCCGCAGCGAGGCCCCGGCCTCCGCTGAGCGGACGAACCCGCCGTCCGGGCGTTCCGGTGGCAGCACGTCCGCTGGCGCTGGCAACAACGCCGCCAGCAGCGTGACCTCGTCAGCCGCAGGTCAGCAGGTGTTCTCGGGCTCCACGAGCTCGGCGACGCCCGCCCAGACGTTCTCGACGGCACCGGCTGCGGCCGCAGCGCCGTCGCGTTCGGCCTCGTCCTCGTCGCGTACTGCGCCCGCCCGCTCGGCCGCCGGCTCCTCTGCCCCGGCCCCGCAGGCAGCGCTCAGCGACCTGTTCAGCAACTACCAGCCCGGTCGCACGCCGTCACTGACCGGTGCCGCAGCGGGTGCTCCCGCCGGTGGCGCCGGATCCGGCCTCGGGCTCGGTATCGGCATGCTGGCCTTCGGCCTGTTCGCACTGGTCGCAGGTCTGACGGCCGCCGAGGTCCGCAGGCGTCGGCCCGCGTAGAGCGCCACGACAACACGATCACAGCGGGGCCGGCAACTGCCGGCCCCGCGTCGTTTTCCGGCCGGGGCGGGAACTGACGCGCTGCCGGGGAGCCGTCCCTCCGCCGTCAGCGGCTTCTGCGGGGGACGCCCCTCCTGTGGTGTTCGGCGGACAGGTGCCTCGCGCGCTGCTTGCGGCGCTGTCTGAGGAGCGTCGGGCGACGAAGCACCTGCGGCAACACGACGACTTCAGGATCCTGACCTACATGCTAGAGTCATCTATTGCGAACGGCACTTAGAGGAGCGTAGGTTGCCCGCAATGCCTGCTCGAGACGGTCTTCGTCGACGGTTGAAGTTGCTTGCCGTCATCGCACTCGCCACGGTCGCGCTGCCCGTCGCGTCCGCCGCCGCCCAGGCTCCGGGCCTGCCGCGCACGTTTGACGTCACCCGGATCGACTCGCCGACACCCGTCGGCGGCGGCGCCTTCGGCTGGGGCCTGTGGAGCGCGGATCTGACAGGCGACGCCAAACACGACCTGATCGTCGCGCAGGCTCAGGTCGGGACGGCGGCCGAGCCGAACAAGGTCTTCATCTTCAACGGCGTCACCGGAGCGGTCGTCGACACGATCACGCCCCCGGAGGACAACCCGCTCGAGGTCCCGGCCGGCGCGCCGGCGGGGACGCCTCCGAGCGTGTACCGCAGCCCCGAGATGGCATTCGTCTACGTCGAGACGATGCCCGACATCGGCAGCTGCCCCGGCGGCGACGGCGCCGATGCCGGCCGGATCTGCGATCGCGAGAGGATCGCGCCCGGTGACGGCATCCCGGAGATCCTCGTCGGCTCGCGTGCGCTGCGCGTGGACGCGAACGACGGCGCGTCGGCGCCCGATGTCAGCGACCGTCAGGTCGGGCGCGGGTACGTCATCGACGGCGCGACCCGTGCCGTGCTCAAGCGCATCGACATGCCGGTCGTCGACCGTCAGCAGAACCAGAGGCTGAGCGGCTCGCCGGCGTTCGCACGCTCGATCTCCAGCCCGCAGGGCCTGCCGCCGTGCGCCGGCCCGCGCGCCGAGAACAACGACGCCGGCGTCGGGCAGTGTCCGGCGCCGAGTGACCCGCACTACACGCGTGCGGTCCGGATCGGCGACCTCAACGGCGGCGGCCAGCCGGACATCGTCATCACTGCCCGTGGCTTCCCGGAAGCGCGCGGCGCGGCGGGCACCGCCGCGGTGGGCTCTGAATGTCAGACCACGACGACGACCGGAACCTGCTCGGCAGGCAAGGTGTGGACGTACGCCGGCGAGGACATCGCCGGGTCGAACCCACAGGTGATCCTCGACACGCCGATGCACTCGATCAAGAACCCCGACGCGCAGATCGGCGGCGGCGAGTTCGGCGGCAACGTGTGGCGTGTCGCGGACGTCACCGGCCCGGCGACCACGGCGCCCGCGGCCGGGCAACCCGACCTCAGGCTGCCCGACGGCGTGCCGGACTTCATCATCCCCGCGCGCTCGCACGACCTCCCGCTGAAAAGCCCGGATCCGAACGGCGGACTGAACACGGGTGCGGCGTACCTGTTCAGCGGATCCAACGGCGCCCTCAAGGGCACGATCGTCAGCCCGGAACCGCAGATCCGCTCGCAGTTCAGCGGCAACTTCAACTCCGGTAGAGCAGTCGGCGACCTCGGTGCCACGAGCACGCCCGACATCCTGCTGCCGGCGCCGATGCAGAACGTCGGCGGCAACTCCGACGAGGGCAAGGCCTGGATCATCAACGGGGACTCGACCGCAGGCGGCGGCGGCGAGCAGAGCTGGAACTTCGGCGTGCTCACCGATCCCGAGCCCTACATCGGCGGCAACTTCGGCGGCGGGCTCACCGGCGTGGGCGATCTCGTCTCCGGACCGGGCGCGCCGGCCAACGAGGTCCTCATCGGGGGTTTCCGGTTCGACAACTTCACCGAGGCCTCTCAGAACACGGTGCCCGACGTGAACTTCATGAATGGCACTCTGAACCGCAACCTCATGACGATCCCGCACCCCGAGGGCAAGACGGGCGATGGCTTCGGCGTCGGAATCACCCCGATGGGCGACCTCAACGACGACGGATTCCTCGACTTCTCGGTGTCCGCGTACTTCGCTGACATCCCGCTCGGCGGGCAGGGGCGCGCGTGGATCTTCAAGAGCGACAACTCGCCGCTGCCGCCACCGCCGACGGCAGCCGCGCCTCTTGCGGAGGGTGTCAGGACACCGGCCGCGGAGGGTGAGCTGCTGCGGCCGGGAACG
>CADCVQ010000005.1 GCA_902806175.1 uncultured Solirubrobacteraceae bacterium
GCGCGCCGCGGCACGCGCGCAGGTCATCCGCGGCGCCGCGCTGGGCGCCGACGCGCCCGACGACGCGGTTCGCGCGGCGGCGCTGCGGCTCGGCTTCGAGGAGGATGAGGTCGCGGCGCTGGCGGGGGACGGCGGCTCTGACGATGTGCGTGCGCTCGGACGGGCGCTGGCGAGAGGGAGGCGATGAAAGAGCTCTACGAGCGGTTGGCGAGCGAGGTCGGCAAGGTCGTGGTCGGCCAGGACGAGGTCGTGCGCGGGGTCGTGACCGGTCTTGCCGTCGGCGGCCACGTGCTGCTGGAAGGGCCGCCCGGGGTGGCCAAGACGCTGCTCGCAAGCGCCCTCGCGCGGGCGCTCGGCCTCGAGTTTCGACGCGTGCAGTTCACGCCGGACATGCTGCCGTCCGACCTCACCGGCACGAGCACGCTGCGCGCCGGCGAGCTGGCGTTCCGGCCCGGCCCGGTCTTCACGAACGTGCTGCTCGCCGACGAGATCAACCGCACGCCGCCCAAGACACAGGCCGCGCTGCTGGAGGCGATGCAGGAGGGGCAGGTCTCCGCCGACGGCGAGAGCCGCCCGCTGCCCGACCCCTTCCTCGTGGTCGCGACGCAGAACCCGATCGAGTACGAGGGCACCTATCCGCTGCCCGAGGCGCAGCTGGATCGATTTCTGCTGAAGATCGACGTCGGCTATCCCGACGTGGGCGCCGAGCTGCGCATGCTCGGGCTCGCGCGCCAGGGGCTCAAGCCCGTCTCGCTACAGGACGTCGAGGTCGTGGCGCAGGCCGGCGACGTGCGGGCGGCGCGGGGGACGGTCGATGCCGTCACGATCTCCGACGACGTCGCGGGCTACCTCGTCGAGGTCGTGCGCCGCACGCGCGACCTGCCCAGCGTCACGCTCGGGGCGAGCCCGCGCGCCGCGGTCCACCTGCTCGTCGCGGCGAAGGCCGGCGCGGCGCTTGCCGGCCGGACGTTCGTGACGCCCGACGACGTCGCCGGCCTCGCCGGCGCCGTGCTGCGCCACCGGCTCGTGCTGCGCCCCGAGGCCGAGCTCGAGCGCTACGACGCCGCCGACGCGGTTCGCACGGCGCTGGAGTCCGTGCGGGTGCCACGATGAGCCCGACGCCGCGTGCCGCCGCCGTTCTCGCCGCGATCGCGTTGCTGGCGGTCGTGCTGGGACCGGTCGCCGCCGTGCTGCTGACGGCGGCGCTGGCGGGCGCCCTGATCGCCGATGCGGTGGCCGCGCGGCGACCGCCGCGCGCGCAGCGGCGGGTTCCCGCGATCGTCGCGCGCGGCGTGCCGGCCGCGCTGACGGTGACGCTGCCCGACCCGAGCGCGCTGCGCGGGCGCCGCAGCCGCGTCCGGCAGGCGACCGTGGGCGAGATCGAGATCGCGCCGCAGGAATCCGACGGCGGCCTGGAGGCGCAGCTCGTCGCGCGCCGCCGCGGGCGCTGGGTGATCCCTCCGGCGGCCGTCCGCGTCGCGGGCCCGCTCGGCCTCGCGACGTGGGATCACCGCGCGGGCGGGGCGAGCGAGCTGCTCGTCTACCCCGACCTGCCGGCCGCACGCCGGCTGGCGCTCGCGGTCCGCTCCGGCGCCTTTCGCGAGTCCGGGCGCCGGTCGCGCGGCCCACTCGGGCTCGGAACCGAGTTCGAGTCGATCCGCGAGTACCTGCCCGACGACGACATCCGCCAGGTCAACTGGCCCGCGACCGCGCGCCTCGGGCGGCCGATGAGCAACCAGTACCGCGTCGAGCAGGACCGCGACGTCATCTGCGTGCTCGACTGCGGGCGGCTCATGGCGGCCCCGCTGAGCGGCGGCGCGACGCGCCTGGACGCAGCGATCGACGCCGCGACCGCAGTCGGGCTCGTCGCCGACGAGCTCGGCGACCGCTGCGGGACCGTCGCCTTCGACGCCCGCGTCCACCGGCGGCTGGCGCCGCGCCGGCGCGGGGGAGACGCGCTCGTGCGCGCCGTCTACGACCTGCAGCCCGCGGCGGTCGACTCGGACTACGAGCTGGCGTTTCGCAACGTCGCGTCGTCCAAGCGCGCGCTCGTGATCGTCTTCACCGACCTCATCGAAGAGGTCGCGGCGCGCTCGCTCGTGACGGCCGTGCCGGTGCTCGCGCGCCGCCACGAGGTCGTCGTCGCCGGCGTCGTCGATCCCGACCTCGAAGCCGCGCTGCGGCCATCCGGCGCCCGAGTGCACGACCTCGACGTCTATCGCGCAGCGGCGGCGCTCGACATGCTCGCGGCCCGCGAACGTGCCGCGGCGCGCGTGCGCGGCGCCGGCGCACGGGTGCTCGAGACCGCGCCGCCGGACCTCGCTCGCGCCTGCGTCGCGGCGTACCTCAGCGCGAAGGCGCGCGCGCGGCTGTGAGCGCGGCGCGCGCTGCGGACCGACGCCGCGGCTGTTGCGGGCGTCCGCGGACGAACACGAGCGCCCAGTAGGTCGCGCCGACGCCGAAGCCGAGCACGATTCCCGGCACGAGGCCGAAGCCCGCCCGCGTGACGAAGCCCTCGATGATCCCGGCGAGGATCACCCACGGCACCGTCCCGAGCACGATCACGATCGCCGCGCGGGCCTCCTGCGCCAGCGCCCGTGAGCGCGGCCGCGGCCCGGGCGCGACGAGCGCATAGCCCATCCGCATGCCGGCCGCCGCGGCAACGGCGATGCAGGACAGCTCGATGACGCCGTGCGCCGTCACGAACTCGGCGAACTCGATGCCGTTGCCGTTGGCGATCGCGCCCCCGGCGACGGCGCCCAGGACGGCCCCGTTGTAGGCGAGCACGACGGCCGTCCCCAGGCCGAACAGGATGCCGGCGGCGAACGCGAGGAACGTCACCTGGATGTTGTTCGTCATCACCGCACTGGAGAACGCGGCCGTCTCGGCGGTCGTCATGCCCGTGTCGCCGACGGGCTCGACGGCGCCGCGGAATTGGCCGGGCACGAGCCCGACCGCGGCGCCCGTGTCGCTCATCGACCAGGCGATCGTGAGCGCGGCAGGCACGAGCAGCAGCGCCGCCGCCACGAGCAGCGCGAGCGGGCGCTCGCGCACCGCCACCCAATACGTGCGCCCGAAGAACGACCGCAGCGAGCCGCGCCGCGGCTCCTCCGCGTAGACGGCCTGGCGCGCGCGGGTGACGAGCGACTCCAGGCGCGCGACGATCGGGTCGCCGGGCTGGCCGCGGCGCGCGAGCGCGAGGTCCGCCGCGGCCCCGCGGTACAGCGCGCCGAGACGCAGCACCTCGCGGGCGGGGCGGCGCCGGCGTCGCCGCCCGCCGACCCGCAGCAGCTCGTCGAGCTCGCGCCAGTCGCCCTCTCGTTCGCTGATGAAACGCTCTACCTTCATGTCGTGCAGTACGAGGATCGCATCACCATCCCGACGCCGGAAGGCGTGGCGCTCGAGCTGACGCTCGCCGGGATGGGATCGCGCGCCGTCGCCGGCGGCCTGGATCTCGTGTTCAAGGGGCTGATCGTCGGGCTGCTGCTGCTCGTCCTGTACGGCCTGTTCGGCGACTACGGGGCGATCGTGATCGTCCCGCTCATCGGGTTGACGCTGCTGCTCTACGACGTCGGCTTCGAGACGCTGCGCGGCGGCCGCACGCCGGGCAAGTCGATCGGCGGGCTGCGCGTCGTGCGCTCCAGCGGGCGCCCGGTCGACGTCACCGCGAGCATGATCCGCAACGTGCTGCGCCTCGTCGACGGCATGGCGCTGAGCTACCTGCCGACGATGGTCTCGATCGCCGTCACGAAGCGCAACCAGCGCCTCGGCGATCTCGCCGCCGACACCGTCGTCATCCGCGACCGCCGCGGGATCGACGGCGTGCAGCCGAGCTTCGCGGCCGGCGGCGCGACGGCGAGCGCCGCGCCGGTCCACGCCGCGGCAGGCGCGAACTGGGACGTCAGCGCCGTGCCGCCCGAGGACCTCGTCACCGTGCGCGCGTTTCTCGAGCGGCGCAGCAGCCTCGCCCGCGAGCCCCGCATGCGCCTCGCCGCGCAGCTCGATGGCGCGCTGCGGCCGAGCGTCGGCGGCGCGGACGTGTCCGACCCCGAGCGCTTTCTGGAGATCCTCTACGACGCCAAGCGCGCCCGGGGCTGACTCGGACGATGGACCTGGGCATCACGCAGAAGGCCTGCGTCGTCACGGGCGCGACGCGCGGGATCGGCCTCGCGACCGCGCGGATGCTCGCCGCCGACGGCGCGCGCGTGCTCGTCGTCGCGCGTGACGCCGACGAGGCGGCGCGGGTCGCCGCCGAGCTCGGCGGCGGCTGCTCGTCGCTCGGCGCCGACGTGACCGATCAGGACGCGGGCGAGCGGATCGTCGCGACCTGCGCCGAGCGCTTCGGCGGCGTCGACGTGCTCGTCAACAACGCCGGCACCTCGTTCGTGCGCTCCCTCGAGGAGCTCAGCGACGAGGACTGGCAGCAGCAGTGGGAGCTGCACGTCATGGGGCCGCTGCGGCTCATGCGGGCGGCGGGGCCACGGATGGCCGCCGCGGGCGGCGGGCGGATCGTCAACGTCTGCTCGTCGGCCGGCAAGCGCCCGTCGCTGACGAACCCGGCATACGCGGTCACGAAGGCGGCGCAGCTGTCGCTCTCGCGCGTGTTCGCCGATCGCCATGCCGCCGACGGCGTGCTCGTCAACGCGGTCGCGCCCGGAGCGGTGACGTCGCCGCTGTGGACCGGGCCGGGCGGCCTTGCCGACCAGGCTGCTGCGGCGCGCGGGATCTCACACGACGAGGCGCTGGCGGCGCAGGCCGCGAAGATCCCGCTGGGCCGGCTCGCCGAGCCCGACGAGGTCGCCGCCGTGATCGTCTTCCTGTGCTCGGCGCGCGCCTCGACGGTCACGGGGGCGGCGTGGTCGGCCGACGGTGGAACCGTCGCGACGATCGTCTGAGATCGCCTGCCGGTTGCTGCGCCTCGCCGGCGCCGCCGGCCGGGCACTGCTAGAACTCCCGCGCGTGGCCGTCAACACGGGCGTCATCGGCAAGACCTACCCGCCGGCGGAGTACGCGGTCGGGCGCGAGAAGATCCGCGAGTTCGCGCTGGCGGTCGGCGAGACCAACCCGCTGCACCTCGACGTCGCGGCTGCGCGCGAGGCGGGCCATGCGGACGTCGTGGCGCCGCCGATGTTCGCGGTCGTCTACAGCTTTCCGGCGCTGTGGCCGGTGCTCTTCGACCCCGAGATCGGGATCGACTTCTCGCGCATGGTCCACGCCGGACAGGAGTTCGCCTGGGGACCGCTCGTCGTCGCCGGCGACGAGATCTCGACGACGGTGAGCGTCGCGGACATCAGCGAGCGTGCCGGCAACGGCTTCTACGTCTTTGCGTCGGAGTCCGTCAACGGGCGTGGCGAGACGGTCTGCTCGGGTCGCTGGTCGAACATCGTGCGAGGAGCGTGATGCAGCCCGGCGACGAGATCGCGCCGCTCGCGGTGACGCCGGACAAGTACCTGACGGTCCGCTACGCGGGCGCCTCGGGCGACTTCAACCCGATCCACATCGACGAGCAGTTCGCCCAGCAGGTCGGCCTGCCCGGGCGGATCCTGCACGGGCTCTACACGATGGCGCAGGTCGCGCGCGCACACACCGACGCCGGCGGCGGGCCTGGATCGCTGAAGCGCCTGAGCGTGCAGTTTCGCGGAATGGGCCTGCCCGAGCACGAGCTCGTCGTGACGGGGAAGGTCGTCTCGGCGCAGGACGGCGTGGCGGTCGTGGAGTGTGGCTGCGAGCAGAACGGCAAGCGGATCATCCGCAACGCCGAGGCCGAGCTGCTGTTGTCGGACGTGTCCAGCCGGTGAACACCGGCAGCGGCGTCGCGCCAATCCGCGGTTGAGGTCATCCGGCCGCGGGGTGCGATCGCTACCGCCTGCAGCCGCAGCCGCAGCCGCACGCGCGGCCGAGCGGCCCACCGAATGGAGGCATCGATGACAGATCCGCTGAACGTCGCGTACCGCACGATCGACGAAACCCACCGTGACGCCGGTGCGAGCACGCGCCGGCGCCTGATCCAGGGGGCCGCCGCATCGTTCGGCAGCCTCGGGCTGCTCGGGCTGGCCACGCGCGACAAGGCCATGGCGCAGATGGCGAGCAACGACCCGCAGACGATCCTCAACGTCGCCGCGACTGCCGAGGTGCTGGCAACGATCGTCAACACGGTCGGCTTCGAGCGCCTCGGCAGCAGGAGACGCGGCCAAGGCAGGGACCGCAACCTGCTCGCCGAGCTCCTGGACCTCCGTGGGGGGCGCCACGACAGGCGCCTGGATCAGGTCACCACGCGCAACATCGCGGCGGCCGCGCGTGAGGAGCTCATCCACTACGACGTCCTCGTCTCCCCGGGCGTCGGCGGCCAGGCGCTCACCAAGCGCATCTGGGTTCCCGACGAGGTCTTCGCCAGTCCGCGCAACCTCCTGGAGACGCTCGAGGTGGGCGACCAGATCTTCGTCAACGCCTACCTGATCGGGACGACGGCATTCGGCGACGCGGGCAACGGCACGCTGGCCCGCTACACCGGCGAGTTCATGGGCGTCGAAGGCGTGCACCGCGCGCTGGCGCGTCAGTCGCTGGGCAAGCTCGGCAACGACCGCGTGTTCATGGTCTATGAGTTCACGGACATCCTCGAGGCCGTGGCGCAGCTGAAGGCAGCCGGCTTCGGCTTCGGCGAGCGGGGCTCCAAGTCCGGGCGCTTCTACGACTTCGACGAAGTCCGCAAGCGCACGCCGAACCCCGACGGGCTGACGGGGCTGAGCCTCTCCTAGCGGGCCGCCCGCAAACGGGCGACCCACTAGCGCCCCCACCGGTGCCGCGGCGCTCGAACCAGCCAGGATGGGGTTCGAGCGGCGCGGCGATCAGGCCTAGCTCACGCCCAGCTTCTCGGCTGCGCGACGCGTGCCCTCGACGCGGTTGGCGATCTTCTGGAACGCGATCTCGCGCGCGTAGTCCGGCGAGCCGTGGTTGGGCTTCTCGTCGATCGAGAACGGCGAGAACCCGCAGTCGTCGGTCGTGCCGAGGCGCTCCTTCGGGATGAAGTCGGCGGCACGCACGATCGCGTCGCAGATCTCCTGTGCGCCCTCGGGACGCGGGCTCAGCGGGTTCGTCACCCCGATGTAGCACATCTGATCGTCGCGGCTGTGCTGTCCGATCGACTCGTAGACCGGATCCTTGTCGCGCTCGGACGACAGCTGGATCAGGAAGTAGCCGGCGTTGATCTTGAACATCTCCGGCAGGAGGTTGTTGTACGGCACGTCCGCCGAGTGGACGGAGTCACGGTCTCCGCCGGGGCACGTGTGGACGCCGATCTTCGAGCGCTCCTCGTCGGAGAAGTTCGCGAGCACGCGGTTGTTGAGCTCGATGAAGTGCGGCAGCAGCCCCGCGCCCGTCCACGGGTTGCGCGGATCCTCGCGGGTGGCGAGGCGGCCCTCCGTGAAGTCGATCGAGACGCGGGCGGCGCCGGCTTCGAAGGACTTGCGGATGTCCGTCACGCACTCCTGCACGATGTCCTCTTCGAACTCCTCGCGCGAGTAGCCCGCGACCGGGTCCTTGAGCGGGTACAGGAGGGCGAGCATCGACGGCGCGATGACGGCCTGCTTCATCGGCTTGGTCGCGTACGGGATCGACTTGGCGAGGGAGTCGGCGGCGTAGTGGTTGTACTTCAGCGGGCCGCCCGTGAGCTTGGGCAGCTGGCGCCCGTGGCCGTCGGCGAAGATCGCGAAGAACTGGCCGCCCGGCGCGAGGTTCGGCGCGAGGCCGGTGCCGGCGAGCGTGTCGGTGATCGGGTACGTCGCAAACGAGGACCAGCGTTGCTCGCCGTCGGCGACGATCGGCGAGCCCGTCGCCTCGAAGCGCTCGATGGAGTCCTTGACGGCGGCGTCCTGCTGCTTCTCCAGATCCTCCTTGGAGATGTTGCCGGCGTCGTACTCGGCGTAGGCGGTCTGCAGTGTGGACGGCCGCGGAAGCGAGCCCACGGGCTCGGTCGGAATACCCGTGTCGGTCCTCGGGTTGTAGTCGGACATGCGTTAGCTCTCCTCGCTGTTGGTTGACCGCGTGCTGCAGCACCGCGCACCGGTTCGTGCGGCGGTTGTGGACCGCATCCTCGCGCCTGGGTTCGCATCTCGAGACCTGCCCTCGGGGCGAGATACAGACCCGTCTCCTCGGCCGCGAACATATCTGCGCACGGACGATCCAGTCAACCCACGGCGGGAGTCTGCTGGACCCTCGCTACCCGCCCACGACAACGCCAACCGCCCTGGCGCGAAAGCTTCTGAAGCCCCGGCCACAACAGCGGCGACAGACGATCGTGGCCGACCGCCGCGGACGCGGCGGGCGCCGCTCCTACAATCGAGGCCGTGCTCACGCCCCGCCAAGAGCAGATCCTGCGCAAGGTCGTTGTCGCCTACCAGGCGACCGTCCAGCCCGTTGCCTCGCGCACGCTCGCGGCCGACCCCGAGCTGCAGGCCGGCCCGTCGACGGTGCGCCACGAGCTTGCCGAGCTCGAGGCGCTCGGCCTGCTGGCCCACCCGCACACGTCGGCCGGGCGCGTGCCGACCGACTCGGGCTACCGCTACTTCGTCGATCGGCTGCTGCCGGCCCGCAGCGACGCGGCATTCGAACTCGAGCTGACACGGCGCGAGGTCGACGCCGCGATGCGGGCCACGACGGCGACGCTCTCGCAGATCACCAACCTGCTGGCGGTCGTCTCGGCGCCGCCGATCGACACCGCGACGATCCGTCACATCGAGGTGCTCCTGCTGCAGCCGCAGATCGCGATGATCGTGATCATCACCTCGACCGGCGGCGTCTCCAAGCGCGTGCTGGCGTTCGACGCGCCCGTCGACAGCGGCCTCGTGACGTGGGCCGCGGAGTTCCTCAACGAGCAGCTCAACGGCGTCGGGCTCGGCGCCCGCAAGCTGCACGCGCGCCTGGCCGACCGCACGCTGTCGCAGACCGAGCGCAGCTTCCTCGATCGGCTCATGCCCGCCTTCACGAACCTTGCCGCGACGGCAGAGGACTCCCTCTACGTCGACGGCGCGGCGCGCCTGATGTCGGAGTACCGCTTCCACGACCTCACGGAGATCAACGCGCTCATGCAGATGCTCGAGGGCCGTGTCACGCTGCTGGAGATGCTCCGTACCGCGCTCGGCGAGCGCGACGTCGTCGTGCGCATCGGGGCCGAGAACGAGTCGCCGGCGCTGCGTTCGCTGGCGATGGTCGCGGCCGGCTACGGCCTGCCGCTGCGACCGCTGGGAACCGTCTCGCTGATCGGCCCGGTCGCGATGGACTACGCCATGACGATCGGCGTCGTGCGCGAGGCCGCCGCGCAGCTGTCGCGCTTCGTCGAAGACGTCTACGACGCGTGAGCTCATGACCAAGCGCGACTGCTACGAGGTGCTCGGCGTCGGACGCAACGCCGACGACGCAGAGGTCAAGAAGGCCTTCCGCAAGCTCGCGCGCGAGCTGCATCCCGACGTCAACAACCACGACCCGGACGCCGAGAGCAAGTTCAAGGAGGCCGCCGAGGCCTACGAGATCCTGTCGGACCCCGACCGCCGCCAGGTCTATGACCGCTACGGCCACGACGGCCTGCGGCGCGGCGGCCAGAGCCCGAACTTCGAGGGCTTCGGCTCGATCTCCGACCTCTTCGAGGCGTTCTTCGGCGGTGGTGGGGGCGGCTTCGGCGGCTTCGGCGGCGGGATGGGTCCGCGCTCGGGCTCAGACGTTCAGGTCGCGGTCGAGATCGACCTCGAGCAGGCCTTCTCCGGCGCAGCGGTCGACGTGCGCTACGAGGTCGTCGACCGCTGCGAACGCTGCCACGCCAACGGCGCCGAGCCCGGCACGCCGATCAAGACCTGCGAGCGCTGCAACGGCAACGGGGTCCTGCAGGCCGTCAGCCGCACGCCGTTCGGCCAGATTGCGCGGACGGTGTCCTGCGACGTCTGCGGCGGCGACGGCAAGGTCGCCGAGAAGCGCTGCACGCGCTGTGACGGGCGCGGGCGCGAAGTGCTCACGCACACCGTCAGCGTCGACATCCCGGCGGGCATCTCCGAGGGGCAGCGGATCCGCGTGTCCGGCCGCGGCCACGCGGGCGACGCCGGCGGACCGTCCGGCGATCTGTTCGTGCACGTCTCGATCTCACCGCACGAGCGCTTCCTGCGCGATGGCAACGACCTCGTCACCGTGCTCGACGTGCCGGCGCCGATGGCGGCGCTGGGCACGAAGCTCGCGGTGCCGACGCTCGAGGGCGAAGAGGACCTCCACATCCACCCCGGCACCCAACCCGGCCAGCCATACGAGCTGCGCGGGCGCGGGATGCCGCTGCTGCGCCGCCCCGGCCGCCGCGGCGACCTGCGCGTCATCGTCAACGTCGTCATCCCGCGCCAGCTCAACGACGAGCAGAAGAAGCTCATGCAGCGCCTCGCCGAGACGATGACCGACACGAACACGAAGTCCGAGGAATCGATGTTCGCCAAGCTCAAGCGCGTCCTGCACGGGTGATCCGGCTCGCGATCCGGGTCGCGCGCGACGACGCCGAGATCGCCCTCGCAGAGCTGCTCGAGCTCGCCCCGGCGGGCGTCGAGGAGGTCGACCGCGGCGACACGATCGAGTACGCGGTCTACGGCGCGGAGGGCGAACTGCCGGCGCTGCCAGATCTGCGCGCCGCCGCCGGCGCCGCGCTCGTGGAGGTCACGACGACGCACGTGGGCGACGACTGGGCATCGCGCTGGCGCGACTTTCATCGCCCGGTCACCGTCGGCGGCGCGCTGCACGTGCGTCCGCCGTGGGCCGACGCGCCGGCGGGCAGCGCGGACAAGGCCGACCGGCAGCTGATCGACATCGTCATCGATCCCAATCAGGCCTTCGGCACCGGCGCGCATGACACGACGCGCCTGTGCCTGGAGGCCCTGCTCGCGCTCGAGAATCCGTCCCCGCCCACCCCGCTCGTCGACCTCGGCTGCGGCTCGGGCGTACTGGCGATCGCCGCGGCGCGCCTGGGGTGGGGGCCGGTGCTCGCGATCGACCACGAGCACGCGGCGGTCCGCGCCGCGCGCGAGAACGCCCACGTCAACGGGGTGCAGATCGAGGTGCGCCACGGCGATCTGCGGCACGGCGGCCCCGCGCCGTCGGCGCCGACCGTCGTCGCGAACCTTTTGCGACCGCTGCTCGAGCACGTCGCGCACAGCGGCTTCGAGGGCGCGCCGCCGCGCGTGCTCGTCGTCAGCGGCCTGCTGCGCGCCGAGGCCGATCCGATCGCGGCCGCGTTCGCCGCGGCGCACGGGTTGTGCGAGCGAGAGCGGCGCGAGAGCGGCGAATGGGCGGCGCTTACGCTGGCGCGCTAGCGCGCCATATCCGCCGGGTACCCTCAGAGCCGCAGATGGCCTGGAACGTCCTCATCGCCGGCGGCGGGTTCGGCGGCTTCTACGCCGCCAAGACGCTTGCGAAGGTCCTGCCGCCCCACAGCGCCCGCGTGCGCCTCGTCACCGAGGACAACTTCATGCTCTACACCCCGCTGCTGCCCGGCGCCGCAGCCGGCACGCTGGAGCCACGCCACGTCGTCGTGCCGCTGCGCGAGGAGCTCGACAGCTCGATCCACCTACGACTGGCGAAGATCACCGGGGCGACGCCGCATCGCAACGTCAT
>CADCVQ010000006.1 GCA_902806175.1 uncultured Solirubrobacteraceae bacterium
CCGGCCGTGATCTGACGGTCGACGGTGTCCCGCCTTCGTGCTGGTGGCACGGGGGCGGGCGCCGGCGGACGTCAGGCGCGGATCGGGCGCCCGGAAAACCCGCAGAACTTGCGGACGCGTCCACTAGGACGCTAGGGCGGCGTTGGGACGCCCGGCGATTCGTCTGCGCTCGTTCCACAACGCGTCCTCGCGGTCGGGATCGTAGGAAGCTGGCGAGGAGGGCTCAAGCGCCTTGCCGTTGATGTAGGAGCCGCTGGGGCCGGGCGCCGGTCCGATGGCGGCGGCCGCCAGGTCGGCGCCCGAGACCTTCATCCTGCGCGCGTAGGGCGTAAGCGTAATGACCGGCATGATGCGGGTGAACGCGAAGCGCGTGATGGCGCCGGCGTCGCGCTGCAGGCCCGTCCCCGGAACTAGGCCGGGGTTGAATGAGAATATCTCGACGCCGGCCGGTAGGCGACGGGCGAGCCCGTGCACGAGGTAGACGACGGCGAGCTTGCTCGTGGAGTAGGCCGTGCGTCCTGCGACCACGCCGTCCGCCTTCTTCGCACTGCCCGGCCTCGCCAGGTCGCTCGGATCGCGCCAGACAGGTCCTGGGACCATGCCCATGTTGTGCTTGAAGTCCCCGAAGTGCGTGTCGCTGGTGGTGATCACGATGCGGGCGGATGAGGCGAAGTGCTCGCGCAGCTCCTCGACCAAGACATAGTTCGCCAGGACGTTGACTGCGAACGTCATCTCGAACCCGTCGACGGTGTCGCCGGTGGCCCGCAGCAGCTGTAGCCCAGCGTTGCCGACGAAGCCGGCCAGCCGCGGAAGCTTCGACCTGTCGAGCTGCTCGCGGATCGTCGCACCTGCGGCGTGTAGCGAGTCCAAGGAGGCGAGGTCCCCGGTCACGGTCGTCACGTGGGGATTGCCGCTGGCCTCGCGAAGCTCCTCGGCGACGGCCGTGCCGTTGGAGCGCGCGACGACGACGAGGTGAAGATCTGGGTTGTCGTGCAACAGATTGATCGCAGCCAGTCTCCCGAGACCGCGGGTGGCGCCCGTCATGACGATCGTCTTCGTGGCCAGGGTCGCGGGCGTCGACATGACGATACTCCGTTCTTGGTGGTACTTAGTACCGTAGCACGTCCAGTTCCATTTGGCTAACCTCCACGGGATGACCGATGCCATGAGACTTCCGTTGGTCGAGCGCAAGCGGCTGCAAGCCCGGGAGCGCGTCGTGCGCGCGGCCGAGGAGCTGTTCGCCGAGCGCGGCTTCGACGCCGTGTCCGTCGCGGACATAGCCGACCGGGCCGAGGTCGGGCGCACGACGTTCTTCCGCCACTTCGGCGACAAGCAGGAAGTGGTCTTCGCGCGCCAGCACGAGCTCGTAGCCACGATCGCTTCCGCGCACGAGCAGTCGGCCGCATCAGTGCCCTCCGGCCCAGCGGAGGCCATCGCGCAACTCCGCGACGTCGTCCTGGCGCTGTGCGCTCAAGTCACCAAGGACCCCGATTCGTACACTCGCCACTACGCCTTCATCGCTCAGAACGCCGAACTTCGTGCGCGCGACGCAGTGAAGATGCAGGACCTTGCCAACCTCCTCTCTAAGATTCTCACCAGAAGAGGCGCCGACGAGCGAACCGCGCTGTTCGCCTCACAAGTCGCACTCGCCTGCTATCAGATCGCTAAGGCCCGCCGGGGAAACGAGCCGCGCTCGCTCGTCGCTGAGACTCGCGAAGCCTTCCAGGAGGTTCTTGCGCTCGGATCTCACCACGGCGATTGACGCCGTCGACGAGATACGGAGCCTGTAGTCCTCTCTCGGGCGAAGACGCAGCGCACGCGTCATCGGTCGGGGCCGCGCGCGGCGCCGGACGGCTCGAGCGCCTGCCCCGCCGCTGCGCAGACGCCGGGCGGCTTGCTAGGTGACGAGGAACGCTCCTCGCACGTTGGTGCGGCGCATGCGGTCGAAGTCGTCGAAGCTGAGATCGACCAGCAGGGACAACAGCACGATCCCGGCGGTGTGGACGATCACGTCGATCCCGCCGTAGGGCGTCGCGGACCCGATCGACAGCGCGGTCACCTCCGCCTCCTCGCCCAGATCGGCCTGGATGGCAACTGCGATACCGCCCGCCGCGTCGATCTTCTCCACGACCGCCGCTGCGTGTGCGACACGGCCGGCGTGGTGGACTACGGGGAGGCCACTAGCCTCGACATGTGATCGATGCCGTGATCTTCGACTGCGACGGCGTCCTCGTCGACACCGAGCTGATCTCCAACACCGTGCTCGCCGGGCTGCTGACGCAGGCCGGGCTGCCGACGACACTCGAGGACTGCCTGCGCGACTACCGCGGGCGCTCGATGAAGTCGGTCATGGAGCTCGCGACGAGGCGCCACGGCGCGCCGCTCCGCGACGGCATCGACGATCGCTACGACGCTGCGGTCAAGGAGCGCTTCCTGCGCGAGCTGCAACCGGTGGCGGGCATCGTCGCTGCGCTGGAGCGGATCTCGCTGCCGTGCTGCGTGGCGTCCAGCGGGCCGCACCACAAGATGGCGGTGACCCTGCGCCAGACCGGCCTCTGGGAGCGCTTCGAGGGGCGGATCTTCAGCGCGACGGAGGTCGAGCACGGCAAGCCCGCGCCGGACCTGTTCCTGCACGCGGCACGCGCGATGGGCTTCGACCCCGCCCGGACTGCGGTGGTCGAGGACAGCGTCCCCGGCGTGCAGGCGGCGCGCGCGGCGGGCATGCGCGCGCTCGCCTTCGCCCGCGACGCCGACGCGGGCGCCCTGGCCGCCGCGGGCGGCGAGCCGTTCCACGACATGGCCCAGCTGCCGGGCCTGCTGACGCGGCGCGCCGCATGAGCGAGCTCGCCGCGCGCAGGATCGTCGCGCGCGGGCGCGTGCAGGGCGTGTTCTTTCGCGACAGCACGCGCCGCGAGGCGCAGCGGCTCGGCGTCACGGGCTGGGTGCGCAACTGTCCCGACGGCAGCGTCGAGACGCACGCCGAGGGCGCGCCCGACGCCGTCGCCGAGCTCGTGCGCTGGGCGCGCGAGGGCCCGCGCCACGCCGACGTCGACGAGCTGCGCGTCGACGAGGCTGCGCCGCAGGGCTGCGAGGGCTTCCAGATCCGCTAAGGACAGTGCGCCGGTGCCGACCGGGACGGCGGTTAGGTTGCGCGCGTGTTCTCCGCCAGGCGCGAGCCTTCAGCGCTGCTGCTGGCCGGCCAGCTGCTCGGGGTGCTGCTGTACCCCTTCATGGAGGGCAGCGCCGTCGGCCGCGCGCTCTTCAGCGTCTTCGGGATCGCGATCCTCGGCCTCGTCGTGCTCGCCGTGCGCAGCACGCCGGGGCTCAACTGGGTCGCGATCACGCTGGGCATCCCGGCGACCGTCCTGCTGCTCGTCCAGGCCGTCACCGGCAGCGAGGACCTGCTGCCCTATTCCTCGGCGCTCGAGGCGGTCCTGTACTTCTACGCGGCCGGCGCGATGGTCGCCTACATGCTCGCCGACCGCGTGATCACGCGCGACGAGCTCTTCGCCGTCGGGGCGACGTTCACGCTCGTCGCCTGGGCGTTCGCCTACACGTACGTCGTCTGCCAGGCGATCTATCCCGGCAGCTTCACCGCGGCGATGGACCCGGAGGGGCAGCGCAGCTGGATGGAGCTGCTGTTTCTGAGCTTCACGACGCTGTCGAGCACCGGCCTGAGCGATGTCGTACCCGTCGAGGCCAACGCCCGCAGCATCGTGATGATCGAGCAGCTCGCGGGGCTGGCGTACCTGGCGATCGTCGTGTCGCGGCTCGTCGCGCTGACCGTCCACAAGCCCGAGCGCGACGGCATCAGTTGAGAAACGGCGCCGGCCGCGCCGGCCTGTCGGGGCCGGGCTCGGGCCTGGCGAGACGGCGCTCGAACTCGTCGACGAGCGCCAGCAGCCCGACCGCCTCCCATGCGCGGTTGCGCCGGCCGACGGTGACCTGCTTGAGCACGCCCGCGCGCTCGAGCTCGTTGACGGCGTTGTGCGCGGCCGTGACGCTCGCTCCGATCAGCGCCACGACCGCGCTGACGCGCAGGATCGGCTGTCCCGGCAGCAGGGCGATGAGCCGGCGGGCAGCGCTGCCGCGGCGCGGGTGGCCGGCCTGCGCCATCCATCGCTCCTCGAGTTCGTCGATCTGCCGGCCAGGTGGCGGGCCGCCCGGCAGGCCTTGATGACGGTGAGCGCGAAGTCGAAGTACCAGTCCTGGACGCGGTCGTCGCGGTAGGCGGTCAGGCCGCGGACGTAGGCATGAGCACGCGGTGCACGTCGAGCAGGCGCGCCACGGTGATCGACGGCTCGGCCGAGGTCACGGTGATCGCGTGCTCCATCGCCGCGATGTTCGCCAGGATCGCCTGCGCGATCTCGTCGGGGACGTAGGCGCGATAGTCAAACGGGCGACGATCGCGGGGATCCGGTGGCTGCGACGGATCGGGGTTCCAGCGGCGTGTGACGTGGTGAGCCCAAGGTGAAGTAGCGCTCGGACGTGCTTCAGCTTGCGCCGTAAGCCGGAATAGGTGCTTCCGGTCCTCCGGCTCTTGCGGAAGTTGAGCCGCAGCCGCGCGACGTCTGGAAGCGCGCGCCTTCCCCGGTCAGGCCGTCGGTGCGCGGCACAGCGTGCAGACGAGCGCCACGCGGGCGCAGGCAGCGACTCCCCGCCGACGGCGGCGCGCGTCAGCGGACTTCGGCGGGCTCGTCCTTGCCCTGCAGGCGCTCGCGGCCGCGCTGGACGGCGGCGATGAACTTCGAGAGGTTGACCTCGAGCGTGTTGAGGATCTCGTCGGCGTAGTCCTCGGCGCCGAGGCGGATCTCGCGCTCGCGGGCGCGGGCGTCCTCGATGATGTCCTCGGCGGCGCGCTGGGCCTGCTTGGTGACCTCTTCCTCGCCGACGAGCTGGTCCTGGCGCTCGCGCGCCTCCTTGACGATCCGCTCGGCCTCGCGCTTGGCCTCGGCGAGCATCTCCTGACGCTCCTTGACGATCCAGCGCGCCTGCTTGATCTCCTCCGGGATCGTGGCGCGCATCTGGTCGAGGATGTCGTAGATCTCGTCCTTGTCGACGCGAACCTGACCGGTCATCGGGACGAGCTTGGCGTTGTGCACCAGGTCGTCGAGCTTGTCGATGAGTACGAGGACGTCCATAGCAATCCTTCTGTTCGCTAGCGGCCGAGCTCTTCCTTCAAGCGCGCCGCCACCCGATCCGGGACGAGCTCTTCGATGTTTCCACCGAAGGTTGCGAGCTCCTTGATCCCGCTGGAACTGAGGAAACTGTACTGGGGGCTGGCCATGAGGTAGAGCGTGTCGATGTCTGGAGCCTGCAATCGGTTGAGCTGGTGCATCTCGAACTCGTACTCGAAGTCGGAGATCGCGCGCAGCCCCTTGACGATCGAGCGGGCCCCGTTGTCGCGCGCGAACTCGACGACGAGGTTCGAGAACGGCTCGGCGCGGACCGTCTCCCAGTGCGCCGTGGCGTCGGCGATGAAGGCCAGCCGCTCCTCGACGCCGAACAGCGTCTTGCCCTTGCGCTGGGGCAGGTTGACGACGCCGACGATGACCTCGTCGAAGAGGTGCGCCGCGCGCCCGATGACGTCGAGGTGGCCGTTCGTGATCGGGTCATAGGAGCCCGGGCAGACGGCTATGCGGTGTTCAGGTGTCATGGATGCGGATGACGGTGTCGCCGTAGCGACGCTCGTCGGCGAGCGGCAGTTCGAGCTCCAGCGGATCGCGGCGGTCGCTCTCGGTGACGACGCGGGCGCCGGCTGCGAGCACCGCGGCCAAGCCCTGCGAGAGCTCCCGTCCCAGTTCGCCGGCGCGCCGGTACGGGGGGTCGAGGAAGACCAGATCGTATGCATCCGCACGCGTGGACGCCGTGCGCAGCCACGAGCGCGCCTCCATCCGGCGCACGTCGGCGTCGATTCCGAGCGCCGCGAGGTTCGCGCGGACGGCGTCGATCGCACGCGGCGCGCGATCGACGAAGACAGCGCTCGCGGCGCCGCGCGAGAGCGCCTCGATGCCCAGCGCACCCGAGCCGGCGAAGAGATCGAGCACGCGCGCGCCCTGCACCGACGGCCCCAGCACGCTGAAGAGCGCCTCGCGCACGCGGTCGCCCGTCGGCCGCGTCGCGTCGCCGCGCGGAGCGACGAGACGCCGCCCGCGGTGCGTGCCCGCGACGACCCGCACGACTCAGCCGCGCGTGTCGCCGCGGCGCAGGCGCGGGATCAGCCGCTCAGCGGGCCGGCGAGCGCGCACTCGCACGTCGCCGAAGACGACGGCCTGGCCGACCGTCGGCATGAGCTGGGGGGCGCCGGGCGACGCAGCGGGCAGGTCTCGCACGACGAGCTCGAGTTCACCGCGCGTGGTCGCGCCGAGCGCGCGCTCGACGCGATCGCTCAGCTCGTCGAGCGCCAGCCGCCCCTCGGCGGCCGCCTCGCGAACGATGCCAACCGCCCAGTCGCGCTCGGCGTCCGAGGCGCGCAGCTGCGAGTGCTCGTCGGCCGTCATGGCCTCACGAATCTACCGTCCTGCAGGGGCGCCGTCAGGCCGGCAGCGGCGCCGGCTCCGCCGCGCCGTAGGCCTGGGCCAGCGCGTCGCCGAGCAGCGCGTGCTCGGGCAGGCTGAGCTGCGGATCGACGTCGAGCAGCCCCTCCGCGCAGGCCTTCGCCGCCTCGGCGAGCGCTTCGTCCTGCGGCAGCCGGGCCACCCTGAACTGCGCGAGGCCCGACTGGCGCGTCCCCGCCAGCTCGCCCTCGCCGCGCAGCTCGAGGTCGATCCGCGCGAGCTCGAAGCCGTCTGCGTGCTCGGCCAGCGCGCGCAGGCGCGCGGACAGCTTCGGCCCGAACAGCAGGCAGACCGAGGCGTGCTCGCCGCGGCCGACGCGGCCGCGCAGCTGGTGCAGCTGGCTGATCCCGTAGCGCTCGGCGCCCTCGACGAGCATCACCGTCGCGTTGGGAACGTCGATGCCGACCTCGATCACCGTCGTCGCGACGAGCACGTCGGCACCGCCGGCGGCGAACTCGAGCATCGCGGCCTGCTTGTCCTTGGAGCGCATCTGGCCGTGCAGCAGCGCGACGCGGTAGTCCTTCAGCTCGCCGCCGCGCAGGCGCTCGTACTCGGCGGTCGCCGCGCGCGCCTGCAGCGCCTCGGACTCCTCGACGAGCGGGCAGACGACGAACGCCTGGCGCCCCGCGTCGAGCTCCTCGCGGATGCGCTCGTAGGCGCGGGCGCGCTCGGCGTCGGTCGACGCGACGTAGGTCGTCACCGGACGCCGGCCGCGAGGCAGCTCGCGCAGCGTCGTGATGTCGAGGTCGCCGTAGCGCAGCAGCGCCATCGTGCGCGGGATCGGCGTCGCGGTCATGTGCAGGACGTGCGGGACGAGGCCGCCGGCTGCCTTGGCATCCAGCGCGGCGCGCTGACGCACGCCGAAGCGGTGCTGCTCGTCGACGACGACGACCGCGAGGCGATCGAAGTGCACGTCGGGCTCGACGAGCGCGTGCGTGCCGACGACGAACGACAGCTCGCCGGTCGCGAGCTTGCCGAGGATGTCCGTGCGCCGCGCGGCGGGGGTCGAGCCGGTCAGCAGCGCCGCACGCACCGACTCGCCGGGCATGAGCGCCTGCAGGGTCGCGAAGTGCTGCTCGGCGAGCGTCTCGGTCGGCGCCATGAAGACCGCCTGCATGTCGTGCTCGACGGCGCGCAGCATCGCGTGCAGCGCGACGACGGTCTTGCCCGAGCCGACCTCGCCCATCAGCAGGCGCTGCATCGGGCGCGGCTGGGCGAGCTCCGCGTCGAGGTCGGCGATCGCCCTGAGCTGGTCGCCGGTCAGCGAGAACGGCAGCAGCTCCTCGCGCCAGCGGCGCGACAGCCCCGGCGGCCCGTCGAGCACCGGCGCCGAACCGGCCGCGCGGCGCTGGGCGCGGCGGCGCAGCAGCGAGAGCTGCGCGAGCAGCAGCTCGTCGAACGCCAGCCGGCGGCGGCCGCCCTCGAGATCTGCTGTGTGCGCGGCGACGATCGCCGCCTGGCGATCGGGCAGCCGGGCGCGCGCCCGCAAGCGCGCGGGCAGCGGTTCGACGACGTGCTCGGCGGCGGGCAGGTGCTGGCGCACGAGCGCGAGGATCTGCGTCGACGAGAGCCCCTCGCTCGCCGGATAGTGCGCCACCTCACCCTCGCCACCGGTCTGCTCATCGGTGGGAGCGTGGCTCGTGACGGCGAACGCGTTGCGCGCGGCGTACTTGCCGTGCAGCACCAGGCGCGTCCCGGCCGGGTACTTGCGCTGCAGCCACGGCTGGTTGAAGAACGTCGCCTTCATGATCCCGCTCTCGTCGGCGACGGTCGCCTCGACGAGCGGCTTCATCCCGCGGCGGCGCACCGGGCGGCTGGAGATCGAGCGCACCTCGACGACGACCGTCGCGCTCTCCTGCGGCGTCAGCGCCGCGATCGTGCGGGCCTCGCGCCGGTCGCGCGGCAGATGCTCGAGCAGGTCGCCGATCGTGTGCAGGCCGAGCTGGTGGGCGGCGTCGGCGGCCTTCTGCGGCGTGACCTTCAGCTCGAGCTCCAGCTCCGCCGGCCGCGGCCAGCGCAACGAAGCCGCGAGCAGCTCCTCGCGGGCGAGCTTCTGCGAGGTCGCGAAGGCGGTCGGCACACGCCCATGATGATCGGCGCGGCGGCCAGAGCCCCTACTCCGCGGAGAGCAGCCACCAGTACGCCGGCTGTCCGCCGACCTCGCACTCGAGCTCGATGCCGTGCGGCACCAGCGCGCGCACGCCGGCCTCGTCCAGCGGGGCGCCGTCGCCGGCGATGCAGGTCAGCAGCTCGGCGTCCCCGCCGAGCCGCCCGAGCACGGCGGCGAGCGTCGGGCCCGGCTCGCCCCAGGCGACGACCGCGTCGTCGACGAAGCCGACGGCGTCGCCGATCGCGAAACGCCCATCGCCGTCGTCGCGCGCGGCGGGCGCGACCGCGCCGGTGCGCAGCCGCGCCAGCGCCGCGTCGAACGCGGCGACGTTCTGCGCCGCCGAGCGCGCCGGATCCAGCGCCAGCGCCGCCACGAGGCCGGCCTGTTGCGAGCGCGCCGCGCAGACCTGCACGACCTTCTCCGAGAGCCCTGCCGCGTGCTCGGCCGCCATCACGACGTTCGGCGAGTTGGGCAGCACGACGACCTCGGTGGCGCGGACGTCGTGGATCCCCGCAAGCAGCTCGTAGGTCGACGGATTGAGCGTCGGCCCGCCGTCGAGCACGGCGACTCCCAGCGACTGAAACAGGGCTCTCATCCCGGCGCCGGCGACGACCGCCAGCGCGCCGCAGCACTGCGTCGCCAACCGCGCCTCGCGCTCGCGCACCTGGGCGTGCATGTCGGCGATGTCGAGGTGCGACACCTCGCCGGCGCCGTCGAACAGCCCCGTCGCGGCGGCGGGCTCGTCGGTGTGGACGTGGACCTTCAGCGTCGCGGCGTCGCCGACGACGAGGACCGAGTCGCCGATCGCCTCGAGCGGGCCGGTCCAGCGCCCCGGATCGAGCTTGCGGCCGGTGACGGCGAAGTTCGTGCAGTAGCGGTACGTCTCGGAGCTGTGCTGCGGCTGGCTGATCTGCGCCGGCGGCGCCTGGCGGGCGACGGCGGGCGCCTCGCTGCCGCGCAGCGCCGCGATGACGCCCGCGATGATCACGGTCAGCGCGTGCCCGCCGGCGTCGACGACGCCGCTCTCGCGCAGGACCGCCAGCTGCTCGGGCCCGCGGCGCACAGCCTCCTCGCCGGCGCGCAGGGCCCGCTCGAGCACGTCGGCGATGAGCGCGTTCTGGACCGCCGGGTCGCCCTCGGACCCCAGCCGCGTGTCGCCCATGTGCGCGATCTCGGTTGCGACGCAGGTCGCCATCTCGCGCATCACGGTGAGGATCGTGCCCTCGGCGGGCGCGCGGACGGAGCTGTAGGCGCGTTGCGCCCCGCGTGCCATCGCGGCGCCGACGAGAACCGGGTCGACGAGCTCGCCGGGGCGGCTGATGAGCTCCTCGGCGGCACCGCGGATGAGCTGGGAGAGGATCACCCCGCTGTTGCCGCGCGCGCCGAGCAGTGCTGCGCGGGCGACGGACTCGACGATCTCGTCGCGGCCGATCTCGTCGATCAGGCGCTGCTCGCCTGTGCCCTGCGAGCCGCCAGGCGAGCGGGTATCGGCCCCGAGGCGGTCCAGCTCGACGAGCACCGCGCGCAGCGTGAGCGCCATGTTGTCGCCGGTGTCGCCGTCGGCGACCGGAAAGACGTTGAGGTCGTTGATCTCCTGGCGGCGCGAGTCCAGGTGCGCGAGCGCGCCTTCGACAACGGCCCGGAAGCGAACGAGGCTTGGGTCCAAGGCGCAGGTGGGGGTATCGCCGAGCGTCGCCTGCGAAGGCGACGAGCGGTACTAGACGGCCTTCTGGACCTTCCCGGCCTTCAGGCAGCGCGTGCAGACGTACACGCGGCGCGGCGCGGCGCCGATCAGGATGCGCACCTTCTGGAGGTTCGGGTTGAAGCGGCGTTTCGTGGCGCGCATGGAGTGGCTGCGGCTCTGGCCGAAGGCCGGCTTCTTTGCGCAGCTGTGACAGACCTTGGCCATTGCGCGCAGCAGTGTAGCGCTACCGATCCTCCGCATATCGGTCGTGGTTGGACAGCGGGGTGAGACGGGTATCTTCATCAGGCCCGATGCCTCTGGCCTCACATATCCAGCTGCCAGAGCGCTACCGCGTGACACGCCACATCGCCAGCGGCGGGATGGCGTCGGTCTGGGAGGTCGAGGACCTTCTGCTCGGGCGGGTCGTCGCGGTCAAGGTGCTCGGTGCCCAGTACGCCGCCGACGTCGGCGCGCGCGCCCGCTTCGCGCGCGAGGCGCGTACCGCTGCGCGCGCCTCCGACCACCCGCACATCGCCACGATCTACGACATCGGCGAGCACGGCGAGGACGCGTTCATCGTCATGGAGTACTTCAGCGGCGGCACGATCGCCGACCAGCTGCGCGCTGCGAACAGCAGCGGCACCCGTGTGCCGCGCGACTCCGCGCTGCGCTGGCTGCGCGAGGCCGCAAGCGGCCTCGATCACGCCCACACCTCCGGGATCGTGCACCGCGACGTCAAGCCGGCCAACCTGCTGCTCGACGGCCAGGCGCGCCTCGCCGTGGCCGACTTCGGGATCGCCCGCCTCGCCGACGACACGCACATGACGCAGACCGGCCAGGTGCTCGGCACCGCCGCCTACCTGTCGCCCGAGCAGGCGCTCGGCCAGCCCGCGACGCCGGCCAGCGACCGCTACGCCTTCGCCGTCGTCGCCTACGAGCTGCTGACCGGCACGCGCCCGTTCGCCGGCGGCCCGCCGTCGGCGCAGGTGCGCCAGCACGCCGAGGCCCAGCCGCTGCCCGCCAGCGAGGCGGCGCCCGGCCTGCCGCCGGCGATCGACAAGGTCCTCTCCGATGCCCTGGCGAAGCAGCCGGCCGCGCGGCAGGCGCCGGCCGCCGAGCTCGTCGGCGAGATCGAGGAGGCGCTGGCGCCGCCCGAGCAGATCGAGCGCACGCGGCGGCTGACGCCGATCGCGCCGGTGCCGGTGCCCGCGCCCGAGCCCGAGCCCGAGCCCGAGCCGGAGCCCGAGCCCGAGCCCGAGCGGGAGGCTCCCGCCGT
>CADCVQ010000007.1 GCA_902806175.1 uncultured Solirubrobacteraceae bacterium
TCGTCGGAGGTCGGCGTACTCGTCAGGTGTCGCTGTGCGAGAGACGATCCGGTCCATACGCACAGCTTGACCGCAGCGTCCTGCTCGTGCGGGCCGAAGCGCATCCGCGTCGGCCGGTCGAGCGTGACTCGTGGATAGCCTATTCCGCTGACGAACGGCGACTGGGACAGCGAGAGCGGTCCCGGGGCGCCCGTCCGTCCGTGGACGGCGTCTCTTGCCACGGACTCTGGCGGCGATGTCGCTTCATCGGGCGGGACGGCAAAGCGAGGTCATGCTTCGTCGCTGCCGTTTGTGAGCAGACCGTTCGAGCTCGGGCGTGTCTGTACAGAGCAAGCGTCGTTGCGCTGCGCGACGCACGTCTGGCACGTCGCGCGGGTACCTCACGCAGCGAGCGACGCGCTCGCGACGAGCCGGGTGCAGAGACCGGAGCGACACACATGCCGAGCAAGCCAGCGATCCACACCGCAAAACGGAGAGCGGCTGGGCGAACATCACCGAGGGCGCCTCGCGCCACTTCGGGAGTGCTTCGACGAAGGCCGAGGCAGAGAAGGCCGGCCGCGCGTCAGCCGCGCGCCGGAAGACCGAGCACATCCGCCACCGCGCCGACGGCACGATCGGCAAGCGGCGCAGCTACGGCAACGACCCCGACCCGCCCGCGGGCTGACGCCGAAAGACGGACCGCCCCGCGCACTAACGCAGCGCCGCATCACCGGCGGCGCGCAAGCTCCAGAAGCGCGTCGCGACAGTCGGGCAGGCGCTCCACGAGCGCCAGCGCGAAGCGCGCGTCGCCGAGATCAGCCGGCGTCTCGGTGAGCAACCGCCCAACCCAGCGCGCGGCCGCACGCTCAAAGCGCGGGTCGCCCCGCTCGGCGAGCAGGGCGAGGATGGCGAGCGCGTCCTCGAGCCGAACGTAGGGCAGCTCGGCGGCGGCGGCCTCGACGACCGATAGGTTCGACGTCGTCAGTGCGCGCCGGAACCGCGCGTACGGGTGCCCTTGACTTGTCACGAACACATGTTCGCACTGACGCCTCGGGGGGCGCTAGCGAGCGGAGTGCTCTTCCCACGATGGCACCCGGAACGCTGACTTCGATCCGCTGCACGGCCGAAGCGTTGCGGACGAAAGGGACGCTCTTCTAGCGAAGCCGCAACCCGAGACGGCGAGTAACGGGCGCGCGACCGTCCTTGGTTGTAGTCTCGCGCGATGCGGGTCAACACCGCGATCCTTGCCGGCCTCGCGGCCGCCGTGGTGTTCTTGACAACGCGTGTGGCGTTGAACCTCTTGGAGGTTGACGACCCATATCTTCGCCTCGGGATCGTCTCGTTGTTGGGCGTCGCTGCAGGCGCCGCAGTCGCCTGGTTGATCAACCGCCGCCAGAGTCGCGGACGCTGAGTCGCAGGCCGGTCCTTCACCGACGGGAGACGCCGCGTAACGCGACCGCGATTCGTGTCCCACAACCGAACGTTCAACGGGGCGCCGCTGACGGCAGCCGGCGCTGCTGCTTTTGGCTCGATGCGGCGTTGACGCCTGCTGCGCTGTGCGCGACGCTCCGCACATGTCCTCCTGGGCGTTGTTTCACGATCAAGTCCGCGCGTCCGTCAGCGCTTTCGTCAGCGGGGACGCCGAGCCCTACAAGAGCTGCTGGTCGCGCGGCAGCGACTGCACGGTCTTCGGTGCGTTTGGCGGAGTCGTCCGTGGAGGCGCTGAGATCGCGTCGCGTCTTGATTGGGCCGCGGCCCAATATCGCGAGGGTCGGTACACGCGCTTCGAGGTTCTCGCTGATGCGGCAGGCGCGGACTTCGGATACATCGTGCACCTGGAGCGGGTCGAGAGCCTGGACGCAGACGGGGCGACGGTCGTCCGCGAGCGACGAGTGACGCACGTGGCGCGCGAGGAGCAAGGGCAGTGGAGGATCGTCCACCAGCACTCAGATCCCCTCGTCGAAGTTGCCCCTCCACGCTGACGGCCGGTCCCGACAAACGCTTCTGCTTTCGCCTGCTTGCGACACTCTCGTCCAAGCGGCGCGGCCGATAGCCGGTCCCCATCCGAACGTCTACCGGTAGGCGCTGATTGGCCACCCCCGCGACTGCTCCGTTTGCCGTGCAGGGAGCAGTCTCATCGAGCTCGGCGTGAAGCCGGTAGCCGGTCCATCAGCGGGACGCGGCGCCGGGGCTCCAGGCGCGCCGGCCGATGTTCCCCGTGCCGGCGCGCCGGAAGCCCACACCTCGTTAATCGGCTGGACGCCACGGCCGGGATCACTCCCGGCGATGTAAGACCGAGAGATGGCGCAGCGGCTCGCGGCGCCTCAGCGGCGGTGGGTCACCGAGGAGGAGCCGCCGCGTTCGGCAGCCGAACGGCTAGCACGACGCCCGCGGCCACCGCATCTGAGTTCAACGGGCGCTCTGTCAGCGCGCCGCTGGCCCGCCGCCTTTGCCGACGAGCCTACCTGTCGGACACGAGAGCACCGGAGGTCGGCCATCTAAAAGGCAATCTCGTGAGACGCGCTTCGCAAGAACCTCTGTGGTCGTGAGGGGGCAGTCCGCGACAGGGCCTCGTCGAGCATTAGCCAGTCATATCGGTCGTGCTCCTCATTGAGCGTGATCTTGGCGTCCGCGGAAGCCTCTGCTGTGAACACGACCCAGTTCGCATCGCCGACATTCGTTCGCGTGAGCTTCAGGCACAGGCCGGTTTCCTCGAGTAGCTCCCGTCGAGCACACTCGACGATGTCTTCGCCCGGCTGGCGCGCTCCGCTTGGGGGCGTCCAGGCCCAGTCGCCTTCGAATCGTGGCCCGGAATGAGCACGGTGTAACAGCAGGTATTCGACTTCGCGACCGGCGCGGCGATAGACGACTACCGCGGCACCGGCAGGCGGATCGGAGCTGACCGCAACGCCGTCCCAGGTCGTCGTCATGACCTCAGTCTGACGAGCAGCCGCCGGAAGCAGCCAGCTCGATCGAGCCCGACATCGACGTCCGAAGCCGTTCTCTACCGGGACAGCAACTCGCGCGTACGCGCGGGCGATCCCAAGCCGTCTCAACAGCCGAAGGCGAACGCGACGCTGGCGCCCGGTCTGCGTTGCGCGGGACGAGAAGCTACCCGCGACAAGCAAACAGGCGCCCAAAGCCGACGACCGTGCTCGCGTCGTATCCGGCCGCGCGCAGCGCGGCCCAGAACAGCGCTTGGTTGGCAGTCAGCACGGGCACACCAAGCTCACTTTCGAGCGCAGCGATGACGCCGGCGGCGCGAAAGCCGTTGCCGCCGACGACGATCGCATCCGCGGTGTCCGGCGCGTGCTCGCAAACCCACCCGTACAGCGCGGCGGGCGTGATGGCGGTCTGCTCGCTCGGTAGCCCAGACGGCGCGGCATGGACGACCTCGACGCCGGCCGATTCGTAGTAGCGGCGTCCGAGAGCGTTCAACTCGGCGTCAAACCAGGGCGGATCGACGAGCGCGATACGCCCGGCTTCCAACACCGCCAGCCCCTCGAGAATCGCGGCGCAGGTCGCGACGACCGGGATACCGCGCGTGCGCTGCTGCAGCCGCGCGATCATCTGCGCCTCGCCATCGCTGCCGATCACATAGGCCGAGCTGGTGAACGCGAACGCGATCGCCTGCAGCGGCGCCGCCGCGAGCAGCTCGGCCGCATCGTCGACGTACGGCGGCTCGGCGAACGCCCGCACAGGCGCCAACGGGATTGCCGGGTCCATGCCGCCGCCAGCGGTCATCGCGCCGAACGCCACGCGCGCCGAGTGAACGCCCACGACGGCAGGCGCCATCGCCCGCAGCTCGGACTCCGGCCCGACATCCGCGTGTGGCGTCAGCACCCCGATGCGCACGTCCGCGTCCCAGCCGTCCTCACTCCATCGTGTCTGCAGTGCAGTCATCCCATGATCATCCTGGCGCCCGCTGAGGTACGTCACCCTGCCCTTGGCATCCTCGTCGCGGAGAGCACGAGAAAGGGTAGGCCGAGCATGACAAGCGTGCACCGCCGGCTGCCGGTCAGACCGAAGTCCGCTTCGCGCGTGAGCATCGCTTTCACGAGCTCAGCCGGTGCGCCGGCAAGCCGGTCCCCTATCGGTACGGGCGCGCGAGCGTCAGCCGGTGTGCACGACGAGGGCGGAGATTCGGCGACCGCTCGCGCCATCAGTAATGAGATACGTCGCCCGCAGGCGTCCGATCTCGCTGGCGTTCTTGCGCCGTCGTGAGAATGTCGCGGTGTGCAGAGCGCTGGTCGCATTGAGCGCGACGATCTCGGAGTCGAGGGTCTCGCTGCGCTCGTAGTCCGCGGCGCGCATCCCTTCGATCTGCTGCCGCGCGGCACCGAGAACTTCGTCGCTGGTCGTTAGCGCAAGGACGGCCTGATCTGTACTGAGGAGGAGCGGCACCCCGTAGTACTGCAGAAGCACCGAAAGGTCGTCGGACTCGCCTCGGCCACAGGCTGCAAAAACGCGCAGATACGCGTCGAACCACTCGCGGACGCTCGCCGTCTCCACCGACGCAGACACTACCGTTGCTGATCGCAGCCTCGCAGATCATCCCGCGTTCGAGCCGCGGCAGCTTGACCGGCCGGACGCGCGCGACGCAGGCTCCGCCGCTGACGTGCGCGGCCGGTCCTCCAGCGGGACGTCGAGGGCGAAGTGCAATCAGGGGCTATTCGCCCGGCGCGTCCCACTGCCGAACCTCTACCGGGATGCTACGCCGCTGTGGGTAGCAGCTACGGCGACGTCTCGAGGACGGGGGCTACGAAGCGGCGCGACCCAAAGGCGCGCCGCTCTCATCAGCGTCCTCGAGTCCTCGAGACCGGCTCAGAGCACCGCCGCCGTCGCGAGTGAGCGTCGCGTGGCTGGCTAGTACCGCTTCGCGCGGCATTCCTTTCGGAGGTCGAGCGATACCCGCTGGCCGCGATCGACGACGAGCTGCCGTGCCGAGTGCACCGTGCCATTGGAGCTCTCGCAGGTCAGCGTCCACGCCTCCTTGAGCGCGGGCTGGTGCGGGTCAGGTCCGGCGAAGGTGACCGTGCCGCTCCAGGGCTCGACCGCGGCCCAGTTGATCGCGCGCACGACGTAGTCTCCGGGCGCAGGGTCGGGCCCGAGCACCGCTTGCTCGAAGTTCGTCGTGCCCTGCCCGGACACGGCCACCGGATCTCCCGTTGCGTTGCCGTTGGCGTCGGCACGGTAGACCTTCAGGTCCCAATCGCTGGTCGGCGTGAGCCACTCGATGCGGACCGTCGCCTTGGCGTTGTCGACGCCGGTACCGCCGGGCACCATGATCGTGTGGTCCTCATAGCAGCCGGGCGGCGGCGTGTCGTAGTTGGCGCACGGTGTCGTGCCGCCCCTGGACTTGAACGCCTGCGGCGAGCTCGGCTCGCCGGTCGCCTCGCGTCCGCTCGCCTTCACCACGAGCGGCCTCGTCGACGGGTTGACGTGCCACTCGAAGGCGCCCTTGGTGCCCGTCACCTGCATCGTCGTGTCCAGCGTGTCCTCAAACGTACGCGGGCTTCCATCGGCGTTCTTTTGCGACGTCGGCGTCTGGAACGTCTTCTTGAGGCGAAGCACGGCGCCCTCCGGCGCCTGTCCCGCAACGATGGAGTGCTTGCTCGCATCGGCCGCCGCTTCCTGGATGAGCAGGTACGCGGCGCGGTTGCCGCCACCGCCTTGGGGCACGTCCTCGGTGGTGCCGCGGTATTCCGCGATCGTCTCGGCGAACGGGGGGTGGAACCCGAGGTCACCGATCTCGAACGTGAAGCCGAACCCGCCGGTGGCGTAGTACGACCAGTCCTCGGTCGTCCCGGTCGTGTCGTACAGCTGGTAGCTGAACTGGCTGGCGTAGCCGTTGTGGCTCGCCATCGCGTCGCCGAGCGCCTTGTAGAGCGGCTCGTCCGGAGTTTCGCCTTGAACCGCGATGCCCGGCGGGCGCAGGACGAGGTTCGAGAACGTGTGGTTCGTGATCAGGGCCGTGACGTGGCGGCTCGAGATGAGCTCGCGGACGTTGTTCGTCTCGGGCTCCGAGAACGCATCGGGTCCACGGTAGGTCTGGTCTAGCGGCATCGTGCTCGCGCCGGGACCGCCCCAGAAGCCGCCGTAGTTGCGGTTGGGGTCGACGCCCGCACCGACGATCCCGTTGTCGGGCTGGATGCAGCTGCCGCCCGGAGCGTCGTTCGCAAAGCGGCAGTTCTTGCGCTTGTACTCCGTCGGAGCGGCGGCCGCGGCGAGGATGAACTCCTCGTCGGAGATGTCGCCGCTTCCGTCGAGGTCGGTGCCGGCGCCATCGCCGTGCATGTACAGCTGTCCCGCCTCGCGCGACTGGTTAAAGCCGTCGGGATTGACGACCGGCACGACGATCGTGCGGGTGTTCTGGACGAGCTGCGCGATCCGCGCGTCGCCGCTGCGGTAGCCCTTGATCAGCTCGTAGGCCCACTCCATCGCGTGCTCGGCCGACGGCCACTCACGGGCGTGATGGACGCCCATCTGCACGAACACCGGGCGCCCGTCGCGCGCGCCGGGGTTCGTCGCGATCTCGATGCCCTCGACCGGGCGGCCCTCGTACGTCGCGTGGCGGAGTCTGATCGGCCGCGCCAGGTCGGGGTGCTCGTTCACGAGACGCTTCATGTCCTCGCTGTAGTCGTACAGCCGCCGATACGTCGTTCGCCCGCTCGGCAGCTGCGACGCGTCCGTGGAGCTGGCGAACGCGAGGTCCGCCTGGCGGTCCTTTCGCGCCTGCACGGAAAGGTCGGGAACCTCAAGCGTGTACATGAAGGCGTGCTGGACCAGCTTGCTGGCGTCGTCGGCGCCGTGCAGGACCACCTCGAGGTAGCCCGGGCCGCCGTGCTCGGTCACGTCGAGGCCGAGGTTCACGAGCTCGCGCTCGCGAGCGGCCGTCGGCGTGGACACGCGCACCAGCGAACTCTTCTCGACGTTCGTGATGTCGATCGCCATCGACGCGACGCTCACCCGCGCCGTCGCGCTGTCACCCGCCAGCCGGCAGGCCTGAACAACCAGCCGCTCACCCGAAGTCGCGAAGCCCGAGGCGACCTCGTCGCTGCCGCTGTACGCCGAGCCGGCGACGACGCGCCCGCTGTCGGCATCGAAGATGGCGACGTCCCAGTCCCCCCGTGCGGCGTTCAGCCGAGCGGTGACCGCCCCAGCAGCCGGCATCGTCACCCGCCGCTGCGCGAAGCCGGCGCCCGCAGACAGCTTTCGTTCGGCACAGCGGCGGTCAACCGCCTCGGCGGCCGACACATCTGTCGCGAGCAGCTCGCCGGCGAAGGCCGTCGACGTCGCTCCAAACACGACCGCCAGCGCGGTCGCCATCCCAATGCAGTACCGAGCTCCCAGCACAGAGATCCTCCCCCGAACGATTCGCCACGAACAATGCCATACAACGTTCGCACGAGCCACAACTTGCGACTCCGCCCGCCGGACGGCGTGCAGCCTCAAACACCGGCACCTGCAATGGGCACGCTCGTCGAGCTTCTCACCGCCATCCGAGACCGGGTCCCAGCGGGGACATCAGGCGCCGCGGGGCGCGTCCGACCGGCGAACGACAGCGGTCCGGGAGCGAGCTCGCCCGCTGGCCATCGCTCCCGAGGCTTGAGCCGTCTTGATCGTTACGTGGGACCCTGATGCAGCTGCGTCGCGCCACACCGCAAGACCGCGCTTTCGTAGTCGAGATGGCGCGGCTGGCGTGCACGCTTGAAGACCGCCCACTTCCGCCTGCGGACGCCCCAGATGTCCTTGCTTTGCTGCCGGGGCCGGACGTAGCGCTCGTCGCTATGGATGACGGTGGACGTCCGCTGGGGCGGCGTGGTGGCACCTGCACGAGCCGCCGCTGCTGCGCGACGCAAAGGGCGAACCCGTACCTGAGCTGGTCATGGCGGTGGTCGAGGAAGAGCGGCGCAAGGGGATAGGAGCGGTGCTGGTCGACGCCGTGGCCGAAGAAGCGGCGAAGTGCTTTAGCGCGCTGGCCCTGAACGTCCACATCCGCAACCCAGCAGCGCACCTCTATACACGGACCGGGTTTCGGGTCGCCGGTGCGGGCCGGGGCTGGTTCGGCGTCGCGATGAGCCGGCCGCTTAGCGACCGCCGATCACTCACCGAAGCGACGAGTGGCGAGGACTGATCCGTAGTAGCCCATCCTCGAGCGGACGCTAGAGCGCAGGCGCGGCGCGGATCCCACAGACCAACCGCTTGCGGCACGGCATCGAGCCGCCATCGGCGCGTGCGAACGCGTCGATGCCCTCAAGAGCGTTGTGCGATGCGCAGCACGGCTCCCCAGTGACAACGAAGCTGGCCATCCGGGCGTTCGCCGAGGCGCCTTCGGATCTCTGCGTATAGCCGCTTGGGTTGCCAGTCCTGCATCGCGATGTGGCCGGAGAAGGTGTTGAGCAGCTCGATGTACCGCTCGGCGTCGTGGGCGGTCTGCCAGTCAAACTGCCGCACGTCAACAACGTCAAACAGCCCACTCGCTTCGATCTCGGTGCACTGCTCGGACAACTCGCCCGGCCGCGGGACACGCGCGTTGGGAGGTCTTCCCTCGCCGATCTCGTCATAGATCTCTTGGATCTCCGTGAAGAACGGATCGCCGTCGTAGGGGATGACGGGCCCCGCCCCCCAGATCGCGAGGTAACCGCGTGGTCTGAGGACCTCGGCCGCCTTTCGGTATCGCACGTCGGGGTCGACCCATGACCAGGACGCGGCGGCGATGACCAGGTCGAAGGATCCGGGGCCTGGTACCCAGTCCTCAAAGCGGACCTGCTCGATCTTGACCGCGTCAAAGCCCACAAGGTTGCGGCGCGCTGCGGCCGCCAGCGCGGGGCCGGGCTCAACGCATGTGATCCGAAACCCTCGCTGTGCAAAGGGAAGCGTCGCCTTTCCGGTCGCGCATCCAACCTCAAGAACCCGACCGTCGGGCGCCAGCTCGGTGACGTTGAGGATGCGCTCGATCAGCGCCGGCGGATAGTCCGGTCGGGCGCGCTGATAGAAGTCGCTGGCGCTGTCAAAGCTCTGCCCCAACCGCTCGCGATCAGCATCAGGCATGCGGCCTCCAGGCGCCATACCTGCATCTCATCACGAGGCGCGACGCCCAGCTCTCCAACGTGCGGTCGGACGCCGTGACTGCCACTACCGTCCGAAGAAGGCCGCACCGCGAGCCGCGGCTTCAGTGCGGAAGCCGGTCCCGCAGCGTGACGCCGGATGTGCGCTGTCGTGGTGGAGCCGGCGCGTCCCGCTGCCGAACGTCACCCGGTAACCAGGCGGAGGTCTGTTTCGCGCCAGATGCACGGCTGTTGCACAGAGCCCGACACCGATTCGAAACACGCGATCGCGGGACGAGGTCTCAGGCGACGTCCGCGCGCACCGCGAACCCAGCGAGCACGTCTGGTTCAGCGGCGGATCACGAGTCTTCTCTCGGCGTTGGCAGGACCCGCTCGCCGCAGGTCATCCAGCGACGCACGCTTTCGGCTCTGTAGCCGTTACCGGGCGTATGGTGATCGCGATGCCAGGTGCGGGCCATGCGACGAAAGTGATCGTCACCGGTGGGGGCAGCGGGGGGCACGCGATGCCGGCGATTGCAGCGATTGGGCGGTTGCTGGCCGAGCCGGCGGTCGAGGTTGAGTACATCGGCAGCAGCACCGGCATCGAGCGCGAAGTCGCCGCCGGCGCGGGCGTTCGCTATCACGCAGTGTCCACCGGCAAGCTGCGACGCGCGCGGCGATGGTCCGGGCTGCTCACGCGGCGCAACGCGGCCGACGTCCTGCAGGTCTTCCGCGGAATGATTGAAAGCTTCGCGCTGCTGGGCCGTCTGCGGCCTTCGGTCGTGCTCGCCACCGGCGGGTTTGTTGCGGTGCCGGTCGTGTGGGCCGCGCGCGTGCGGCGCGTTCCTGTGGTGATCCACGAGCAGACGGTTCAGGTTGGCCTGGCCAATCGTCTGTGCGCTCCGGCGGCCACGCGCATCGCCTTGTCAACGTCGTTGTCCTACGAGGTGCTGCGCCGGGTGTGGCGGCGCAAAGCGACGGTCACTGGCAATCCGGTCCGAACCGGGGTGCTGCAGGGCGCGCGGTCGCGCGCGATCAAGCGGTTCGCGTTGGCGCCCGCCCTGCCGACGATCTTGGTCACCGGTGGAGCGCTGGGAGCCGAGAAGCTCAACCGCGCCGTACTGGACGCGCTCCCGCAGCTGCTGAGCTTCGCGAACGTGATCCATCAGTGCGGGATGGCGCCGGGCCTGACAACGACGTACGCCAAACTGGCGGCCGCCACCCACCACGGCGCAGCCGGTGCCTACGCACTCGCGGGGTTCCTCGACGCCGATGCGATGGGCGACGCGTACGCGATCGCCTCGCTCGTCGTCAGCCGCAGCGGCGCCGGCACAACCAACGAGCTCGCGGCGACCGCACGACCGGCGCTGCTGGTTCCACTCGTCCCAACAGGCGGCGACGAGCAACGCCGGATCGCTCACACCCTCCAAGCGGCGGGAGCCGCGCGCATCATCGACAACGACGCATTCACCGGCACGCGACTGGTCGCGGAGACGCGACAACTGCTCGCGGCCCCCGACGAGCTGGCAGCGATGGCCACCGCTGCCGCATCGCTTGCACCCGCAGACGCGGCCGACGCACTGGCGCAACTGGTGCTAGCAACCGCACGCCCCCGATCACGCTCGCCCGCCCGAGGCCGGCTCGCAACCACTCGCCGACACCGTCGAGGTTCTCACGGCGCCTGAGCTCAAACAAGGACGCAGGCGTGGATTGCGCTGCGGGTGAAGCGGCCGTGGACCACGACTCGCGTGGCCAAACCGACGAACAGCGCCGCGCAGTCTGCATCGGGTCCGCGAGCCGGTCCCTCAGCGGAACCCGATATCGGCGGGTGGGCCCAACATCGCCCCTCCCGCTGGCGAACCTCTACCGGAACGCGCCCGCCGGCCGAAATGCCGGAAGGCGGAGCGCCCCGTGCGCCCTCCGGGCCGAACATGGCACGCTGCGTTGACCTGAACGGGCTTCAGACGTGCGGGAAGTTGCGCCACATGCGCATCTCGCGTCGGCGAGCGGGTACACACTGGTGAGCGACCACGGGAGAAGATCGTATGTTCGACGAGCAGCAGGAACCCACCGCCGACGAGCGCGGAGACGCGGCTGAGGAGGGCAGCAACGTGCCGACCCAGCCGGTGCACCCGACCCAGGGCCCCGACCCCGGCGAGGGAAAGCCAACTGTTTCCGGCGATGATGCGTCGGACACGACCAGCGCGCCGTAGCCCGCCGAGGGCGAAACGCGTTCCCGCCATACCGTCATCAGATCGGGAACGCGAGCGCTGCTGCCAGCCGGCCTGCGCCCGTGCCCGCGCCTGACAGCCGCCGACCTCATCTCGCTGAGTTCCACGGCGTCAATAGCCGGTCCCCCAGCGGGATGCCGCTTGTGACCTCGCGAGCCGGCGGGTCCCATCGGCACTGGGAGCCCTGCGCGGTCTGACCAGATGCGGACGCCGCCGCGGAACTGCCACC
>CADCVQ010000008.1 GCA_902806175.1 uncultured Solirubrobacteraceae bacterium
TACGATCGTCACCTGGGGCCTCCTCAAGCTCCACGGTTGATTACCGGCACGCCACGCGCGCCCGAGCTGAGGAGGTCCCTACACACGCGCCAGGACAGAAGCCCGGCTCATGCCATCTTTCGCCTGAAGGGAGCCGCGTGGGGCTTGTCGCCCCGTGGCATTTCAGGCGACGCCTACGGCAACGTCGGCCGCGCTTACCCCGGTTTTCCGCACGAACTCTCTACAGACCCCGTTATGCGCTCATGGGGCGGCTGGCGCCGTTCTGCGCTCTTCACGGTTGGCGGCAGCGAAAGCGGGAAACAGCGGTGCCGGCGGGGTGCCTGCGTCTGGCCATCGCTCCGCCATTGCCAGGGCGAGCTGCGCGAACCAGTCGGCGAGCTCGGAGAGCTGGCCGTTGCTGGCGCAGCGTTGGACGAGCACTTGGATTTGCTGGTGCAGTTGGGTGCGCCGGCGCCACGAGTCGTATGTCTGCTGGTTTTCGCTTGCGAGCAACTTGAGGCGCTGCGCGCGCACGACGAGCGCTGCTGCGAGGCCGACGCTGAGCATCGCGTCGTATTGGTCGTCGTCGGTCGCCTCCGGGATGGCGCTCGACAGGCGCGCTCGGTACGCGGCATCGGCCGCCTCGATGACGTGTTGGGGGATGATGGCGTAGTGGGCGCTGTAGTTGGGGAAAGGGAAATGCAGCCATGCAGCGTCCAGGGCGACGTGGCGAAAGCCGGAGCCTTCGTAGTCCACAAGCGCGACCCCGGCCGCGGAGACGATGGCGTTTGGCGGGCTTGGGTCGGTGTGGGTGAGGGCAAGGAAGGGACCCGGAGCGACCAGCTGCTCGCAGACATGAGCAACGTCGCGGCGCGCTCGCCGTGCGCTGGGCAGGCCGAGGTCGAAGGCAGCTCGTTCGATGTCCTCCCAGCCGTCGACTCCCGTCCACATGCCGTAACGCTCGCCGGCGCGACGAGGCGATCCGGCCCCGGCCATCGCCTCGAGATGCTCGCTCTCGCGTCCGAGGGTGGCGACGTGGATGCGACCGAGCGCGTCGCCGAGGCCGACCACGGCAGCCGTAGCGGTGACCGGGTCGGCCCCGAGCAGGACAGCCTCCAGGCTCGCCCCGGCGATGTCGGACATCACAATGAGCTCGAACTCGTCGTCGGCGGCGAGCAGCGTCGGTGCGACACCCGACCCGGAAAGGAGGTTCAGCGCCGCGCGCTCGCGTCGCAGATGTTCGATCACACCCCAGTCGCCGGCGCCTTGCCTGGTCGTCTTCACCACGACCGTTCTACCGGTCCCACACACCGCCACGTCCAGGTGCAGCCGGGTAACCGGAGCCCACTTGCTGCCCAGGGCCTCCGCTCGAAGAACGCGGGGACGACGTGCCGTCATCGGAGCGAGCAGGTCCAGCGCGCGCTCCCGGGACAGCTCGGACAGCGGGGTCATCTGAGCGATCGAGGAAGTGTCTCACCAGCATCTCTTGTTACCGCGCCCTACGGCGGTCCTGTCGGATTTCGCCGCGCCCAGACGGCAGAGAGCGCCTTGAGCTAACGGCCCCAGCGGGATCCGTAAGCGAACGGCAACCGAGACACGCGACAGCGCGGCCGCGTGGGGAGCGCCGGTTCTGCCTTGGACGCGGCGGCTCTCACCGAGACCGACCCTGGACAAGGCCGTCGCTCTCCTACCAGCCTCACGACGCGCCCGTGGCCGTCAGCTTCTAATAACGCCATCCGCCGTTTTCGCCCGGTTAGACAGTCGACCCCGCGTAGGCGGCTTGCGATCGAGGCAGACGGGGCACTGTCGCCGTGGCGCGAGCGACACAGCCGTCCGCCGCGTCGTCGCCGGTAGGGGTTCGGCTGTGGGATCCCGCCGACGTCGCCGGCGAACGAATCGACGTCCGCCCAGGGACCGGCTTGCGGGGTCGGCTCGGTGTGACTACCGCAACCAGACGGCACCAGCCGTCGCATCGGGACTGGGCGCGCGCGCTTTCGCTTTGCGAGACGAGCGCCCAGTCCGAGAGCGAGCCGCCCGTGACACCGGAACTCTGAAGACCCGGCATCGTTGGTGGTGCCATGCACGCTCGGATCACGTTGATCGCCTTCTGCCTCGTCGCCACGCTGGGTTTCAGCGACGCCGGCGTGGCGTCCATGAGCCGAGACCGCTGCGCGCGGCGAGACGCGCGTGTCCTGCTCGCCACTCCTACGATTAGCGTCCTTGAGATGGCGGGCGGCGCCGTACGCGGACGCTACGTCGCGTGCCGTCGCAGCACCGGCCGCAGTGTGCTGCTCGGACGCAAGTACCTCGCCGACGACTTTCAGGTCCTGAGCCGCTTTCGGATCACCGGATCGCGGATCGCCTTCCAGACCGAGCGTTCGGGCCTGGGCCGATCGCCGGGCACCCTGCGTCGCATCGACGTTCGCGATCTCCGCAGCGGCCGCCTGCTGCGCCGCCTGCCGGCCGGCGAAGCTCGCGGCGCGGCGTTCATCGAGTACGAGGCTGGGGACGGTGTCCGCGATCTCGAACTATCCCAGCACGGCGACCTCGCGTGGGTCGTGCAGAACCCGTTCGGGCTGACCCCGCCACAGCCCAACGTGAACACGTCCTCGCGTATCACGGAGGTGTACGTCGCGCCCCGCATCGGCCAGATGACGCTGGTTGATCAGGGCGACGATATCGGCGATACCTCGCTACGCCGCAACGGCTGCACCATCCGCTGGACACGAGCCGGAATGCTGCGAAGCGCGCGGATCTGTCCGTGACGCTCGGCAACAGGGCGTTTCGGCGCTGTTGCTTGGGCCAGGAGCGACACGCTGCAAGAGCCGGCGAGCAGTCTGCTTCGAGGCAGACGCGATAACCCTGCCACCGGCGCGACGTCCCGGATGCCGTTCGACTGCGGGACGCCGCCGGCAGCGCCTAGCGACCGATATCGCGTTCCGCTGAGGGACCGGCTTCCGCACTGAAGCCGCGGCTCGCGGTGCGGCCTTCTTCGGACGGTAGTGGCAGTCACGGCGTCGGACCGCGCGTTGGAGAGCTGGGCGTCGCGTCTCGTGATGAGATGCAGGTATGGCGCCTGGAGGCCGCATGCCTGATGCTGATCGCGAGCGGTTGGGGCAGAGCTTCGACAGC
>CADCVQ010000009.1 GCA_902806175.1 uncultured Solirubrobacteraceae bacterium
GCGCCCGCCGAGGCGCCCGCCGTCGCGGTCACGCCTGACGTCGAGCGACCCGCCGTCGGCCCGAGGATCCTCGGGGTCGCCGCGGAGCCCAAGCCGCTGCCGACCGTCAAGGCAGCGCTGCCCAAGCCCAAGCGCCGCCGCCGCCCGTCGGCCGCCGAGCGTCACCGTCGCGCCTTCTTCTCCGCCCTCACCGAGCTTCGCCGCGGCGGCACGATGCCGACGGCCGCGCCCGCCGGGCAGGACGCCGCGCCCGGCGACGAGATGCCACCTGCCGAGGCCGACGCCGATGCGGCCGGCGCGGACAGCACTGCAGAGGCTCCCGCCCCCGAGTCCGCGCCCGCTGCCGACACCGCTGCAGAGGCTCCCGCCGCCGAGTCCGCGCCCGCTGCCGACACCGCTGCAGAGGCTCCCGCCGCCGAGTCCGCTCCCGCGATCGCGGAGCCCTCCGCCGAGCATGCCGCGGCCGCCGAGGAACCCCCCGAGGAATCCGCTTCGGCAGGCGACGAGTCCGGCGCCCCCGGCGCCGACCGCTCGCCGACCTCACCGGCCCGCGTCATTGCGGCGATCGAGCGCGTCGGCGGCGCCGAGGTCATCAAGGAGGCGCTCAAGCCCAAGCAGGACGAGAAGGGTCAGCCGCTGAAGTGGGCCGCGGTCTGCGCACAGTCCGCCGAGGGCCTGAAGCCCGGCGATCCCGTCTTCAACGCCTGGGTGCGTCTCGCGGCGACGCCCGTTCGCGAGGTGAAGGCCCTGCTGCCGCGCCCGCCTGAGGCCGAGCGGTCCGAGCGCGGCCCCGGTGCCCGCCGTCCCGGCGCGCAGCGCTCCGGTGGAGGCGGCCGCCCGCGCCGCGACGACCGCCCGAACCGCTCCGAGCTCGCCTCACACGCGCAGGACGGCAAGCTGCGCACGAGCATCCGCATCGTCACCGGTCACGACGAGGACCAGGAACGGCGCGAGCGCGAGCGCAACCGCAAGGAGCAGCGCGAGGCCAAGCGCCGCGCCGAGCGCGAGCGGCTCGCCCGCCTCGGGTACTGACCTGAGGGCCCCGCCGAGCTGATCGCCTACGACCGCGCCGAGCTCGCCGACCCCAAGGTCAGCCTGTACCGCGTCGTCACGGTCGGCAACCACCTCGCGCTGGTCGACGCGCTGAGCGACTCGCTCGGTTCGCCGACGAGCGGCTCGTCGCCCGCGGCTCTGCGGACCTGCTGACATGACCGACCTCGCCGGCAGGACGATGATCATGTCCGGCGGCAGTCGCGGCATCGGCCTCGCGATCGCGCTGCGCGCCGCGTGCGACCACGATGTCGTGTGCGATGCCGTGGAACGGACCTTCGAGCGCTTCGGTGCCGTCGACATCGTCGTCAACAACGCCAGCGCGATCGACGTCAGCCCGAGCACGACGATCGCGATGAAGCGCTACGACCTCATGCAGGATGTGAACACGCGCGGCACGTTTCTGTTGTCGCGCACCTGCGTGCCCTACCTGCACGATGCGCCCAACCCGCATGTCCTGACGCTCAGCCCGCCGCTGAGCCTCGACCCGAGGTGTACGGCCGCCACCTCGCCTACACGCTGGCGAAGTTCGGGATGAGCATGTGCACGCTCGGCATGAGCGCAGAGCACGCCGCGGCGGGGATCGCCTTCAACTCGCTCTGGCCGCGCACGATCATCGCGACCGCGGCCGTGCAGAACCTGCTCGGCGGCGACGCCGCGATGGCGCGCTCGCGCCGGCCGGAGATCGTCGCCGACGCCGCGCACGAGATCCTCACGCGCCCCGCCCGCACGACGACGGGCAACTTCTTCATCGACGACGAGGTCCTCGCCGAGGCCGGCGTCACCGACCTGAGCGCGTACGCCTACCTGCCCGACGCCGACCTGCAGGTCGACCTGTTCCTCGATCGCTGAGTTGCGTCAGGCGGCGCGCGTCTCGCGCAGCCACTTCGCCTGCTCGGGCGTGATCGGCTTCGGCGCGCGCACGTCGATGCCGAGGTTGCGGTTCGGCAGGCCCTCCGCCGAGCGCACGAACAGCGACGCCGCCGGCCGCCCGCCGGGTGGCAGCTTGCCGGTGTCGGCCAGGATCTTGGAGAGCTCGGAGAAGGTCATGGGTCTTCGTCTGCGCCGGATCGACTGTGGCGGCGGGTCAGCGATGCTGCTTTGAAGAAGCCTACCGCGAGGCTGAGACATGAAAGCAGGCTCATGCCCCCGGCCGCATACCAGATGACGTCGCGCAGGCCGTCGCCGGCGCCGAAGGCGACGCTCGCGGCCGCGGCGAGCGCCGCCACCGCCACGATCGACAGCAGCCAGCGCGGGCCCGCGAAGATCCCCCGCACGAGCCGGTGCTCGCCGCTGCGCGCGACAGCCGTCGCGAACAGCACCGAGCCCGCCAGCAGCAGCGCGACGGAGGAGCCCGCCGTCGGCGAGCCGAGGTTGCCGAACGCCGCCCCGAGCAGCAGCAGCAGCGTCGTCACGGCGCTCGTGGCGAACGCGAGCGTCGGCAGATCGGCACGCTCGGGGGAGATCGCGGCGACGAGCAGCGGCTCGGCGTCCAGCGCGACCCGCGGCGCGTGCAGCGACCCGCGGTCGACGCTGCGCTCGATGTCGGTCGAGAGCAGCTCGTCGCTGCGCGCGTCGAGGATCCACGCGTCCAGACGCAGCTCCTCCGGCACGACGACCTCGGCGTGGTAGGAGGCCGCGTGCGCCGCGGTCGGAACGGCGACGTCGACCACGAACGGCGACCAGCCGAGCCGGCGCGCCAGGCGGCGGGCCCGTGACGCCCGGCCGCCGAAGCGCAGATGCTCGTCGTAGGCGTACTTCAGGATCCGGCGGCCGGAGGGATCGCCGAGCAGCGCGATCAGCATGTAGCTCTCGGCGAACGTGGCCAGGAAGTAGCCGCTCGTGTCGTCGCCGACGACGCGCGCGATCTGCGACGAGCGCGCGGCGCGGGCACGCAGCTCGATCATCGCCCCGCGGGCATCCTCGAGGTCGCTGCGCGCGATCAGCGCCAGCAGGCTCGCGACCTCGGGCTCCAGCGCGTCGGGCGCGGTCGCCAGGCGGGCCGCCGCCGTGACGATCCCCGCGGTGATCGGGCCACCTGAGCTCGCGCCGAGGATCGGGCGCGACTCGTCGTGCTCGCGCAGGTCGAAGTTGCGCAGCGGCCGCTTCTCGAGGATCGCGATCGGCACGCACCAGGGGCCGTCGGGGCCGATCCGCAGATCGTCCAGCAGCGCTGCCGGAAGCGTGAAGTCGACGGTCACCTGCCTGCGTACGAGCTCCTGGGCGAGCAGATCGATCGTCTCGACGCGTCGGTGGATCCAGCGCGGCTCGTCGGTCAGCAGCTCCAGGCACGCGAGCGCGACGGACTCGGATGCCTGCTCGTAGCGCTCGTCGGGCCAGCTCCCCACCACGCGCCAAGCCTACGGAGCAGCCCGGCGGACCGGTTGCGCGGGAGCACAAGATCTCAGCGCGTACGACTCAACGTATGTTTCGTAAGCGGCTGGGGTATAGTTGTGCGAGCAACGAACTTTAGGGAGACCTCGCAAGACATGCAAAAGCTGCTCCTCATCCCGCTGGACGACACCGTCATCTTCCCCACGATGGACATCAACCTCCCGGTCGACGCGACCGGCGAGGAGCGCGTGCTGCTCTTGCCCCGGCGCGATGGCGAGTATGCGAAGGTCGGCACGATCGCCAACGTCACCGGCAGCATCCGCCTGCCCGGCGGCGCTCGCGGCGCGTCGCTGGAGAGCATCGCGCGCGGTGCGATCTCCGGCTCGGCCGAGAGCGATGGGCAGGGCCGCCTGCGCGTCGAGGTCACCGAGCATCCGGACGCAAAGCCCGTCGACAAGCGCACGCGCGAGCTCGAGCGCGAGTACCGCGCCGTCGTCGAGGAGATCCTCGAGGAGCGCGGTGCCGACGAGCGCATCGCTGCCTTCCTGCGCGGGATCTCCGACCCCGGCCCCCTGGCGGACACCGCGGGCTACAGCCCTGACCTGAACTTCGACCAGAAGGTCCGCATCCTCGAGACGCTCGACGTGACCGAGCGCCTGGAGCTCGCCCTCGAGCTTCAGCGCGAGCGGCTCACCGAGCTGCAGGTTCGCCGTCGCATCCGCGACGACGTCGAGTCCGGCGCCCAGAAGCAGCAGCGCGAGTACTTCTTGCGCCAGCAGATGGAGTCGATCCGCAAGGAGCTCGGCGAGGACCAGGGCAGCGTCACCGACGAGTACCGCACGAAGATCGCCGAGGCCGGCATGCCCGACGCGGTGCGCGAGCAGGCCGAGCGCGAGCTCGACCGCCTCGAGCGCACCGGCGAGCAGAGCGGCGAGGCGTCGATGATCCGCACGTACCTGGACTGGCTGATCGCGGTGCCGTGGAGCAAGCACTCCGACGAGGTGCTCGATCCGGTCCACGCGCGTGAGGTGCTCGATGCCGACCACGCCGGCCTGGAGGACGTCAAGGACCGCATCACGGAGTACATCGCCGTCAGGAAGCTGCGCGAGGAGCGCGCGGGTGACGTCGACCGAAGGTCCGAGCTTGCGAGGACCGGGGCGGGTGACATCGACCGCAGGTCCGAGCTTGCGAGGACCGGAGGGCGAAACCCGAACCTCGGCGCGATCCTCACGCTCATCGGCCCGCCCGGCACCGGCAAGACCTCGATCGGCGAGTCGATTGCCCGTGCCACCGGACGCGAGTTCGTGCGCATGTCGCTCGGCGGCGTCCGCGACGAGGCGGAGATCCGCGGCCACCGGCGCACGTACATCGGGGCCCTGCCGGGACGGCTTGTCCGTGCCCTGCGCGACGCCGGGACGATGAACCCGGTGATCATGCTCGACGAGGTCGACAAGGTCGGCGCCGACTGGCGCGGCGACCCGTCGGCGGCGCTGCTGGAGGTCCTCGACCCCGCGCAGAACCACTCGTTCCGCGATCACTACCTCGACATCGAGATCGACCTGTCGCAGGTCTTGTTCATCGCCACGGCCAACATGGCCGAGACGATCCCGGGACCGCTGCTGGACCGCATGGAGGTCATCCGCTTCGACGGCTACACCGTCGCCGAGAAGACGGCGATCGCCCGCGACTACCTGTGGCCGCGCCAGCGCGAGCGCAACGGCCTGCGCGAGGATGAGGTCGTCGTCAGCGACGACACCCTCAAGCTCGTCGTGAGCGAGTACACCCGCGAGGCGGGCGTGCGCCAGCTCGAGCGCGAGCTCGGGACGGTGCTGCGCAAGACCGCGACGAAGATCGCGTCCAACCCGGACGTGGCTCCCGTGACCGTCGACCTCGAGGCGGTGCGCGACGCGCTCGGACGCCAGAAGGTCTTCCAGGAGGCCGCGGCGCGCACGGCGGTGCCGGGCGTGGCGACGGGCCTTGCCGTGACCGGAGTCGGCGGCGACGTGCTGTTCGTCGAGGCCAACGCGATGCGAGGCAAGGGCGGATTGACGCTGACCGGCCAGCTCGGCGACGTCATGAAGGAGTCCGCGCGGATTGCGCTCACCTACGTGCAGGCGCACGCCGAGTCGCTGGGCATCGACGAGGATGCCTTCGACAAGCGCGAGTTCCACGTCCACGTCCCCGCGGGCGCGATCCCGAAGGACGGCCCGAGCGCCGGCGTCACGATGACGACCGCGCTGGCCTCGCTGCTCAGCGGCCGCCCCGTGCGCCACACCGTCGGGATGACCGGCGAGGTGACGCTGCAGGGCCGCGTGCTGCCGATCGGGGGCCTGAAGCAGAAGGTGCTCGCCGCCCACGCGGCCGGGCTGACCGACGTGATCCTGCCCGAGCGCAACCGCGCCGACCTCGACGACGTCCCCCCCGACGTGCGCGAGGTCATGACGTTCCACCCGGTCATGACAGTTGACGAGGCGCTCGAAGTCGCCCTCGAACCTGCGCGCGCGGAGGCCATCAGCGCGTAGCGCCGCGGCTCGGCTCCCCCCAGCCTGAGCCGCTCAAAGCAGACGGCCGCGTCCCCCCTCCCTGGGCGCGGCCGTCGTGCGTTGAGGTCGTGGCTGCGAGGGGCGCGGGGGTGGCGGCGTGCGGGCGCGGTCGTGGCGTCGTTGTTGCGGATGGCGCAGCATCGCGCCAGAACCATCGCTCGCGCGCCGCTCAACGACCAAGCGGCGGAGCCGGGGCCGGGCGTCATGTCAGTGACCGCCGGAGCCGACCCCGCCCTCACGCGCGCGCCGCCGGGGGAGGTGACGGCGAGCGCGGGGTGAGGGGCGGTGGCATCGGTCCACCGCCCCTACCCTCGCGGTCTGCGGTTGCGTCAGGTATCGGGAGCGCAACACGCGGTTCTTCCTTGCTCTCCGTCCCGTTGCCGGGCCGGCGGCAGCCGATCTGGATGGGGGAGGGGTCTCCAGACCGACGAAGAGGAACCTGCGGAGCATTGTGGACCCCCGACCTCAAGATCCGGTAAGCCGCGCCTCAGGCTGCCTTTAAGGTTCTGCGTGGATCGACTGGACGCGCGCGCGGCCTGCCGGGGGTCGCGTCGCGCGCAGCGCCCACCAGATCAGCAGCCCCTGCAGCGGCAGGCGCGCCCACAGCAGCGCCGGGTCGAGCGACGCGTACCGGTCGGGGTTCAGCGCCATGTTGATGTTCGCCGGAAACACCGCCACGAGCGTCGCCGCGATCACCAGGCCGCCGATCCGCCGCGTGCGCGGAAAGACGACCATGACCGCGCCCGCGATCTCAGCCGCGCCGCTGACGAGCACGAGCGCCTGGTGCGCGGGCAGGTAGTCCGGCACGATCTCCTCGTACATCTTCGGCCGCAGGAAGTGCAGGGCGCCGGCCGCTGTGAACACGATGCTGAGCAGCCGCCGCGACCAGCGACCCGTTCCCGTCGAAGCCGCCCTCACCGCGTCCGCAGGCCGTCGAGCGCGATCTCGAGGTAGCGCTGCCACTGCATCGGGCTGCCGGCGCGCTGAGCCGCTGCGACGTGTCCGAAGCCGCACATGATCGTCCTGATGTCGTCGACGGTCGCATCTTCGCGCATGACCCCGGCCGCCTGCGCGCGCTCGATCAGCGTCGTCATCGCCGCCGCGAGGCGCATCTGCCCGGACGAGGCCGCCTGCGCGGCGGTCGGCTGACCGCCCATGATCTCGCACCACGCGACATCGGTGGCGGCGGCGTTCGCCGACCGCCAGATCGCTGCAGCGAAGACCTCCCACGGGTCGCCCCGCTCCTGCAGCGCCCCCTCGGCGATCCCGGCCAACTTGTTGAAGTGCTCGGCGGCCAGCGCCTCGACAAGCGCCTCCTTCGTCGGAAAGTGCCGGTAGACGGTGCCCACGCCGACGCTCGCGCGGCGCGCGATGTCCTCGACCTGCGCCTCGAGGCCACTCTCGGCAAACGCGGCCGCCGCCGCCGCGAGGACCTTCTCGCGGTTGCGGCGGGCATCGGCTCGCTGCGGCCGGTGAGCGGTGGTTGACAAGCGGAACCGTCCTTCCGTAGGCTGACCCCAACCGGAACCAGCCTTCATGTTAACGCGATCTGAGCGGGAGTACCACCGATGACCGATGCCGAAGCGGCCCAGCGGCGCAAGTGGCTCGCGCTGGCCCTGCTGGCCAGCACGCAGTTTGTGATCATCCTCGACGCCGCGATCGTCAACGTCGCGATCCCCTCGATCGGCCGGGACCTGAAGTTCTCCGAGGAGGACCTCACCTGGATCCCGAACGCCTACGCGCTGACGTTCGGCGGATTTCTGCTGCTCGGCGGGCGCATGGCCGACCTGCTCGGCCGCCGCCGCCTGTTCATGGTCGGCCTGGTCGTGTTCTCGATCGCCTCGCTGCTGGGCGGCCTGGCGACGAGCGAGACGCAGCTCATCGCGGCCCGCGCGCTGCAGGGGCTCGGCGCCGCCCTGATCGCCCCTGCCGCGCTGTCGATGGTCACGAACATGTTCGCCGAGGGCGCGGAGCGCAACAAGGCGCTCGGCGTCTGGGGCGCGGTGTCGGGCTCCGGCGGCGCCGCAGGCGTGTTGCTCGGCGGCGTCCTGACCGAGTACGCGGGCTGGGAGTGGGTCCTCTGGGTCAACGTCCCGATCGGCATCGTCGTCGCGATCCTCGCGCCCCGGCTGCTCGTCGAGAGCCGCCGCGAGAGCGACCTGCACCACTTCGACGCGCTCGGCGCGATTACCGTGACGGCCGGTCTGTCGCTGCTCGTCTTCGCGCTCGTCGACACGATCAACGAGGGCTGGGGCTCGACGCAGACGCTGACGCTGCTGGCGATCTCGCTGGCGCTCATCGCGGCGTTCGTGTTCATCGAGTTGCGCTCGCGCGATCCGCTCATGCCCTTCGGCATCTTCCGCCTGCGAACGCTGACCGGCGCGAACATCGTCGGCCTGCTCGTCGGCGCCGCGCTGTTTGCGATGTTCTTCTTTTTGTCGCGCTACATGCAGGAGGTGCTGGGCTACAGCGCGCTGAAGGCGGGCGTCTCGTACCTGCCGCTCGCGCTGGCGATCATCGGCTCGGCCGGCGCCGCATCGGTACTCGTCACGAAGATGGGCTTCAAGAAGGTCCTCCTCGCCGGCCTGACGCTGATCGCGATCGCGCTGCTGTGGCTCGGGCAGGTGCCCACCAACGGCTCCTACGTGTCTGACCTGCTCGGCCCGATGGTCGTTGCCGCGATCGGGCTGGGCTTCGCGTTCGTGCCCGTGACGATCGCCGCCGTCAGCCGCGTCTCCGAGCACGAATCCGGCCTTGCCTCCGGGCTCATCAACACCTCGCAGCAGATCGGCGGGGCGCTCGGCCTCGCCGTCCTCGGCACGATCGCGAGCTCGCGGACGACGGACATGATCGCCGCTGCGCAAGGCGCTCCGGCGGCCGTTCCCGAGGCGCTGACGGAGGGCTTTCAGCTCGCGTTCACGACCGGCGCGGGATTTGCCGTGATCGGCATCATCGCGACGCTGCTGCTCGTCCGCAGCGAGGACTCGGAGGCGGTCGTCGGAGTCGCGCCCGCCGAGCTTCCGATGGCGTAGCGCCGGGCGGGCCGGGGGGCGCCGTCAGGCGCTCGGCTCATCGACCGCGAGCTCGAACTCGTGCTCGCCGAGCAGGACGACGAGCGGCTCGCCCGCGCGCGCGGCGATGCCGAGCGGGACGGCCGGATCGCTCGTCTCGTAGTCGGCGGCGACGACGCTCGCGCCCGGGAGCAGCGCGGCGACGTCGCGCACCGCGCGGCCGAGCATCTCGAGACCGCCGAGCACGCCGGCGACGCGACCGTCGGCGGGATCGACGTCGAAGGCCGGCAGCTGGCGCATGAACGGCAGCTCGGGCAGCGCGACGTCGCCGGCGGCGTCGTGCGGCAGCTCACGCGCGTTGCCGTCACCGTCGCGGACGACGATCGCCCGCAGCCGCTCGCACTCGACGATCGCCGGCGCGGCGCTGTCGAGCGCCACGCTGACACGCAGCGCGCCCGACGCGTGCAGCAGCTCGCGCGCGAGCGCGACCGCGAGGTCCAGCTGCGGGTCGGCGCCGGCGCTCACGCGGCTTCCATGCGTGCCTGCGCGAAGCGATACGCGAGGCGGTCATGCCAGTCGCTGTCGCCGAAGCGATCACGCAGCGCGTCGGTCACGGCGGCGTGGTCGTAGGCGACGCGACGATGCTCGAGCGTCGCGTCGTCGTGCAGCAGCGCGTACGCGGCGCGATGGTCGCCGTCGAGCGGCATGCCGACGCTGCCGGGGTTGACGAGCTCGATGGCGCCGACCGCGGAGGTGCGCGCAAACGGCAGGTGCGTGTGGCCGAAGATGAGCCGCGACTCCTGCACGCCCGCCAGCAATTCGGCCTCGTCGCCGGCTGGCTGCGGCGTGAACGAGCGCACGTCGCTGACCGGCGAGCCGTGCCAGGCGCGCGTGCCGTCACCGATCACGGCGCTCTGCGGCAGGGCGGCGTGCTCTGCCACGAGCTCGTCGCCGAGCGCCGCGCGCGCGGCCGCGGTCGCGCCGCGCAGGAACTCGGGTGCGGCCTCGGGCTGCGCTGTCCAGCGCTCGCCGTTGCCGCGGATCCAGGTCGCCGGCTGCAGCTCGCTCAGACGCGCGACGGTCGCCTCGGGCCACGGCCCGAAGAGCGCGACGTCGCCGCCGATCAGGTACGCGTCGGCGCCCTGCCGTGCGGCGTCCTGCAGCACGGCGTCGAGCGCGCGGACGTTGCCGTGGATGTCGTAGAGCAGCGCGAGCATGCTCGTAGTGTTACCCCCGGTGGACGATCTCGCCCTGACCGGACCGACGCTGCGCGTGCGGATCCCGCGCGCCGAGGACGCGGCCGCGCTGTACGCCGAGGCATCCGATCCCGAGGTCACGCGCTGGTTCTCGTGGGGGCCGTACGCGGCGCTCGACGAGGCGCACGCCTACCTCGCGCGGCTGGCCGCGCAGCGCGAGCGCGGCGAGCACCTCGACCTCGTGATCGAGCATCTCGACGCCGGCCTGATCGGCATCAGCGGGCTGAGCGAGTTCGCGGCCCGCGACCGGCGCGCGACGATCGGCACCTGGCTCGGCCGCGCGTGGTGGGGGACGGGCGCCAACCAGGAGGCCAAGGCGCTCGTGTGCCACCTCGCGTTCAGGCTGCTCGGGCTCGAGCGCGTCGGCGCGTACTCCAACGTCGAGCACGTGCGCTCGCAGCGCGCGCTGGAGCGCATCGGCTTTCAGCGCGAGGGCGTGCTGCGGCGCTTTCATCGTCACGACGGGCGCGCCCTCGACGTCGTCATCTTCGGCTTGCTGCGCGCCGAATGGGAGGCGGGCCCGCTGGCCGCCGTTGCGGTCCAGGTGAGCGGACAGCCGCCGCCCGCGTTCGTCGTGGGCGGCTGAGAGAGAGCCGCGGCAGGCCGTCAGAGCGCGCTGAGCGGGTCGATGTTCGCGCCGCGCAGCCGCAGTTCGAAGTGCAGGTGCGGGCCGCTGGAGCGACCGGTCGAGCCGACGGTGCCGATCCGCTGCCCGACGCCGACGGACTGGCCGGGGGCGACGGCGATCGTCGCGAGGTGGGCATAAAGCGTGCGCAGCCCGAAGCGGTGGCCGACGACGACCATGTTGCCCCAGCCCGACGCGTCGAAGCCGGCCGCCACGACCGTCCCGAAGCCGGCCGCGCTGACCGGCGTCCCGGCAGCGGCCGGGAAGTCGAGGCCTGCGTGGAAGACGTTCCAGCGCGGGCCGAAGCGATCGCCGATCGGGCCCCGCACCGGCGGGCGCAGCTTGACGGGCGAGCGCGGCGGCGGGGTGCTCAGGGCGCGCATCGTGGCGGGGCCGGCGACGCCGTCCGCGCTCATCCCGGCCCAGCTCTGGAAGCGCTGCAGGGCGGCCGTCGAACGCGGCCCGAAGCCGCCGTCGACCGGGCCGCTCGGAAAGCCGTGCACGGCGAGGCTGAACTGCAGCGCCGCCACGTCCCAGCCGATCGCGCCCGGCGCGATCACGCGGCTTCCGTAGTCGGGGCGGCCGAGGCGCCCGAGCGCGCGCCGCGTGGCGCGGCCGGCGATCCCGTCGACGGCCAGGCCGGCGTTGCGCTGGACGGCGCGAACGGCGGCCGCCGTGCCCGGACCCGCCACCCCGTCGACGGTTCCCGAGTACAGGCCGGCGGAGCGCAGTGCGACCTGTAGCGCGGCGACCTCCGCACGCGAGTACGCAGCTGCCGCGGGAGCGGTCGCCGCGATGCAGAGCAGGCCCATGAGGAGCGCGAGGAACGTCGCTTTGGCGCGCATGATCCCCGCGCTCTTCGATGGCCGCCCAGCCGATCATGCGGCTGGGCGGAGGCTTGCGCCGGAAAAAGGATCAACGGCCACACCGTGTTCTGCTTTGGCGGATTTCGTGGGGTTTGTGACCTTGCGGACACTATCCGCGCGCCGCACTATGTCCTCATCTCAAGTGCTCGCCACATCCTTGTCCTTGCCGTCGAGGGCTCTCAGTCGCTGGATGTGCTGGGCCCGGTGGAGGTCTTCGACTACGCGTGTTCCCAGGTTCCGGGGGCCTATCGCGTCGAGGTCGTAGGGCCGACAGCAGGCGACTCGATCACGCTGAGCAACGGCATCCGGCTAGGTGTGGCGCCGCTGCCTGAGCCGCCACCCCGCCACGACACGCTGCTCGTGGCGGGCGGACCTGGCGCACGCGCCGGAGTCGACGACGTCGCCGTCGTGAACTGGGTTGCCCGCGCTGCTGCCCAGGCCGGACGTACGGCCTCGGTGTGTACGGGCGCCTATCTGCTGGCGGCAGCGGGTCTGCTAGACGGCCGGCGCGCGACGACGCACTGGCAGTTCTGCGAGGACCTCGCCAGCAGCCATCCGGCCATCCACGTCGACGCACATCCGTTGTTCATTCGTGATGGCCAGGTGTGGACTTCCGCCGGCGTGACCGCCGGGATCGACCTCGCGCTGGCCTTGGTCGAAGACGACCTCGGCCCGGAGGTCGCCCTCGCAGTCGCGCGATTGCTGGTGGTCTTTCTGAAGCGGCCGGGCGGCCAGTCGCAGTTCAGTGGCGCGTTGTCTGCCCAGCAGGCGTCGGTCCCTGCCTTGCGCGGGCTGCAGGCATGGATAGCAGCGAACCTGACCGAGGATCTGTCCGTTGGTGCGCTCGCCAGGCGCGCCAACCTCACCGAGCGTTCGTTCGCCCGCGCCTTTCGACGCGAGCTTGGGCAGACACCTGCTGCGTACGTAGAGGCACTGCGGATCGAGCGCGCACAAACGCTGCTCGAGGACGGCGCGCAGTCACTCGACGTGGTCGCCCAAGCCTCCGGCTTCGGGAGTGCGGAGGTGCTTCGACGTGCGTTTCACAGACGTGTCGGCGTCGGGCCGGCCGCTTACCGCGAGCGCTTCAGCTCAGCGGCCTGATGCATACGGACTTGCCGGTACACGTCGCGTCAGAACCACCCCGGGTCGCGAGGCGCTCTGGCACCACCGGTGTCTTGCGGCGCTCAAACGAACTACTACGGAAGGGGCTCGCGCTCTCATGAACGACGTGTCGGCACCATGGCTCGACCAGGCCGCGTCCTCCAGGGCGCTGAGCCTCCGCCGCCGGCGCGCGGCGCACGCCGTCCGCGCAGCGATCGCTGCTGTCGTGGCGACGCTGATCCTCGGGGTTCCCGGTGCGACGGCAGCGACGCCGTCGACCGACTACGCCACCAATCTCACGCGATTTGAATCCCCGCACCCGCAGCCAAGCGGTCAGTGGGCGCAGCGCCTGAGGACCGTGCCCGACCTCAACGGGGACGGCAAGAACGAGATCCTCGTCGTCGATCACCAAGAGGCCGTCGGCGGGGTTTCCGTGGCCGGGCGGGTGTACATGCAGGACGGCGCGACGCGCAGCATCATGTACTTCGTCGACTCGCCGCAGGTTCAGGCCGGCGCCCAGTTCGGCTACATGTCCGCCGTGATCGGCGACGTCGACGGTGACGCCAAGGCAGACTTCGTGGCCGGCGCCAACCGCCAGGACACGCTGGCGGACGGTACCCCGTGCCTCGCGCCCGCCACGGGCCCGCTGGGGACCTGCAATCAGGATCAGGGCAAGGCGTGGGTGTTCAGCGGCGCCGACGGCGACACGCTCTACGAGCTCAACCATCCCAGCCCCCAGGGCTTCTCGAGCTTCAGCCTCTGGACCGGGCGCGCCGGCGACATCAACAACGACGCTGTCGCGGACGTCATCATCGGCTCGGTCTTCAGCGACCAGCCGACCGGGTGCGGCAACGGAGCCGACGGCCGCAGGCTGGCAGCGGCCTCACTGCCTGCCGGCTGCCGTGCCGACGAGGGGGCGGCCTACGTCTTCTCGGGCAAGGTCAGCGATCACGCAGGCGGTGCGTCCGGGCTGCTGCGCAGCCTCAACCTGCCCGCCTCCGACCGCACTGCGGCGCCCTGTGGCGGCACCGGGGTCGGCGTCACGCCGTGTGGCAGCTTCGGCCTTCCCGTGCAAGGGGTCGGTGACGTCACCGGTGACGGCGTCGTCGACCAACAGGTCGGTGCCGCGAGCTTCAACTTCGACACGGCCACGAACGGTCCCTGCACGACCCCTGCCCCAACCTGCAACAAGGGCCAGGGCACCGTGTACCTCTTCAACGGCGCGACGGGCGCCTTCATCCGAAGGACCGACGCACCCGCGCCACAAGCCGGAGCACAGTGGGGCGTGCAGGACGCAGAGCCTCTCGCTCCCGGCGACGTCGACGGCGACGGCAGGGACGACTACTTCGCCAACGGGACGATGCTGACGGCCTCCGGGCATTTGACCGCGGGCCGCTCATGGGTCTTCAGCGGTGCGACCGGCGCCGTCCTCTACGAGGTCAAGGACCCCAATCCGGGTCAGGCGGAAGCGTTCGGCTTCTCGATGAGCCGCACCGACTACGACAAGAACGGCCTCCCCGATCTGTACGTCGGCCAGAATCCGCACCATTCCGCCGGTCCCACGATCAACGGAACCGGCGGGACGTACGTGTTCAACGGCCAGGACGGCTCGCTGCTGAAGAGCTTGGAGATGCCAGAGAGCGATGCCCAGCGCGGTGACACCGGCAACATCGGGTCCAGCCTCGGCTACTCGAGTATCTCTCCCGGCGATCTCAACGGTGACGGCGAGCCCGACTACGTGGCCGGCGCCCCCTTCACGGACATCGGACCCTCGGGCCTGAACTGTCAGGCGCCGACGATCGGGTGCGTCAAGGACGTCGGTAGGCAGTACTTCTTCTACTCGAACGTGCCGGCCGCGACCCCAACCGCGTCCCCGAGTGAAACGCCCACGCCCACGCCCACGCCCACGCCCACGCCCACACCCACACCGGCACCGGCCGTGCTTCGCCAGCGTCCCGGACTGACGGCGAAGGTGAGCCCCACGCGCGATCGCCGCCGGCCCTACCGGTTCACGACGCGCGGAAGGCTCACGCTGCCTGCGGGTGTCAGCGCGGCGGCAGGCTGTCGGGGCAGTGTCCGCATCACGACCAAGCGCAAGGGCAGCGTGAAGACGCTGTCAAGCCGCCTGGTCTTCGTCAGACGCTCGTGCACGTTCTCGAGCCCGACGGCGATGAGCAGGCGCACGTTGTCGGGGCGCAGGGGGACGTTGCGCATCACGATCCGCTTCCAGGGCAACGCGCAACTGTTGCCCAGGACGATCACGCGCCTGGCGCGCTACGGCTGATGCGCCCGGTCGCGACCGGGGCGCCGCGCGTGCCCGGTCGCGACCCGCGCGTCGGTCACCTGGCCGAGGTGCCTTCCCGCATTAGTCGCGCACGGACGTCAGCCGCGCCGCGCCTCCCAGCTGAAGCCGCGCACCGCCGGCACGGCGCCCAGCGCGCCCCAGATCAGCAGCACGGCGAGGTCGTCGAGGTGGTCGGAGAACGCGGCGCCGGTGACGATCGCTGCCGACAGCCCGTCGATGAGGTGCGTCAACGGCAGCGCCTGCGCGATGTCGCGCAGGAACGTCGGCGCGGCCTCGGCGTCGTAGAAGACGCCGCTGAGGACGATCACCGGCAGGAAGATCGCGTTGACATACGCGGGCGCGGAGTCGAAGTTCGGGATCGCGTGCGAGAGCGCGACGCCGAGTGATGCCAGGCACGCGACGCCCGCGCCGACGAAGATCGCCAGCATCGGCCAGTCCTGCGGCAGCCCGACGCCGAACAGCAGCGCGCCGGCGCCGACGACGATCGACAGCTGGATCGTCGTGTTCGTGACCGCATGCGCCGCGAGGCTCGTGAGATAGGCGCCGCTGGGCAGCGGGGTGCCGCGCAGGCGCTTGAGGACGCCCTGCTCGCGCAGGAACACGAGGTTCATCGCCAGCGCGGAGAAGGTCGTGGTCATGATGCTCATCCCGGCGATCCCCGGGACGATGATGTCGAGGTCCGCCTGGCTGCCGGAGTAGATCGCGCCGAACAGCGCGAGGAACAGCAGCGGCAGCACGAAGTTGAAGAACGCGGCGCTGGGATTGCGCCAGAACATCTTGCGCTCCAGGCGATATTGGCGCCAGGTCAGCGCGAGCGCGGCGCTCATCGGGCGGACTCCTCGTCGACCTCGGCCGTCAGCTCGAGGTAGACGTCCTCCAGCGAGGGGCGGCTCACGCTGAGATCGGCAAGGCCGGTTCCCCGCGCGAGCGCGGCGCTCGTGAGCTGGTGCAGCAGCCCGGTCGGGTCGTCGGTTTCGCGACTGACGAGCTCGCCGGACTCGTCGCGCCAGCTCACGCGGTAGCGCGAGGAGGCGCCGACGCCGAGCTGCGCGGGCGCGCCGACGGCGAGGACGCGGCCGTCCTTGACGATCGCGACCCGATCGCAGAGCGCCTGCGCCTCGTCGAGGTAGTGCGTCGTGAGCAGCACCGTCTTGCCGAGGTCGGCGAGCGCGCGGATCGTCTCCCAGGCCGCGCGCCGCGCGGCGGGATCGAAGCCGGTCGTCGGCTCGTCGAGGAATATCAGCTCCGGGTCGCCGACGAGCGCCAGCGCGAAGTCCAGCCGCCGCGCCTGGCCGCCGGAGAGCTTGCGCGTCAGGACGTTCTCGGACGCGCGCAGGCCGGCGAGCTCGATGACCTCGTCGACGTCGCGCGCTCGCCGATAGAAACCGGCCCAATGGGTGATCAGCTCGCGCGGCGTGGCGTGGCGGTAGATGCCACTCGATTGCAGCACGATGCCGACGCGCTCGCGCAGCGCGCGCGGGCGCCCGCCCGGATCGTGGCCGAGCACCGACACGATCCCGCGCGTGCGCTCGCGGTAGCCCTCGAGCACCTCGACGGTCGTCGTCTTGCCCGCGCCGTTGGGCCCGAGCAGGCCGAAGACCTCGCCGCGCGCGACCTCGAAGTCGATGCCTGCAACCGCGTGCACGCTGCCATAGGACTTGTGCAGGTCGCGCACGAGGATGGCTGGAGCTGCGCTGTCCACGGCGCGCAATCATGACAAGATCGCCTGCGGCGACCGCCTTGCCTCGTTGCGCGTGCATCGATATCGGCTCGAACACCACGCGACTGCTCGTCGCGGAGGACGACGGATCGCGGTTGCGCGAGGTCGTCTCCGGGCGCGCCTTCACGCATCTGGGAGCGACCGGCGCGGGCGCGCTGGGGGCCGACAAGATCGCCGAGGTGGCGGCGATCGTCGCGCGCCAGATGCGACTGGCCGACGAGCTCGGCGCCGACTCGCTGCGCGTCGTCGCGACGGCGGCCGTGCGCCAGGCGGTCGACCGCGAGGCGCTGGCTGCCGCGATCGCCGCGTCGTGCGGGGCGACGCTCGAGATCCTCTGCAGCGAAGACGAGGCGCGGCTGGCGTTTCGCGGGGCGATCGGCGCGCTCGCCGCGCCTCCGGATGGGGTGCTCGGCGTCGTCGACGTCGGCGGCGGCTCCACCGAGCTCGTCGTCGGCACCGCGGCCGGCGGCGTCACGTGGTCGGTCTCGCTGCCCGTCGGCTCGTCGTCGCTGACGCGTACCGATCTGCCCGCCGATCCGCCCTCGCAGGCGCAGCTCGCCGGGCTGCGCGAGAAGCTCCGCGGGCTGTTCGGCCGGATCGACGCACCACAGCCGGCGGCCGCCTATGCCGTCGGCGGCAACGCCACCTCGCTGCAGCGGTTGATGGGCGCCGAGCTGGACCGCGCTGCGCTGACGCGCGGGCTGCACGCGCTCGTCGCGCGCCCGTCCGGCGAGATCGCCCTACGGCTCGGGCTGCACGCCGACCGCGCGCGGCTGCTGCCCGCCGGGATCTTGCTGCTCGACGCCGCGTCGCGCGCGCTCAGGGCGCCGCTGCTGCTGGCCGGCGGCGGCTTGCGCGAGGGCATCGTGCTCGAGCAGCTGGCCGCGCTCAAAGCGTGAACGTGGCGGGCGCACCGGAGCGCACGTTGTGAACACGATGTTCTCGCCGGGATGACGGGGTGGCGCGCCGGGGATACTGTCACCGTGACCACATGACGAGCCCCGACACCGAGATCACGCTGCAGGAGTCGATCGGCCAGATCGAGGCCTCGCCCCAGCCGCCGCCGAGCGATCTGGATCTGCACGACAAGTCGCTGTACTTCGGCCGCGAGCTGTCGTGGCTGGACTTCAACGACCGCGTCCTGCAGCTCGTCCAGGACGACGGGATGCCATTGCTCGAGCGCGTCAAGCTCGCGGCCATCTGGAGCTCCAACAACGACGAGTTCTTCCAGATCCGCGTCGCTGGCGTGCACGATCAGATCGACGCCGGACTGTCGGCGAGGGGGCCCGACGGCCTGACCCCGATGGAGACGATCGACGCGATCCGCGCCCGCGTCCGCGGCCAGCAGCAGCGCCTCGAGGAGGTCGTCCTGGGCGACCTCTTCCCGGCGCTCGCCGAGCAGGGAATCCGGATCCTCGCGCTCGACGACCTCTCCAAGTCACAGCGCAAGGCGCTCGCCAAGCGCTTTCGGCGCCAGATCTTCCCGGTGCTCACGCCGCTCGCCGTCGGCCAGGGCCGGCCCTTTCCGTACATCTCGAGCCTGTCGCTGTCGCTCGCCGCGCTCGTGCGCGACCCCGACACCGACGAGCAGACCTTCGCCCGCGTCAAGGTGCCGACCGAGATGCTCGAGCGCTTCGTCGAGGTCGACGACGAGCGGCACACGTTCGTCACGCTCGAAGAGGTCATCGCCGCGAACATCGAGGCGCTCTTTCCGGGCATGGAGGTCGTCAGCCACGGCTTCTTCCGCGTCACGCGCGACGCCGACTTCGAGGTCTCCGACGAGGCCAACGACCTGCTGCAGGCCGTCGAGGCCGAGCTGCGCCGGCGGCGCATGGGCGAGGCCGTGCGCCTGGAGGTCGACGTCAACATCGACCGTGGCGTGCGCACGCTGCTGCTCGAGGCGCTGGACCTCGAGGAGCGCCAGGTCTACGACGTCGACGGCATCCTCGGCCTCGGCGACCTGTGGCAGATCTACGGGCTGCGCGGGTTCGCCGAGCTGCGCGATCCGCCGTGGACCCCGGTGACACAGCCGCGGCTGCAGGCCAACGAGCCCGAGCACGGCAACCTGCTGACCGAGATGCGGCGACGGGACATCCTCGTGCACCACCCGTTTGACTCCTTCGCCACGTCGGTGGAGCGCTTCGTCGATCAGGCCGTCGCCGATCCCGACGTCCTGGCGATCAAGCAGACCGTGTACCGCACCTCCGACGACTCGCGTCTCGTGCAGGCGCTGATCCGTGCGACCGAGAGCGGCAAGCAGGCGGTCTGCATGGTCGAGCTCAAGGCGCGCTTCGACGAGCGCGCGAACATCGAATGGGCGCGCTCGCTCGAGCAGGCCGGCGTCCACGTCGTCTACGGCTATCCGGGCCTGAAGACGCACGCCAAGTGCATCCTCGTCGTGCGCCGCGAGGGCAGGGGCGTACGCCACTACGTCCACATCGGGACGGGGAACTACCACCCCAAGACCGCGCGCCTGTACACGGACTTCGGGCTGTTCACCTGCGACGAGGACATCGGCAACGACGTCGCGGACATGTTCAACTTCCTCACCGGGCTCGGGCGCCCGAGCGAGTACCGCAAGGTCCTCATCGCGCCGCGCGGGATGCGCGAGGGGATCCTCGAGGAGATCGATCGTACGATCGCGTCGCACCAGCGCGGCGAGCCCGCGCGGATCCGGCTGAAGATGAACTCGCTCGTCGACCGGCGCTGCATCCGCGCGCTGTACCGCGCCTCGCAGGCCGGCGTGCCGGTGTCGCTGAACGTGCGCGGCATCTGCTGCCTGCGTCCCGGCGTCCCCGGCATCTCGGAGAACATCACCGTGACGAGCGTCCTGGGCCGCTTTCTCGAGCACTCGCGCATCTACAGCTTCGACTACGACGGCCAGACGCGCGTGCTGATCGGCTCCGCCGACCTCATGCCGCGCAACCTCGACACGCGCGTCGAGCTCATCACCCCGGTCGAGGACGACCACGCAAAGGCCGACCTGCTCGACGCGCTCGAGCGCTCGCTGGCGACCGACGTGTGGGCGTGGGAGCTGTGCGCCGACGGCTCGTGGAGCAAGCGCGAGCCGGCCAAGAAGCCGCGCTCGGTCCAACAGGAGCTCATGGTCCTGCACGCCGCACGGGCCAGCGAGAGCTCGCCGCCCGACGAGTAGATGGCTCGCTGATGACCGGCGACGCCCGCCCGGCGGTTGCGCGCGGCGCGCCGCAGGACGCGCGCGTGCACGCGCCGGCGCGCGGCAACAAGCGCCTCAAGAAGCTGCTGGAGGCGATCGACGCAGACCTTCAGGTCAAGGGCTGGTGGCACGCCGCGGCGATCAACGCCGAGCGGCTGAACATGTCCGACCACTCGTGGGTGCACATCCAGATCGTGCTGAACATCGCGCTGCGCCTCTCGCGGCTGCTGTTCGGCCGCGGTGTCCAGCCCAGCATCGTCTCCGACCATGGCCTGGAGGTGCGCGACGCCGAGGTCGTGATCGCCGCCGCTGCCCTGCTGCACTGCATCGGGATGTCGATCCATCGCACCGACCACGAGGCCTATTCGCTGTTTCTGACGGCCGACAAGCTCGGCACGCTGCTGCAGGACGTCTACGAGGAGCCGACGCGGTCGATCGTCGTCGCAGAGACGATGCACGCGATCATCTCGCACCGCTCCAAGGGCGATCCGCTGACGATCGAGGGCTCGATCGTGCGCGTCGCCGACGCGCTGGACATGGCCCGCGGGCGCTCGCGCGTGCCGTTCGAGGCCGGCCACACGAACATCCACTCGCTGTCGGCGTACGCGATCGAGCAGGTCAAGATCGGTGCCGGCGACGAGAAGGCCGTCCGCGTCGAGATCGAGATGTCCAACTCGGCCGGGATCTTCCAGGTCGACGAGGGTCTCGGCACGAAGCTGCGCGGCACGCTGCTGGAGCCGCACATCGAGGTCGTCGCGCGCATCGAGGCCGAGCACGAGCAGCGCCTCGTGCCGATCTTCCGCCTGTAAGTCAAGACTGTCTACGCGCCAGCGCGTGATCTGGCGGGTCGCTATACGCGCTAACACCTCCACTGTCAACTTCGAGTCCGGAGGCACGTTTTCGTGACCGACTCAGCACTGCGTGAGCTCGCAGACGATCCGTCTTCGCGCAAGCGCTTTTTCAAGATGCTCGGCGGTGCCGGCGCGGTCAGCGCCGCCACCGTCTTCCTCGCCGCCTGTGGCGGCGACGACGACGACGACGAGGCGGCGAAGCCGACGCCCGACGCGTCCGGCGTCCAGGACAACAACAACAACTCCGACCTCAAGGTCCTCAACTACGCGCTGACGCTCGAGTTCCTCGAGGCCGACTTCTACGACAAGGTCATCGCCAGCGGGCTCGTCAAGGACCCCAAGGTGGCATCGATCGCCAAGAAGTTCGGCCAGACCGAGCAGGAGCATGTCGACGCGCTCACGGCGACGATCAAGAAGCTCGGCGGCAAGCCCGTCGAAGCGCCGAAGACGAAGTTCCAGCCGACGCTCGACAAGGGCCTCATGGCAGTTCTCGAGACCGCTGCCACCGTCGAGAATCTCGGCGCCGCCGCGTACCTCGGACAGGCCGGCAACATCAAGAGCAAGGAAGTTCTCGCCGCCGCGCTGGCGATCCACTCTGTCGAGGCGCGTCACGCCGCGGCGCTGAACACCCTCGTCGGCCGTGGCTTCGGCGACGGCAAGGGCGGCCTCGAGGGCTCACTGCCCGACGGCGCATTCGCAAAGCCGATGGACGAGAAGGCGGTCCTCGCGGCCGTCAAGCCGTTCCTCGCGTAAACGACCACCACGATCACGAAAGCGAGACTCCACATGGCTTCATCGCGACTGGTGGCTCCTGAGCTTGCCACCATCAAGGTTCACGGAATGACGCGTGAGGCGTTCCTCATGCGATCCACCCTCGCCGCGGGCGCCGCCTACGGCGCGATGTCGGCGACCGGGCTGATCTCCTCTGCGCTCGCCGAGTCAGGCGGCGGCGACGTCGACATCCTCAACTTCGCGCTCACGCTCGAGCACCTCGAGACCGAGTTCTACACGCAGGGCGTCAAGCGGGTGAAGGGGCTCTCCAAGGAGGAGAGCGACCTCGCCAAGCGGCTGCGCGACGACGAGGCAGAGCACGTCGACGCGCTCACCGCGACGATCAAGGACCTCGGCGGCAAGCCGGGCGCCAAGCCGACGTTCCAGTTCGGCGGCGCGTTCGGCAACCGTACGGCGTTCCTCAAGACGGCGAACGTCCTCGAGGACACAGGCGTCAGCGCCTACAACGGCGCCGCCCCGATGATCGAGTCCGTCGACGTGCTCGCCGCGGCGGGCGGCATCGTCCAGATCGAGGGGCGCCACGCGGCGCTGATCCGCCTCGTGCGCAACAAGCCGCCGGCGCCGCTGGCCTTCGACAAGGCCAGCGAGATGGAGGAGATCCTGAAGGCGGTCAAGCCGTTCATCAGGGCCTGACGCTGCTTCGCGCTGCAGACGGTTGTGTGATCCTGGGGCCCGGCGCAAGCCGGGCCCTTGTCACAGCAGCGGCGCTCGGTCTGGCGCCGAGCAGTGCTCGAGCTCGTCGGCGAGCTGCGCCACGAGCGGATGCTCGGGAGCGACGCGCTCGAGCATCGCGAGGCTCTTGCAGTAGTGCTCGAGGCGCATCGCATGGTGATGTGCGAGATAGCGGCGCGCGCGGCTGTGCGGTGGCAGCTCCTGTAGCTGCTCCTGCTCACGGCGACGATGCCTGGGCCATTCGCGAACCTTTGAGATCTTGTCCGCCGCGAACAGCAGCGCGACATCGCCTCCGACGAAGCGGACGTTGTCGCGCAGCACCTGCTTGCGCTCGCGGTAGCTCTCGATGCACGAATGGTCGGTGACCGCGTCCACGAGCGCCGCAACGTCGTCGCCGAAGCGATCGGCGATCTCGCCGACGGCCACGTGGGCGTTCTCGACGACGTCGTGCAGCAGGCCGGCGGCGACGACCGCCTCCGAGCAGCCTGCGTCGCGCAGCAGCCTGGCGACCTCGAGCGGATGCTGGATGAACGGCGCACCGTCGCTGCTGCGGCGCTGTCCGGAGTGACAGCGGACGGCGAATGCCAGCGCGCGTGGCGCGAGCTCGTGGGGTATGGAAGACATTGCTCTCCCTCCGCGCCCGCCGCCGGTCCAGTCCCTGTCCCGTGCACGGTCGCCAGATGGTCGTATCCGACGCCCGCCACACCAGGTGCTGCGGGCGCCACTAGATCCTGTATACCAACCCGCCGCTACTCCCAAGCGTCTACCAGTGCACGCCCTTCATGATGTTCGCCATCGCGATCTGCTCGACGTTGGCGCGCTCGGGCTCGGCGGGCGCCTTGTCGCCCTTGGACGCCGCCGAGTCGGGAAAGACCTTGTAGGCCATGTGCAGGATCTGGTCCATGACCTTCGGTGCGACCGCGTGCAGCACCTCGCCCGCCGTCCCGAGGCGCGTGTTGATCTGCGTCGGGCGGGCGCGCAGCGCCTCGCAGATGAGGTCGGCGGCCTCGTCGGGGCTGATCGTCGGAAAGTGGTCGTAGAGCTTCGTCGGGGCGATCATCGGCGTGCGGACCAGCGGCATGTGGATCGTCGTGAACGTGATCCCGTCGCCGACGACCTCCGAGGAGACGACGCGCGTCCATGAGTCCAGCGCCGACTTCGACGCGACGTATGCGCTGAAGCGCGGCGGGTTGGTCTGCACGCCGATCGACGAGACGTTGACGATGTGGCCGAAGCGGCGCTCGCGCATGTGCGGCAGCAGGGCCATGATCATCTTGATCGCGCCGAAGTAGTTCAGCTGGACGGTGCGCTCGAAGTCGTGGAAGCGATCCTCCGAGAGCTTGATCGAGCGGCGGATCGAGCGCCCTGCGTTGTTGACGAGGAAGTCGACCGCGGGATGGTCGGCGAGGATCCGCGCCACGACGTCGTCGATCGCCTCCATGTCCGACAGGTCTGCGCTGTAGACGTGCGCGGTCCCGCCCGCGGCCTGGATCTCGTCGCGCAGCGCCTCGAGCTTCTCCATCCCGCGCGCCACGAGCAGCGGGACGCCGCCCGCCGCGGCGACCTTCAGCGCGGTCGCGCGGCCGATGCCGCTCGACGCGCCCGTGATGATCACCGTGCGCCCGTTGATGATGTGCCCGAACGAGCGGTCCTTGAAGAGGTCGGGATCGAGATTTCGCTCCCAGTAGTCCCACAGCTTCTCGGCGTACGTCGCAAGGTCCGGCGCCACGATCCCCGAGCCCGCCAGCGCGCGCTCGGTGTCACGCGTGTCGAACTGCGGCTTGAGCGCCATGTGGTCGATCACCGCCTCCGGGATCCCGAAGTCGGCCAGCACGGCGCGGCGGATGTCGCGCACCTGCGGGAGCTTCATGAGCATCGAGACGGTGCCCTTGGGCAGCGCGTCGGTCAGGCGCTTGTCGACGCGGATCGCGAGCTTCGGCGCGTGCGCCGCGCCGGCGAAGGCGTTCAGCGACTCGCCGACGCGCATCGCCTTGGGGTTCGTCAGGTGAAAGGCCTGCGCGTCCAGCCCCGGCTGATGGGCGATGTGGTCCATCGCGCCGGCGACGAAGTCGACGGGCACGATGTTCGTGTAGCCGAGCTCGGGGCCGACGAGCGGAAACCACTCCGGCAGCGCGAAGCGGGCCTTCTGGATCGCCTTGAAGAAGTAGTAGGGCCCGTCGATCTTGTCCATCTCGCCGGTCTGCGAGTGCCCGACGACGATTGCCGGGCGATACACGCGCCACGGCACCTTCGCCTGCTCGCGCACGAGCTTCTCGGACTCGAACTTCGTGCGGTGATAGGCCGACGGCAGCCGCTGGCCCTGGTCGAACATGTCCTCGCGGAACAGGCCCTTGTACTCGCCGGCGGCGGCGACCGAGGAGACGTGGTGCAGGTGCCCGGCGGACAACGTGTTGGCGAGCTCGACGGCATGGCGGGTGCCGGTCACGTTCAGGCGCTCGTTGACCTCTTCGGGCGCCGTCATGTCGTAGATCGCGGCGAGGTGGAAGAAGTGCTCGACCTGGCCGCCCAGCGCGGCGATCTGCTCGTCACAGACGCCAAGCCGCGGCTGCGCCAGGTCGCCCAGGACGGGCTTGACGCGCTGTGCCGCGCGCGCGCCCCAGCGCTCGATCAGCGCGTCGAGGCGGTTCTGCGAACGCGCACGGACGAGCACATGGATGTCGCCCTCGCGCTCGAGCAGCCGCTCGACGAGATGACGACCGATGAAGCCGGTCGCGCCCGTCACGAAATACGCCATTGCTCTCCTCTTCGGTATTGCCGCCTGACCCGCGTCAACCCTATCGGCGCGGGCCGGTCTTCAGAAGACGCTGACGTTCAAGCGGGCCGAGCGGGCGCTACCAGCCGCCCGCGGCGTGCGCGCGACGCTTGGCCTCGGCCTTGCGCCGATCCTTGCGCTTCTCGAGCTGCCACTGGATGAGCGACGCGAAGAACACGAACAGCGGAAAGAAGGCGATGAGCACGAAGCCCGCGTTCGTCACCACGCGGTCGTCCGTCTCGCCCCACCAGCCCTCGCCGCCGTCATGCGCGAAGGCGGGTGCCGCCACGACGAGCAGCGCGGTGACCGACAACAGCACGATCGCGGGCAGGCGGCGAAGCACGCCACGCAGTTTATTCACCTCGGCGATGGATCGCGCTGCGAACGGGTAGCGTGACGCACCATGGAACGCTACGAACCGATCGACGACGAGCCCGACTTCGCCACCCGGCAGGAGTGGGAGGCCGCCGAGGAGGCCGGCGCGATCGGCGGCGCGCGCCCCGACGTCGGCGGCGTCGACCCCGAGGAGCCGATCGACGAGGCGCTGCGGGCGGTGTACGAGGCCGGCGGCGGCGACGCCGAGGGCTTCGAGCTCGCCGAGCGCGACCTCGTGCGCAACGCCTCCCACGACGACGGCTCCGGGTTTCCCGAGCGCGACGCGTTCACGCCCGAGGTCGAGTCTGACCTGTCGCCCGCGGAGTACGGCGAGGCCGACGAGGAGGAGGGCCCGGACCGCTAGGTTGTGGCGCCTCCCGCGTCCCGCGGCGCCGATCTCGCTGCCGTCATGCCGCGACGGGCGTCGTCCGCTCGCGCGCCGCATCCAGGGGCGCTGCCGTCAACTGGCCGGCCGCGCAGTCGGCGCACGGAACGTCGCGGCGCGGGTTGCGCACGAAGGCGAGCCCGAGCATCCCGCCGAGAGCGACGAGCGCGGCGCTGATCGCCATCCCGGTGTGGAACGCCTCGACGGAGGCGGCCTCGGTCGCGCGCGCCACCGCCGCGGCCTCGTCGCGCTCGAGGCCCGTGACGTCGGCGCGCACGAGCACCCGATCCTCGGCCCGCTGCACGGCAGCGCGCCCAGCCGGCGACAACGTCGCCGGGTCGATCTCCGCGCGCAGCGCGCCGGAGAACTGCGCCGCGATCACGGCGCCGAGCGCCGCCACGCCGAGCAGACCGCCGACACGCGCGATCGCGTTGTTGACGCCGGACGCGATGCCGGCCTGGTTCTCTTCGGCGTCCGACAGCACCGTCGCGGTCAGCGGCGCGACCGTCGCCGTCAGGCCGAGCGAGAAGATCAGCAGCGCGGGCAGGACCTCCGTCACGTAGTCGACGTCGGCACCGACGCGCAGCAGCGCCAGCAGGCCGGCGGCTGCGAGCAGCGGGCCGAAGCCGAGAAACCAGCGCGGGCCGAAGCGGTCGGCCAGCCGGCCGGCGCGCTTGGACAGCACGAACATGACCAGCGTCGTCGGCAGCGTCGCGAGGCCGGCCTCGGTCGCCGTGAAGCCGCCGACCTGCTGCAGGAACAGGACGAGGTAGAAGAAGAGAATCGAGAGGCCCGCGTACATCGCGAGCGTCTCACCGTTGCCTGCGGCGAAGTTTCGCCGCCGGAAGAGCCCGAGCGGGAGCATCGGGTGCGCCGTCCGCACCTCGCGCGCAAGGAAGATGGCGAGAAACAGCACGCCCGCGGCGCCGGGCACGAACACGTCCATAGCGCCCCAGCCCGACTCGGGCTGGCGGATCAGCGCGAGCGTCGGGCCGGCGAGGCCGAGAAACGACAGCGCGCCGCCGGGCCAGTCGACGGGCGGTCGCGCTTGCGCGCGCGGGCGCTGCGGCACCGCCGCCGCGACGATGACGAGCGTCAGCACGACGAACGGCACGTTGATGGCGAAGACCCAGCGCCACGACGCCGTGTCGATCAACTGGCCGCCGACGAATGGTCCGAGGACCGCCGCCATCCCCGACCACGCCGTCCACGTGCCGACCGCCGCGCCGCGCTCGGCAGGCGCAAACGCCGCGACGATGACCGCCAGCGCGCTCGGCGTCAGCAGCGCGCCGAAGACGCCCTGCAGCACGCGCCCGGCGACCAGCACCTCGATGCTCGGCGCCAGCGCGCAGATGAGCGACGTCAGCCCGAAGCCGACCACGCCGATGCTGAAGACGCGGCGCTCGCCGAAGACGTCGCCCAGCGACCCGCCGACGAGGATCAGCGCCGCGAGCGCCAGCAGGTAGCCGTTGGATACCCATTGCTGCCCGGCGAGGCCGCCGCCGAGGTCCTCCTCGATCGCCGGCAGGGCGACGTTGACCACCGTCCCGTCGAGAAACACGACGAAGGTCCCCATGATCGAGGCGAACAGGCTCAGGCGCTGCGTTCTCGTCATCGCAGCGGCAGGCGCACGAGGAAGGTGGTGCGGCCGGGCTCGGACTCGACGCCGATCGAGCCGTCGTGGCGGTCCACGACGATGCCGCGCGCCGTCGCCAGGCCCAGGCCGGTGCCCTGGCCGATCTCCTTCGTCGTGTAGAACGGGTCGAAGATGCGTGCGGCGACGTCGGCGGGGATGCCGGGGCCGTCATCGCTGACCGCGACCTCCGCGCAATCTCCGTCGCGGCGCGTCGTGACGGTGATCGTGCCGCGGTCGCCGACCGCGTCGATCGCGTTGTCGAGCAGGTTCGTCCAGACCTGGTTGAGCTCGGAGCCGTGCAGCGTGAGCTTGGGCAGGTCGCGGTCGTAGCTGCGCACGACCTCGATCGAGGTCTGCTTGAGCTTGTGGCCGAGCACGGCGAGCGTCGTTTCCAGGCCCTCGTGCAGGTCGATCTCCGCCAGGCCGTCCTTGTCCATGTAGGCGTAGCTCTTGACGGCGCCGACGAGCGCCGAGATGCGCTGCGTCGAGTCCTGCAGCTCGGTCGCCAGGCGTCCGGCGCTGAGCGTCGCGGCGACCCAGCGCAGCGCCGCGTCGGTTGCCGGCCCCGCGAGCAGCGCGACCTCGTCGAGCCACGCCTGGTCGACGCCGACCGCGGCCAGCGGCTCGGCGATCCGCCACGGTTCGGGGATCCCGAGCGCCTCCAGGCGCGCGAGCAGTTCGTCCTCGGCGTCGGCGAAGTCCAGCGCGTCGAGCGCCGTGCAGGTGGCGGCGCGGCCGACCGCCTGCTGTTGCAGCTCGACGAGCTTGGCGGCCTGCGCGCGCTCGACCCCCGACTCGACGAAACGGCCCAGCGAGGAGCTGATCACGTCGAGCATCTCGGCGAGCTCGGCGGCGCTGCGGCGCGCCGCAGCGGCCGGGTTGTTGAGCTCGTGGGCCAGGCCGGCCGCCATCGTGCCGAGCGACGCGAGCCGCTCGCGGTGCGCGCCGATCCCCGCGAACTTGCTGATGACCGGCGTGACCTGCGCGATGACGCGCTGGTGCACTGCCTGGTGGGCGAACAGGAGCCGGTGAAAGTCGGCCGGCTCGATCAGCGCGATGCGCAGCGGGCTGTCGGCGCGCATCCGCAGGCGCATCTGCTCTCCGGTGAGGACGGAGATCGCACCCGTCCACGTCGGCGCGGCCTGGCGCCCGAGGGGCTCGGCGCGCTGTTGCTCGACGAGCAGCATCTGCATGCTCCCCTCCAACAGCAGCATCAGCCCCGGGGGCGCGGCGCCCTCCTCGACGACGATGTCACCGACCGCGAAGCGCTGGTCGTGCGCCGCGGCCACCCATTCGTCGAGCTGCTCGTCGCCGAGGTCGTCGAACAGGTCGATCGTGCGCAGGTCAGAGCGCGTGACGTGGCCGGAAGTCATGCCTCTGCCAGGTACTCGTGGATGAGCGAGACCGCCATCGCGCCCTCGCCGACCGCGCTGGCGACGCGCTTGATCGAGCGCGCGCGCACGTCGCCGGCGACGAACACGCCGGGAACCGTCGTCTCGAGCAGGTACGGGGCGCGGTTCAGCGACCAGCCCGCGGCCTGCGCGTCGGCTCCCGCGAGGATGAAGCCGTGTTCGTCGCGCGCGACGACGCCCTCCAGCCAGTCCGTGCGCGGCGACGCTCCGATGAAGACGAAGCAGGCGTCGACCTCCATCGTCTCCTCCTCGCCGCTCTGCGCGTCGCGCACGCGCAGGCAGCGCAGGTGGCCGTCGCGGGCCTCGGCGGCGACCGCCGAGGACGACGGCCGCACGTCGATGTTCGCGATCGCCGCGATCTGCTCGATGAGGTAGTGCGACATCGACGTCTCCAGCGCCGGTCCGCGCACGAGCATCGTGACGTTGCGCGCGTAGTCGCTGAAGTGGACGGCGGCCTGGCCGGCGGAGTTGGCGCCGCCGATGACGACCACGTGCTGGTCGGCGCAGGAGCGCGCCTCGGTCATCGCGGCGCCGTAGTACACGCCCCTTCCGATCAGCTCCTTGAAGCCCGGCGACTGGATCTGGCGGTAGGAGACGCCCGAGGCGATCAGGACGCAGTTGGCGCTCAGGACACCGCCGTCGGCCAGCTCGACGAGCCGCCCCGCCCCCTCGGCACGCAGCGCGACGACGTCCTGCACGGTCAGCAGCTCGGCGCCCAGGCGCCGTGCCTGGTCGGTCGCGCGGCGCGCGAGGTCCGATCCGCTGAGGCCGGCCGGGAAGCCGAGGTAGTTCTCGATCAGGCTGGACTGGCCGGCCTGGCCGCCGGGCGCCTCGCGCTCGACCATCACCGTGCGCAGTCCCTCCGACGCGCCGTAGACCGCCGCGCCCAGGCCGGCGGGGCCACCGCCGACGACGACCAGGTCGTAGTGCTCCTGCGCGGGCCGGCCGGCGACGCCGAGCCGCTGGGCGAGCTCGAGCACCGTCGGGCGCTCGAGCACCGTGCCGTCCTCGAGCAGCGCCACCGGCAGGCGGTCGGCGGGGACGCCCGCGACCGTCAGCAGCTCGCGCGCCTCCCGGTCGCGCTCGACGTCCAGCCAGCGCGCCGGCACCCGGTTGCGCGCGAGGAAGTCGCGCAGGTCGTGGGACTGCTTGGAGAAGCGGTGCCCCACGATCCGCACACCGCCGGCCTCCAGCGCCGCGCCGGACTCCCACGTCGTCAGCAGGTCCTCGAGGACCGGGAAGAGCTGCTCCTGTGGCGGGTCCCACGGCTTGAGCAGGTAGTAGTCCAGGGCGACGTCGTTGATCGCGGCGATCGCGGCCTCGGTGTCGGCGTACGCCGTGAGCAGCACGCGCTTGGCGTCGGGGACGATCTTGCGTGCCTCGACGAGGTAGTCGGTCCCGGCCATCCCGGGCATCCGCTGGTCGGCGATCAGCAGCGCGACGACGTCGCCGCGCGTGCGCAGCTGGCGCAGGATGTCCAGCCCCTCGGCGCCCGACGTCGCGCGCATGATCCGGTAGCGCTCGCCGAAGCCGCGCCGCAGGTCGCGCGCGACGGCCGCGAGCACCGCCGGCTCGTCGTCGACGGCGACGATCGCCGGGCGACGCTCCGGCGCCTGGGGTTGCGCGGCTGCTGCCGACATAGCCGGAGAACCGTACCTCGCGCGCCATGCCGGCCCGCGGGTGTGCTCCTACCATGGAGAGATGGCCGTCTTGATCGCCTCCGACCTGTCAAAGGACATGGCCGGCAACCCGCTGCTGCGCGGCGTCTCCTTCAAGCTCGAGCGCCGCGACCGGCTCACGATCGCCGGGCGCAACGGCGCGGGCAAGACGACCCTGCTGCGGATGCTCGCCGGTGAGACATCGGTCGACGGCGGCGAGCTGAGCTTCGAGAAGGGCTGCAAGGTCGCGCTGCACGACCAGCGCCCGCCGCGCGACCGTGAGCTGAGCCTGCGCGACTACATCCTCAGCGGCTGCGCCGACCTGATCGCCGTCGAGCAGGACCTCGCCCGCCTCGCGCAGGAGATGGCCGACGGGCGCGAGGCCGCCTTCGACGCCTACGCTCGGGCGGAGGCGCGCCTGGAGCACGCCGGCGGCTGGACCTGGCGCGACCGCGCGACGGCGATGGTGCGCGGCCTGGGCTTCTCCGAGGAGGACCTCGACCGCGAGCTCAAGACGTTCTCGGGTGGCGAGCTGACCCGCGCCTCGCTGGCGCGCGCGCTGGCGGGCGACCCCGACCTGCTGCTGCTCGACGAGCCGACGAACCACCTCGACATCGAGTCGCTCGAGTGGCTCGAGAAGACGCTCGTCGAGCTTGACACGGCGATCGTGCTCGTCGCGCACGACCGCTGGTTTCTCGAGGCTGTCGGCACCGCGGTGCTCGAGCTCGAGGCCGGCCGCTCGAAGTTCTTTCCCGGCACCTGGACGCAGTGGCGCAAGGAGCTTGCCGCGCGCGAGATCGCGCTCGGCCGGGCGATCGACAAGCAGCAGGCCGAGATCGCGCGCCTGGAGCGCTTCGTCGAGCGCTTCCGCGCGAAGGCGACGAAGGCCAAGCAGGCGCAGTCGCGCGTCAAGCGGCTGGACAAGATCGAGCGCATCGAACGAGGGGTGGGTGGGGCGAAATCCGAGACGCTGAAGTTCGACTTCAAGGCGCCCGAGCGCTCCGGCCGTGTCGTCTTCGAGCTGACCGGCGGGCGCATCGAGGTCGGCGATCCGGGTGGGCGGGTCCGAGTCCTGGTCGAGGATGCCGAGCTGTGGCTCGAACGCGGCGAGCACGTGTCGCTCGTCGGGCCCAACGGCGCCGGCAAGACGACGCTGATCGACACGCTGGCCGGGCTGCGGCCGCTGGCTGCCGGGAAGCTCGCCACCGGCCACAACGTCAAGCTCGGCCATCTGTCCCAGCACGCCGACGAGCTGTCGAAGGGGCCGGGCGCGCGAGCGCGCACCGTCATCGAGGCCTGCGGGATCGCCACCGGGCTGCCGCCGCAGAAGGCGCGCGCGCTGCTCGGCCGGTTTCTGTTCAGCGGCGAGGAGGCCGAGAAGCCGCTGGACGGCCTCAGCGGCGGCGAGCGGCGGCGCCTGTCGCTCGCGATCCTCGTCGCCTCGGGCGCCAACGTGCTGATCCTCGACGAGCCGACGAACCACCTCGATCTCGAGAGCCGCGAGGCGCTCGAGGACGCGCTGCTGGCCTTCGAGGGCGCGCTGCTGCTCGTCTCGCACGACCGCGCGCTGCTGGATGCCGTCGGGACGCGAACGGTCGCCGTGCTCGACGGCACGCTGCGCTCCTACGACGGCGGCTGGCAGGAGTTCCTGCGCGTACGCGAGGAGAAGCGCCTGGCCCAGCGGGCGCCGAAGAAGCCCAAGCCGCTACCGCTGCCGCCGAAGGCTGCGGCGGCGGTAAAGGTCAAGGCCCAGCAGAAGGCCAAGCCGGTGGCGAAGGCGAAGACCAAGCCCGTGGGCACCAACTGCGCCGGCGAGCGGCTCGCCGCGGCGACGGCCGCCGCGCTCGCCGACGGCGCCAACGCCAACGGGGCCAACGGCGGCCCCGAGGCAGCGCCGCTGTCGAAGAACGCGCGCAGGCGCATCCGCGAGCTCGAGCGCGAGATCGAGCAGGCCGAGGAGACGCTCAAGCAGCTCGAGGCCGAACTCGCCGAGCCCGGCGCCTGGTCGACGCCCGAGCGCACGGCGCAGTCGACGGCGCGTCACGCCGCCGCCAAGCGGGCGGTCGAGGAGGCGTTCGCGCGCTGGGAGGTCGCCGTCTCGTGAGCGCCCGTCGCCGCGCGCTGTGCCCGCGGGTGGCGGGCAACCGCCGGATATAGAGGGTTTCGCGCCAACTTCGCGCCGATTCCCGCCGGCGCTCCCGGATGGCGCCGGGCATGGCGCGCCTGGCGCGTCGCCGCTATGGTCGCGGACGAGCCATGCAGCATGCTGCCCTCATGAGGTTCCTCACGCGCGCGCTCGCCGTGACGTTCGTCGTGGTCGCGCACGCGTTCCTGCTGAATCTCGCGCATCCGGCGACGGTCGCGCTCGGGTTCGCGTACGCGGCGAGCGTCGTCGTGCTCGCCGTGGCGGCGGTGCTGCTGTGGCGCAAGACGATGGATTGAGCCGGCAGGCCGCCGTCGCGATCGGCGACCTGTTCGTGGACGCGCCGCTGCTGACGGCCGCGGGGGAGACCGTGGGGCTGGCCTCGATCGTGCAGCAGCGTCCGGCGGTGCTGATCCTCATGCGCCACCTCGGCTGCCTGCCGTGCCGCGAGCACCTGCTCGAGGTGTCGCGCCGGCGCGCCGAGTTCGGCGACGCCCGCCTGCTGTGCGTGACGTTCGTCGAGCCCGCGCTGCTGGCGGCCTACGAACGCGAGCTTGCGCTCGACGGCATCGAGTTCTTCGGTGACCCGGCGCGCGCGTCCTACGCGGCGCTGGGCTTCGAGCGGGCGTCGTTCGCGCGCGTCTGGCTGCACCCGGCGGTCTGGCGGCGCTACGCGGCGCTGATCGCGCGCGGCCGGCGCCCGCACCCGCCGGGCCAGGACGTCTACCAGCTCGGCGGCGATGCCGTGCTCGACGCGGGCGGGCGCCTGCGCTGGGTGTTCGCGTCGGCCGGACCCGAGGATCGACCGACGGTCGAGGAGCTGCTGCGAGCGTTGCACTGACGTCGGCAGCTCCTTGGCGCGGGCGACGTGGTTCGTCCGTGAGCGGCGCTCTGCACGCAAGAAAGCGTCGGTGGCGCCCGCGATACGCAAGATCATGTCGCTCACGAGCAACGGCCGCCTCTTGGCGGACGGGCGCTGAACGGCGACGATCCGCGCATGACCCAAGAGCTCACCTGGGGCCGGCGCTACCTCATGTGTCCGCCCACGCACTTCGACGTCACCTACGCGATCAACCCGTGGATGGACGTCACGGTGACGGTCGACCGCGCGCGCGCCCAGCGCCAGTGGGACGCGCTCGTCGCCACGCTGCGTGAGGCGGGGGCGCAGGTCGAGACGCTCGCGCCGCACCCGAGCCTGCCCGACCTCGTCTTCACCGCCAACCTCGGCATCGTCGACGGCGACAGCTTCGTCGCCGCGCGCATGCGCCATCCCGAGCGCCGGGACGAGCCCGCGCACGCCGCGAACTGGTTTCGCGAGCACGGCTACAGCGTGCGCCATCTGAGCGAGGACGTCGTCCAGGAGGGCGCCGGCGACGGCCTGCCCTTCGAGGGCACCCTCGTGGCCGGCTATCGCACGCGCTCGTCCGCCTCGTCGTACGTCGAGCTCGCGCGCCTGACGGATGCGCGGATCCTGCCCGTCGAGCTCGTCGACGAGCGCTTCTACCACGTCGACATCGTCTTCTGCCCGCTCGACGCCCGCAGCGCGCTGCTCGCGCCGACGAAGGTCGATGCGCAGAGCGCGCGGCTCATCCAGGAGCTCGTCGGGGACCCGATCCTGCTGACCGACGCAGAGGCCGAGGCGTTCAGCGCCAACACCGTCGTCGTCGGCCGGACGCTCGTCATGCCGGCCTGCTCGCCGCGCCTGGACGGCGAGCTGCGCGCGCGCGGCTTCGAGCCCGTCGTCGTCGACGTCTCGGAGTTCCTCAAGGCCGGCGGCGGGCCGCGCTGCCTGACGCTCGCGCTCGACGTGCAGCTCTCCAGCCAGGACACCGCGGCGCTCGCCGACCGCTACACCGCGCACAACTACCACCCGCTGCCCGTCACGGTCACGGCCGCCGAGGGCGCCTGGGTGCACGACGACCGCGGCCGGCGCTACCTCGACGCGCTCAGCGCCTACAGCGCGCTGAACTTCGGCCATCGCCATCCGCGCCTCGTCGGGGCCGCCCAGCAGCAGCTCGGGCGCGTCACGCTGACCAGCCGCGCGTTCTCCAACGACCAGCTCGGACCATTCGCCCGCGACCTGTCGGCGCTCACCGGCAAGGACCGCATGCTGCCGATGAACACCGGCGCCGAGGCCGTCGAGACGGCGCTCAAGGCCGCGCGCAAGTGGGGCTATGAAGTCAAGGGCGTCGCGCCCGGCCGCGCGACGATCATCGTCTGCGACGGCAACTTCCACGGCCGCACGACGACGATCGTCTCCTTCTCCGACGACCCGCTCGCGCGCGGCGGCTTCGGGCCATACGCGCCGGGCTTCGTGAGCGTCCCCTTCGGGGACGCGGCCGCGCTGGAGGCCGCCTTGAAGGCCCACGGCGAGGACGTCGTCGGCTTTCTCGTCGAGCCGATCCAGGGCGAGGCCGGCGTGATCCTGCCGCCCGACGGCTACCTGCGCGCCGCGCGGCGCCTGTGCAGCGAGCACGGCGCGCTGCTCATCGCCGACGAGATCCAGTCCGGCCTGGGCCGCACCGGGCGCACGTTCGCCTGCGACCACGAGTCCGTCGTGCCGGACATCTACGTGCTCGGCAAGGCGCTGGGCGGCGGGATCGTCGCGCTGTCGGCGATCGCCGGCGACGACGACGTGCTCGGCGTCTTCGAGCCGGGCACGCACGGCTCGACGTTCGGGGGCAACCCGCTGGCCTGCGCCGTCGGCCGCGCCGTGCTCGAGCTGCTCGCATCCGGCGAGCCGCAGGCCAACGCCGCGCGCCAGGGCACGAAGCTGCGGACGGCGCTGGACAGCGCCGCGCCCGCGGTGCTCGACGACGTGCGCTCGCGCGGGCTGTGGTTCGGCCTGGATCTGCGCGCCCGCCACGGCAGCGCGCGCGACATCTGCGAGCAGCTGCTGGGTGTCGGCGTGCTGGCGAAGGACACGCACGAGCAGACGGTCCGCCTCGCCCCGCCGCTGACGATCACCGACGCCGAGACGGACTGGCTGCTGGAACGGCTGCTCGAGACGCTCGCCGCCGGCGAGCTGTTGCGGCTCGCCGCGCCGCCCGAGGCTTCATCCTTCGCGGCATAGACGACCTGGACCGCCGCATCGTCGCCGAGCTGCTCGAGGACGGCAGGCTCAGCCTCGCCGAGATCGGCGAGCGCGTGAGCCTGTCCTCGCCCGCGGTCAAGCGGCGCGTCGACCGGCTGCGCGAGACCGGCGTCATCACCGGCTTCACGGCGATCGTCGACCCGGCGGCGCTGGGCCAGCGCACCGAGGCGTTCGTGGAGATCTTCTGCGTCGCGAACATGAGCCCGATCGCGCTGCGCGAGACGCTCGCCGGGGAGCCGGAGATCGTGGCGGCCTACACGGTCACGGGCGAGGCGGACGCGCTCGTCCAGGTGCGCGCAGACGACGTCGCGCATCTCGAGGCGGCGCTGGAGCGCATCCGGACCAACCCGGGCATCGCGCGCACGAAGACGATCATCGTGCTCAGCCGGCTGATCGCGCGCAGCGAGCCGTAGGTCAACCGTCCGTTGGCTGCAAGTTCATGCTCATCGCCGGCCGCGATGGGAACAATGCACCGTATGGATGTGCAGCTACATCGCTCGATGGCGGCGGTGCCCGCCTCGGTGCCGGCATTGCGCAGCGACGTCGCGGACTACGCGTGCGCCGCGGGCGTGCGCGAACCGCTGTTGTCGGCGGTGAAGCTCGCCGTCTCCGAGGCCGTGACGAACGCGGTGCTGCACGCCTACGTCGGCCTGCGGCCCGGACCCGTGAGCGTCGCCGCATGGCTCCAGGACGACCGCCTGCTGATCGAGGTCTCCGACGACGGCGCCGGCATGATGCCGCGCCTGGACAGCCCCGGGCTGGGGGTCGGCCTGCCGTTCATCGCCGACACCGCCGACGCGCTCGACATCTCGAGCTCGCCGCGCGGCGGCGCGCAGCTGCTGATGACGTTCGAGCTGCATCCGGCGGCGCAGCCTTGCGCTTGAGCCGCAGCCGCCTACCCGTGTAGCGTTCCGCAGCGCGATGTCCGGCCGAATCCTCCTTTGCGGTGCCTTCCTGCTCGCGGCGCTTGTCGTCGTGCTGCCGACGGCGCCCGGCGGCGCGCATCCCGGCGAGGCGCACAGCCTCGCGCAATCCGCTGCGATCGGCGGCAAGGGCCTCTTCTCCAACCTCGCGGGCGCGCGCCAGGCGAACGCCGCCTCGGTCCTGACGCGCTTCGCGACGCCGCGCCAGGCGGCGACGCCGGCCGGTCCGTGCACGGAGGCCGCGACCAAGGCGATGCCGGTGGGCGACGGTCACCGCCACGACGACATCGCCTCGCACGAGTTCGCCTGCCGGATGCGGCAGGCGGCGTTCGTCCCGCTCACCGAGCAGCTCAAGGACCGCCCGAACGTGATCCTCGGCGAGATGGACGTCAAGGCCGACATCGCCGCGATCGAGATCACCTACCCGCAGGCCGGCGTCCTGTTCTTCGACGTGTCCGACCCGTCGCAGCCGAAGTTCCTCTCGCGCTATGACGCCACCGAGTGCGACCAGCTGCTCATGGACATCAACTGCGGGGCGTTCGTCGACCTCGCGCCGGACGGCAAGACCGCCTACCTGTCGATCCAGAAGCTCACGCTGCTGCCGACCCTGCCGCTGGACCCCAACGCGCTCAACCAGGCGGGGCCTGGCGTCGACGTCATCGACCTGGCCAACCCGCGCAAGCCGGTCCGCACCCAGTTCTATCCGATCGCCGGGCTGGGCGGCGTGCACACGGTGCGCTCGCACACGATCCCCAGCGGGCCGTCCAGCGCCGACAAGCCGCGCGCGCCGGGCGAGTACGTCATCTCCAACCAGAACGGCGTCGGGATCGACATCGCGAAGGTGACGAAGGTCGCCGGCAAGCGGATCCTCACGACCGTGCGCAACATCCTCAGCCGCGACCTGACCGCGACGATCGTCAACAACGAGGTCCACGACACGTTCATCCAGAACGACCCGCTCGACGGGCGCACGTACCTCTACAACGCCGCCGGCTTCGCGACCGGCTTCAGCGTCTACGACATCACCGACCCGACGCGCCTCAAGCAGGTCGCCGAGTGGGACCTGACGCCGGAGTGCGAGGACGACTGGTACGCGCACACGATCGACGTCACGCACAGAGACGGCCGGCGCTACGTGACGATGCCCGCCGAGATGCTGCTGATGGCCGACAAGAACACCCCAACCGGCCTGGCGGAGATGACCGCCGAGGACCAGCGCGCGGGCTGCGGGACGTTCGTCGGCAACGGCGACAAGCCGGGCCCGCTGTGGATCGTCGACGCGACGGACTTCTCCAAGCTCGGCCCGGCCAACGACCGCAAGACGCCCTCGGAGGCCGCGGCGACCGACGCGGCGCTGAAGAAGGCCTCCCAGGACGCACTCGTCGCGACGTGGACCAACCCGGCGGGGCGCGCCGGCGGTTCGCTGACGTTCTCGCCGCACAACCAGCAGATCGTGGGCGACAAGATCTACCTGTCGCACTACCACGGCGGCGTGTACGTGCTCGACGCGTCGGCGGCCTTCGCGGGCAGGCGCGAGCGCCCGAAGGAGCTCGGCTTCATCGTGCCGCACGACAGGCGCACGCGGCCGCTGCTCGGCCAGCCGCCGCTGACCGGCCTGCTCGGGCGCTTCTTCACCGACTTCCCGCTGGGCCGGCCGGAGATCTGGGACATGGTCGTCTACAAGGACTACGTGCTCGCCTCGGACATGACCGGCGGGCTGTACTCGCTGAAGTACGACGCCAGCCCGACGCAGCTGTGCGCCGACGCCAGCCGCCCACGCTCGGTGCTGAGCCGCAAGCGCTCCAGGCTGCGCTCGGACCGCATCCTGCTGCGCGGCACCGCGAGCGACCGCGGTTGCGCTGCGAGCAGCACGACCCGCAAGCGGGCGGGCTCCGTGAGCAAGGTCAGCGTCGCCGTGGCACGCGAGGCGGGCAAGACGTGTCGCTTCCTCAGCAAGCGCGGCAGGCTCGGCGAGGCGCGCGCGTGCTCCAAGCCCGTCTACCTGCGCGCGAAGGGCACGAAGAGCTGGCGCCTGGAGCTCAAGGGCTCGTTCGGCACCGGGACCTATCGCGTGCTCGTTCGCGCGCGCGACGGCGCCGGCAACCGCGAGCGCGTGAAGACGACCACGCTGCGGCTGCGCTCCGCCAGGCGCTGAACCGCATCGGGCCCGGCGGCGCGATCGCTGCGTGGCGAGGTGCCTGCGAGCCCGCCGGGAGCGTCCGGAGGTAGCGTCCGCCCAGCCCTAGGATGGAAGCGTGTTGGAGGTCAGGCTACTCGGAGCGCTCGAGGCGCGGGCAGGCGAGGTCGTGCTGCCGCCGCCGGCCCATCCGCAGGGTCCGGCGCTGCTCGCGTGGCTGGCGCTGCACCCCGGCGAGCACGAGCGCGGGCCGCTCGCTGCACTGCTGTGGCCGGGACTGCCGCCCGCCAACGCGCGGACCGCGCTGCGCAGCGCAACATGGGCGCTGCGGCGGATGCTGGGTCCCGAACAGGGTCTCGTGCTCAACGGCCGCTACTCGATCGGGCTGCGCTGCAGCACCGACGTGCAGGAGTTCGAGCGCCACGCCGCTGCCGGCGACGTCGCCGCGGCGCTCGAGCTCTGCCGCGGCGAGCTGCTGGCCGACCTCGGCCACGACCTCGGCTGGGTCCTGGCCGCGCGGGCCGACCACGCAGAGCGCGTGCAGGCGCTGCGCGCGCAGATGCCCGCCGAGCGCTAGTGGACGCGTCCGCAAGTTCTGCGGGTTTTCCGGGCGCCCGATCCGCGCCTGACGTCCGCCGGCGCCCGCCCCCGTGCCACCAGCACGAAGGCGGGACACCGTCGACCGTCAGATCACGGCCGGGCATCCCGCAAAACCTCGCACAACTTCCGGACGCGCCCACTAGCTGCACGAACCCGGCGCCGTGCGTTCCCGCGTACGCACCGGGTCGTGGCGCCTATGCAGCGCCAGGCGCGGCATCTCCGCCACGACGCGCTCGCCGGGGACCATCCCCAGCGCCCTCCGTAGACTCGCCCTCATGTCAGACCCGGCCGTGCTGCTGGTCGACGACGACGCCCCGATCCGGCGCATGCTCGAGCGGACGCTGGCCGCCGAGGGCTACGCGGTCGCCGCGGTCGCCGACGGTGGTGCCGCGCTCGCGCAGGTCGAGCGCTCGCTGCCCGACCTCATCGTGCTCGACGTCACGATGCCCGGGATCGACGGGCTCGCCGTCACGCGGCGGCTGCGCGCGAAGGGGCTGCCCGTCCCGATCCTGCTGCTGACCGCGCGCGACGCGCTCGCCGAGCGCGTCGCGGGGCTGGACGCGGGCGCCGACGACTACCTCGTCAAGCCGTTCGAGGTCGAGGAGCTGACGGCCCGCGTGCGGGCGCTGCTGCGACGCAACCAGCCGGCCGGCGACCAGCTCGCCTTCGCCGACCTCGCGCTCGACGTCGAGTCGCTGGCCGCCAGGCGCGGCGGCCGCGACCTCGAGCTCACGCGCCGCGAAGCGCAGCTGCTCGAGCTGCTGCTGCGCAACGCGCGTACGGTCGTGACGCGCGAGCTCGCGCTCGACGAGGTGTGGGGCGCCGACGCCGAGGCCGGGACGAACGTCGTCGACCGCTACGTCGCCTACCTGCGCCGCAAGCTCGGCGACCCCGCGCTGATCCACACCGTCCGGGGAGTCGGCTTCCGGCTGGACACGTGAGCACGCTGAGCCTGCGGGCGCGCGTGGCGGCCGCCGCCGTCGTCGCGATCGTCGTCGCCGTCGTGCTGCTCGCGGTCGCAGTCCCGGCGCTGCTGCAGCGCCAGCTCACCGGCGAGCTCGACAGCGCGCTGCGCAGCCGGGCGGTCGAGGTCGCGCGGCTGGCGTCCTCGACGCCCGCGCTGCTGACGCAGCCGGGCGCGCTGGAGGGTCGCCTCACCGGCGGGGCGCTGTTCGTGCAGGTCGTCGACCGTCGCGGCCGGATCGTCGCGCGCTCCGGCGCGCTCGGCGGACGCCTGCTGCCGGCGGGCTCGGCCCTGCGCGGCGCGCTGGCGCAGCGCCGCACCGGCTATGCGGACGATGCCCTCGGCAGCGAGCCGATCCGCATCTACGCCGCGCCGCTCGGCGAGCTCGGCGGTGGCTCGGCGCGCGGCGGCGCGGTCCTCGTCGCCGCCACCACGGCGGAGATCGACGAGACGCTCGGCCGTGCGCGCCGGCTCGTGCTGCTCTGCGCGCTCGCAGCCGCCGCGCTCGCGGCGCTGACCGCGACGCTGCTCACGCGCCGCGCGCTCGGGCCGCTGGCGCGACTGTCGTCCGGCGCGCGCCGGATCGAGCGCACCGGCGACGCCTCCGAGCGGCTGCCGGTACCCGCCGCGCGCGATGAGGTCGGCGAGCTGGCCGACACGCTCAACGCGATGCTCGCCTCGCTGGAACGGGCGCGCGAGGCCGAGCAGCGCTTCGTCGCCGACGCGTCGCACGAGCTGCGCACGCCGCTCACGGCCCTACGCGGCAACGCCGCCTACGTCGCGCGCCACGGCGCCGACCCCGCCGTCCTGGCCGACATCGAGGCAGACGCGGCGCGGCTGGCGAGCCTGCTCGACGACCTGCTCGCACTTGCCCGCGAGGATGCCGCCGAGCCCGCCGCGGCGCGCGGGGAGAAGGTGGCGCTCGGCGAGCTCGCGCGTGCCGTCGCCGCGACCGACGCCCGCGCCGAGGTCGTGATCGCGCCCGGCGCCGGGCAGGCGGCCGTCCAGGCCGAGCCGGTCGCGCTCGAGCGCGCCGTCGGCAACCTCGTCAGCAACGCGCGCACGCACGGGCCCGCCGACGGCGCGATCACGATCACCGTCGCGCTGTCGCCGGACGGCGAGCGCGCGCGCATCACCGTCGCCGACGAAGGCGCCGGGCTCGGCGCCGACGCGGCACGCCACGCATTCGAGCGCTTCTGGCGCGGGTCGCAGGCGCGGGCCGGCGGCTCCGGGCTGGGGCTTGCGATCGTCCGCGCGACGGCCGAGCGCCACGGCGGCTCGGCGACCGCCGACGGCGCGCGCTTCACGATCGAGCTTCCGGCCCTCAGAGATCTCTCAGACTCCGGGCGTAGAACACCGGCTGCCTAGCGCAACGCCGATCTCCGAGGACCTACCGCCATGTCACGACTTCGCACCGCATCCGCCCGCAGGCTCGCCGCCATCCTGGCCGTCGCGGCCGGCCTCGCGCTGACCGCCGCGGTCGCGCAGGGCGCGCTCAGCGGCAGCGGCCCGACGCCGCAGCCCAAGGCGCTCGCCAGCGCGATCCTTGCTGCGTTCAACGCCCCGGCGCCCGACGGCGTCACCGCGAAGATCGAGTTCTCCAACGACCTGCTGCCGTCCGGCTCGCTGCCCAGCGGCAGCGCCTCGCCGCTGCTGTCGGGCGCCGACGGACGGCTCTGGATCCAGCGCAGCGGCGACTTCCGGATCGAACTGCAGTCCGACGCCGGCGACGCGCAGATCGTCGCGGTCGGCGACAAGGTCACCGTCTACGACGCCAGCTCGCAGACGCTGTACCGCGCGACGCTGCCCGACGACGGCAGGGACCTCACGAAGCCGGGCGACCACGACGGCGAGAAGCTCACGCTCGCGAAGGTCCAGCGGGCGCTCGACCGGCTCGCCAGGACGTGGACCGTCTCGGGCGCCGAGCCGACCTCGACCGCCGGGCGACCGAGTTACACCGTGAAGATCTCGCCGAAGGACGACGGCGGGCTGCTCGGCGCGGCCGAGCTGGCATGGGATGCGGTCCGCGGCGCACCGCTGCGGGCCGCGATCTACGCGCAGGGCAAGTCGGCGCCCGTGCTCGAGGTCAAGGCGACCGAGGTCTCCTACGACGCCGTCGCGGACTCCGACGTGCGCGTGGCGCCCCCGGCCGGCGCCGAAGTCGTCGACCTCAGCGCGTCGCGCGACGAGCGGCGCAGCGATCGCACGCGCGCCGACAGGCGCAAGGATTCCGTGGTCGCCGGCGTCGCCGCCGTCCAGCGCGAGCTGGGCTTCGAGCTCGCGGCACCGGCCACGCTCGCCGGCCTGCCGCGCCGGGAGGTTCGCCTCGTGACGTTCGACGGCGCCAACGGCGCGCTTGCGATCTACGGCGAGGGCCTCGGCGCGATCGGCGTCCTGCAGCGCAAGGCGCAGCCCGCCGACGAGAAGCGGCGCAAGGGCGACAACGCCCTGCGCCTGCCGCAGATCAACATCGACGGCGCCACCGGCTCGGAGCTTGCGACCGCGCTCGGGACGATCGTGACCTTCGAGCGCAACGGCGTGTCGTATGTCGTCGCCGGGTCGGTGCCGCCGGTCGCGGCCGAGAACGCGGCACGAGGGCTGAAGTGAGCGCCGCGCCCGCCGTCGAGGCGCGCGCGCTCGTCAAGCGCTACGGCCGCATCACCGCGGTCGATCACGTCGACCTGACGGTCAAGGCGGGCGACGTGTATGGCTACCTCGGACCCAACGGCGCGGGCAAGACGACGACGCTGCGGATGATGCTCGGGCTGATCACGCCCGACGCCGGCACCGTCAAGCTGTTCGGCCGCGACCCGCTGGTCGACGGCGTGCGCGCACTGGATGGCGTCGCCGGGTTCGTCGAGGCGCCGCGCTTCTACCCCTACCTCAACGGCCGCAAGAACCTCGAGCTCGTCGCCGCGCTCGACGGCGGCGACGCGGCCTCCCGCATCGATGCTGCGCTGGACACGGTCGAGCTCGCCGACCGCGCGCGCGACAAGGTCGGCGGCTACTCGCACGGGATGCGCCAGCGTCTCGGCCTCGCGGGCGCGCTGCTGCGCGACCCGCGCCTGCTGATCCTCGACGAGCCCGCGACAGGCCTCGACCCGGGCGGCATGCGCGACATGCGCCTGCTGATCCGCCGGCTCGCCGACCAGGGCATGACGGTGCTGCTCTCCTCGCACCTCATGGCCGAGGTCGAGGAGCTCTGCGACCGCGTCGTGATCATCTCCAGCGGGCGGGTGCGCTACGAGGGCGCGCTCGACGAGCTCATCGCGACGACGGCCGGGCGCTACGAGCTGCGTACGACCGACGACGAGCGCGCGCAGCAGATCGCCGCCGCGCAGCGCGGGATCGGAGACCTCGAGCGCGACGCGCGCGGCCTGACGTTCGCCGCCGGCGAGCGCGCCGCGACCGCGCTGTCGATCGCACTCGGCGAGGCGGGCGTCGGGATCGCGGCACTCGTGCCGCGGACCGCGACGCTCGAGGAGCTGTTCTTCCGCATGACCGAAGAGGCGCCGGCTGGGGACCTCGCGCCGGCGGGTGTGTCGAATGACCGTCGCTCCGCGACGACGGATCGCCACACCCCCCGCGCCGAGGAGGAGGTGCGCGCATGAGTACCGTCGCCGCGCCACGCACCGTCGAGCGTCGCGAGCACAAGCACCCCGGCGTGGGCACCGTCTATGCCTGGGAGCTGCGCAAGCTGCGCTCCCAGAAGCGCACGTACCTCGGCCTCGGCGCCGCGGCGCTCGTGCCGCTGATCTTCGTCATCGCGCTGCTGTCGAGCAGCGGCGGCCCCGACGAGGTCCCGTTCGGGCGCTACGTCAAGGAGACGGGCCTGGCGGTCCCGCTCGTCGGTCTGCTGTTCAGCTCGGTCTGGCTGTTTCCGCTCATCACGTCGCTCGTCGCCGGTGACATCGTCTCCTCGGAGGACAACCACGGGACGCTGAAGACGATCCTCACGCGCTCCACCGAGCGCTGGCAGATCTTCGTCGCCAAGCTGCTCGCCGCGCTGACCTACGTCTTCGCCGCGCTCGTCGTCTTCGTCAGCGTGGGGCTCGTCCTCGGCGGCACGTTCTGGGGCTTCGATCCGCTGACGTCGCTGTCGGGAACGCAGATCCCCGCGGGCCGCGGGATGCTGCTGATCGGCGCGTCCGCGCTGGCGTACTTCATCCCGCTGATCGCGATCGCCGCGATCGCCTTTTTGCTGTCGACGGTCACCCACAACTCCGCGGCGGCCGTCGTCGGCACGCTGATCCTGTCGTTCATGATGCAGCTGCTGGCGATCATCTCGGGCCTGGACTTCATGGCGCCCTACCTGCTCTCCGAGCAGTTCGACGCCTGGCAGGGGCTGCTGCGCGATCCGACGGATTGGGCGCCGATCACGCACGCCGCGTGGGTGTCGGCGTGCTATGCGGTGCCCGCCGTGCTGTGGGCGTTTCTCGCGTTCCTGCGGCGCGACGTCGCCGGCTGACGCAACTGGCACGCGCGCGGCGGCGGTAGGGTGACCGCCGTGCCAGTCGACGTCGACGCGATCCTGCGGCCCTGGTTTGACGCGCTCATGCAGGAGGCGGGGCGCCCGGCGCTGTTCGATGCGCACACGCACTTCGGCCAGAACGACCCCGACACCTTTCGTCAGACGGCCGCGGAGCTGCTGGCGGATCTGCGACGCGTCGATGCCCGCGCGCTCGTCTTCCCGATGCACGAGCCCGACGGCTACGCGGCCGCCAACGACGCGGTCCTCGAAGCCGTCGCGGCCTCGGACGGCACGCTGCGCGCCCTGTGTCGCGTGCAGCCGCGCGACGACGACGCGCTCGCCGAGGCGCGGCGCTGCATGGACGCGGGGGCGGCCGGCATCAAGCTGCACCCGCGCGCGGAGGCGTTCGACATGGACGAGCCCTCCGTGCGTGAGCTCGTGGCGCTCGCGCACGAGCGGCGCGCGGTCGTGCTCATGCACGCCGGGCGCGGCATCGAGGCGCTCGGAACCAACACGATCCGCTACTCCGAGCAGTTCCCCGACGCGCGGCTGATCCTCGCGCACTGCGCGATCTCCGACCTGGCGTGGCTGGCCGGCGAGCTTCCGGCGCACCCCAACGTGTACGTCGACACCGCGTGGTGGCACCCCGCCGACATCCTCACCTTGTTCTGTCTCGCGCCACCGGGCCAGGTGCTGTGGGCCAGCGACTCGCCCTATGGCCAGCCACTTCCGAGCGCGATCAATGCGCTGCGCTGCGCGCATGAGGCGGGCCTGACGCACGAGCAGATCGCGAGCGTGTTCGGCGCGCAGCTGGAGCGGCTGATCAGCGGGCAGGACGCGGTCGGCGCCGGACCGGCGCCGGGACCGAGCGCGGCACTGGATCCGCTGCTCGAACGCGTCGTCGCGCACCTCACGACCGCGATGGGGCGCGCGTTCGCCGGCAGCGACCCGAGCGAGTCGATCGGCCTCGCGCGCCTGTCGGCCGGCGTCGGCGACGCGCACCCGCACGCCGACGTCTGCGCGGCGATCCTCTGGCTGCTGGACCTCATGGAGGAGCACATGGCGCCGCCACCGTCCGGGCGCGGGTTTCCGCTCGCCGGCCGCTTCGCCGTGGCAGCGCTCGTGCTCGCCCGCACGCCGCGCGCGGCCCTGCCGCCGGACGTCGCCGCCGGCGCGGGCAGCGCCAGCCACGAGCACGCGCAGCGCGGAACGACCGCCAGCTGACGCAGACGCGCCAACGGATGGGCGTTGGTTGCGGCCGGCCGCGATCGGGGAGACAGGAGCGGTCATGGCCATCGATTCTCACACCGAGCCCGATACCGACCAGCCGCAGGAGGCGCCCGAGCCGCGTGAGGTGTTCGCCCGCACGCGCGAGGAGGGCGAGCGGCGCCTCACGCGCACGAACCTCGAGCTGACGACGACGTCGCTCGTCGCCGGCTTCGACGTCGTCTTCGGGGTCATCGCGCTGGCCGCCGCCACAGCGGCGATCACGCCGCGCTTCGGCCCCAGCGCCGGGCACTTCGTCGGCTCGCTGTTCTTCGGGATCGCCTTCATCTTCATCGTCGTCGGTCGGTCGGAGCTGTTCACAGAGAACTTCCTGGTGCCGATCACGGCGCTGCGCTCGCGCAGGATGACGGGGCGCAAGCTCGCGCAGCTGTGGACGATCTCGCCGGTCATGAACCTCGTCGGCGGAACCGCCCTGGTGCTGATCGTCAGCTCCAAGGGCGTGCTGCCGGAGGGGGCCGCGCCGGCGCTCGTCGACGTCGCCGAGACGATCGGCGAGCTCGACTACTGGGCAGCCTTTCTGAGCGCGGTCGTCGGCGGCGCGCTGATCACCGTCATGACCTGGATGGTCGAGGGCGTCGGCACCGTCGGCGGGCGGATCGTGGTCGCCTGGATCGCCGGCGTGATGCTCGCGCTGCTGTCGCTCAACCACGTCATCGTCGTCACGCTGGAGCTGATCATGGGCATGCGCTTCGGAGCCGACATCAGCGGCGGCGACGTGGCGCTGAACTTCGCGATCGCCGTGGCGGGCAACCTGGTGGGAGGCCTGCTCTTCGTCACCCTGACGCGCACGAGCCAGGCGATCGGCTCCGAGCAGACCGACGGGTCGTCGGAGTAGTCGCCGGCGCCGGCCACAGCGCCGCGCTGACCGCCGCGACAACGCCTGAGCACGGCGCGCGGCCGGGGGGCGCCGGCGCGAGCTGACTACCCGCGCGAGCGCCCGCCGACGCCGGTCAGCAGCTCGCGCACGCGCGCGGGGCCGGCACTGCCCGGCTCCAGCGGCGCGGTCTGCAAGCCGTCGCCGCGGCGCATCGCGTCGATCAGCTCGAGCAGCGCCTCGCCGGCGCTGTGCTTCGGGATCCATCCGAGCTCGGTGCGTGCGCGGGTCGTGTCCATCAGCGGGACGTTCAGGGCCAGGTCAAGCCAGCCCGGCGGCGTTGGCTGCAGGCGCAGCTTCCATGACAGGTCGACCGCCGCCCGCAGCGGCTTCTCGGCGATGCGGACGGGGCGCGCGTCCAGCAGCCGACCGAGCTCGGGCGGGTCGAGCACCGGCTCGGCGGCGATGTTGAACGGGCCGCGCACGTCGCTCAGCAGCGCAAGCTTGTAGGCCTCGCCGATGTCAAGCGAGTGGACGGCCTGGAAGCGCAGGCGATCGAGCGCGGGAACGACGGGGATCAGGCGGCGGCGCAGCAGCGGCGTCGGCAGCAGCGGCCCGGCGAACAACCGCCGGATTCCCGACGCCGCATCGCCCTTGAAGATCAGCCCCGGCCGCAGCCGGACGACGCGGATCTCCGGATGCGCGCGCTCGAACGTGTCGAGGATCGTCTCGACATCGGCCTTGTCACGCGAGTAGAACGACGTCTGGATGCCGCCGGTCGGCCAGCTCTCGTCGACCCTGCGGTCCTTCGGCCCCGGCGAGTACGCGCCGATCGAGGACGCGTGGACGAGCGACGAGACGCCGGCGGCGGCGGCCGCCTCGAACACGCGCCGCGAGCCTTCGACGTTGACGGCGTACGTCACGTCGCGGTCGCGCGAGGGCTGGATCAGCCACGCGAGGTGGACGACGGCGTCGACGCCCGCGAACGCCTCGGTCAGGTCGTCGCGCGTGACGTCGGCGCAGACCCAGCGGGTGCGCTCGAAGGAGATCCCCGGGCGCCGCCGCGCGATCCCGACGATCTCCTCGACGGCGCCGTCGCCGTCGAGCGCGGCCAGCAGGCTCGTACCGACGTTGCCGGTCGCGCCGGTGATCGCGATCTTCATCAGAGGACCGTGGGCGGCGGCGTGCGGCCGGCGCCCGGCGTCGCGCTACGGCGCCCGCCATCTGATCTCATCGCGCGGACGGCGCTGGCCATCGCCGCCTGCATCGCCCGGCGCTGCGCGGCGGGGTTGCGCGACGGCATGTCGCGGGTCGTCCGGGTCGGTCGCAGCGGATCCGGACCGGCGGGCGTGGGCTGCAGCATGCACCGCGGGCTACCCGCAGATGCACGCCTGCCAACACCATCTTCACATCGGCCTCGCGCCGTTCAGGCCGCCTCGCACAGCCACATCTCGTGGCCCGGATGCGCGACGATCCGCAGTCCGCTGGAGCGCAGCATCGCCTCGACACACGCCGCGTTGGGCGCCCACCAGTTCGTCGGGTCGCCGGCCAGCTCGTGCTCGATGAACGCCATCGACGGCCAGCCCCGCGCGCGCAGCATGGCGCGGTCGTCGATGTCGACGTTCGCGGGAGCGTCGGCGCGCTCCTCGCCCGGCGTCGTCAGCGTCTGCACGACGAGCGTCCCGCCGACGAGCGGCGCGACGATGTCCAGCGCGAGCAGCGGATGGCGCAGGTGGTAGAGCACGCCGAGAAACAGGACGACGTCGAACGGCTCGACGTCGAGCGTGGCCAGGTCATAGACGCCGAGCTTGCGCAGCGTGACGCGGCCGGCGAGGCCGAACTCGCCCGCCGCCCAGCGGGCCTGGCGCAGGTAGTGCTCGTCGACGTCGATCGCCAGCACGTCCGCGCCGCGGCGCGCGAGCTCGAAGGTGTAGAAGCCCGCGTTGCAGCCGATGTCCAGCGCGCGCGCACCGCGCAGGTCGGCGGGCAGGTGCGGCGCGATCTGCTCCCACTTGAACGCGGGGAAGTCGCCGAGCGGATGGTCCGGAGCGGTCCGCCGGCCGCCGGGCAGGTGCAGGTTGTGAAACCACGGTGCGAGCTCGGGAGCGGCGGATCCGCCGCTGTGCGATTGCAGGGTGCTCATGCTCGCGTCACCGCCTCTTCGATCGTCCGTTCCAGCTCGGCCGCGCGCGCCTTCGCCGTATGGCCGGCGAGCACGCGCTCGCGGGCGCGGCGGCCGATCGCGCGCCGCGCGGGCTCGCTGATGTTGGCCAGCGCGAGCAGCACGTCGCGCGGCTCGCAGGCGATCAGGATCTCGCTGCCGGCAGCGAAGAACGTCTCGATGCCGTCCCAGTCGTCGGAGATGACGGGTACGGCACAGGCGGCTGCCTCGAACAACCGCACGCTCGGCGACCAGCCGGCCGCCACCATGTCGGCGCGGGTGACGTTCACGGTGAAGCGCTGGGCGGCGTAGAAGGCGGGATGCTCGGCGGGCGCCAGGTGCTCGATGCGCTGGACGTTGCTCGGCCAGTCGATCTCGTCGGGGTACTGCGGCCCGGCGACGACGCAGCGCAGCGACGGCTCGCGCCGGGCGGGCTCGAGCAGCAGGCGCTCGAGCGCCGGCTGGCGATCGGGCGAGTACGTGCCGAGGTAGCCGAGGTCCCAGCGCAGCGGCACGTCGAGCAGCGGATAGGCGTCGGGGTCGACGAGGCAGTGAAACGCGCGCGCGCACGGCGAGCCGAGCTCGTCTTCGATGCGCCGCAGCGTCGGGCCGCCGGTGAAGGAGAGGTACACGCGGTAGGCGGGCACGAGCTGCGGGGCGAGGTACGCGCAGTCGCCGCGCTGCAGCGCCGCGAGCGTCACCGGCGTGTCGATGTCGTAGAAGACCGGGACGCCGCGCGCCGTCGCGGTCACCCATTCGCCGGCGGCGATCCCGTCGGGGACGTAGGAGCCGACGATCACGGCGTCGGCGTCGCGCACGGCGTCGCCGTGGCGCGCGCGCAGCTCGTCCAGCGATCCGTACAGGCGCGTCGTTCCCCACGGCGGCTGCGGCAGGTCGCGCTGCGCCGCGTACCACGGCATGTCGCGCTCGAGAAACAGCACGTCGTGCCCGCGCTCGGTCAGCGCGCGCATGAGCGCGCGGTAGTTCGTCGCGTGCCCGTTGCCCCACGACGACGTGATCGACAGGCCGAGGATGACGATCCTCATGCGAGGATCTCCTCGACCTGCGCGGCGCGGTGGGCGTAGGTGTGCTTGGCCAGCACGCGGGTGCGGGCGGCCGCCCCGATCGCGGCGGCGCGCTCGCGATCGAGCCCCTCGAGCAGCTCGGCGACATGGGCGCCGTCGCAGGCGACGAGCACCTCGCGACCGGGCTCGAGCACCTCGTCGATGCCCTCCCACTCGTCGGTGATCAGGCAGGCGCCTGCGCCCGCCGCCTCGAACACGCGCGTCGCCGGCGAGAAGCCGTTTGAGGCCATGCTCTCGCGGCTGATGTTCAGCACGGTCAGCGCCGAGCAGTTCAGCGCGTTGTGGTCGCGCGTGGAGACGTGGCCGAGGTAGCGCACGCCGCCCGCCGTGCGCTGCACGCGGTCCTCCCAGCCGCTGCCGCCCAGCAGGTACGCCCGCTGCGGCGCGACCGCCGCTGCGCCGAAGAAGAAGTTCTCGACGCGCGCCTCGCGGTCGGGCAGGCGGTTGCCGAGGAAGGCGAGGTCCGAGCGCAGCTCCGGGCGCGGCTTGACGGGGTGGTGCGTCGTCGGATCCAGCGCGTTGGGAACCGGGATGCAGTCGCGCGCGCCGAGCGCGCGGTAGCGGCGCACGACCGGCTCGCCGCCGCCGTAGGTCAGGACGAGGTCGAAGTCGGCGATCCGTGCGCGCAGCGGGTCGTCGGGATCGGCCTCCATGCGCGCGAGGGTGGCCGGCGCGTCGACGTCCAAGTGGATCGTGACCGGGGCGCCGAGGTCGAGCAGCGCCTGCTCGAGCAGCTCGTCGAAGACGCCGACGCCGCTGCACTTCACGACGACGTCGGGGCGGCGCCGGCGAGCGGTCTCGACGGCGTCGAGCACCTGCTCCTCACTGTCGGCGGGATAGATCGTCACGCGCGCGTACTCGGGATCGTCGATATCGCGGTGCTCCTGGCGGCCGTAGGCGATCGGCTCGTAGAAGTCGATCTCGTGGCCGCGCTCGTGCAGGCAGCGCAGCAGGCCGCGGTAGTACGTGCAGGCGCCGTTCCAGTACGCCGAGACGAGACTCGATCCGAAGAACGCGAACCTCATGCGACGGCCCCGCCGGTGGTGGCGACTGCAAGCCCCAGCGAGCCGCAGATCGCCAGCAGCTCGTCGACGCGGTGCGCGCACGTGTGGCGCGCCCGGATCGTCTCCAGGCCGCTGGCGCGCAGCGACGCGGCGAGGTCGCGATCGTGCAGGATCGCGCGCAGCTGCTGGCGCATCTGCGTACCGTCGCGCGCGACGAGGAAGTCGCGGCCGGGACGGAACAGCCCTTCGGCGTCCTCCCACGGCGCGCTGACGAGCGGGATCCCGCAGGCCAGCGCCTCGAACGGGCGGATCGTCGGGATCCCCGGCAGCTTCGCGACGTACGGGCGGCGCGGGACGTGGACCGTCACGCGGTGGCGCGCGAAGACCTCGGGCGCGCGGTGGTTGGCCAGCCAGCCGCGGTAGCGCAGGCCGGCCAGGGCGATCGACCAGCGCGCGCGGCGCGGGTAGCGCACGCCGTGGATCGTCCCGCGCAGGCGCAGGCGGCGGGCGGGAGCGAGCAGGAACTCGCGCAGCTCGCCGCCGCGCTCGTCGTCGCCCCAGTTGCCGATCCAGACGAGGTCGCGCCGGTCGGCGCCGGCGGCGGGCGCCAGCGGCCGGAAGACGCGCGTGTCGGCGGCCTCGTGCCAGGTCCAGGCGCGCTGCGTCCAGCCCTGCTCGAGGTAGATCGAGCGGATCACCTCGCCGAACGCGAGCACGCCGTCGTAGTGGCGCAGGTCATAGCGCGCCATCTGCTGCGGGACGCTCGCCGCACGGTGGTGGGTGTCGTGGAAGAGCAGCGCAAACCGTGCGCCGGCGGCGCGGCAGGCGCCGATCCGCGCGACGAGCGCAGGCTCGCTCCACTCGTGCACGATGACGAGGTCGCAGCCGTCGAGCGCCGCGTCGACGTCGAACGAGGCGCGATCGTAGGTGCGCATGACACCCTCGATCCAGGGAAACGCGGCGTGCACCTCGTCGATTGCGGCGCTGCCGCCGTCGCGCAGCAGGTTGCGGCGACTCCAGCCGTCCTGCGGCTCGTATGCCGTCACCTCGTGGCCGCGGTCCAGCAGCTCGGCGACGATGCCGCGCAGGAAGTGCGCGTTGCCGTGGTTCCAGTCCGACAGCAGCGAGTGACAGAAGATCGCGATCCTCATGCCGTCACCCGGCGCCGCGCGCAGAGGCGCTCGTAGAGCTCGCGATAGGCGCCGGCGGTCGTGCCCACATCGCGCGCCTGGGCGCGCACCCGTGCCGCCCGCGCCAGCTTGCTGCGCAGCGGATCGTCGTCGACGAGCCCCTGCAGCGCGGCGTGCAGCGCGGCGCTGTCGCCCGGCTTGACGAACACGGCAGCTCCGTCCCACTGCTCGCGCAGCGAGTCGATGTCGCCGAGCACGAGCGCGCCGCCGCCGAGCGCCGCCTCGAGCACGACGAGACCGAACGGCTCGTAGCGGGTGGGGTGGGCGAAGATCGCGGCGCGTCCCATCCGTGCGCGCAGCGCGACGCGCTGCAGGTGGCCGAGCAGCCGGACGTACCGCGCCTCGCGCCCGCCGGCCGCGCCCGCGACCTCGACGGGCCACGGCAGGCCCTGCGCCGCGGCGTCGAGCGTGTCAAGTCCCTTCGCCTCGTCCCACAGCCGCCCGGCGGCGAGCACGAGGCGTTCGCGCGTCGCGAGGGCGAGCGGGTGCGCAGAGACCCCGTTGGGGATCACGCGGCAGCGCTGCGTGAGGTCGTAATGGCGGCGCAGCGCGCTGCGCATCGCCGCGGTGGGGGTGACGATCGCGTCGGCGCCGCGCAGCCCGGTCGCGACCGCGTCGCGGTAGCGCGCCCAGGCCGCGCCGCCCGGCGCGCCGCGCACCGCCTCGTGCCAGGACAGCACGCACGAGTGCGCGACGGTGACGACCGGCACGTTCCAGTCCAGCGCCGCGTGGGCGTAGCCGTTGAGGTGCACGACGTCGGCGCCCACGGCACGAGCCTGCTCGCGCAGCCACTCGCCCGACGCCCGCACGTCGTCCCACGGGTCGTCCTGCCACTCCAGGCGGCAGTCCAGCCAGCGACCGCCCGGCTCGAGCGGCGGCTGCGGGCCGAGCGTGGCGAGCGTGACGTCGACGCCGGCCGTCGCCAGCTCGGCGCGCAGCTCGCTGGCGTACGTCCATACGCCACCGACGGCGTCGGTGCTCATCAGGACCCTCATCGGCCGAGCATCCCGTCGACCACGGCGGCGACGTCGATCAGCCGCCGCACCTCCGGATCGAAGCGCTCGCCGGCGCGCAGGCGCCGCGCCCAGTCGACGGCGGCGCGCCCGCCCCAGTCGTCGGGCGGCGAGACGATCGCGTGCGCGCTGGTACCGCGCCGCAGCTGCACGCCGAAGTCATAGAACGAGCCGCCCGTGTTCTGCAGGCTGACCGCGCCGTCGCGCCCGCGGAACGTCGCCTCCAGGACGCAGTCGCGCCCCTCGTGGGAGAACCAGGAGCAGGCCAGCCGGGCGACCGTGCCGCCGGCCAGGTCGATCGTCGCGAGGCAGAGGTCCTCTGCGACGCCGGCGCCGGCGGGCGCCCCGGCCCGCCAGCGCCGCGCGTCGACCCCTGTGACGACAGGGAAGTCGAGCACCCAGAGCAGCAGATCGGCGAGGTGGATCCCGAGGTCGACGGCGCAGCCGCCGCCCGACAGAGCGGGATCGAGGAACCATGGCTTGTCCGGTCCGTAGGCGTTGTGGAAGACGAGGTCGACCGCGTGCACCGGGCCGATCGCGCCCGCCCGGACGCGTTCGCGCAGCGCGAGCGCCGCGGCCGTGTGGCGATAGGACATGTCGACGCCGAGCAGCAGCCCGGAGCGCTGCGCGGCCGCGACGACGGCGCTCGTCTCGGCTGCGGTGCGGCCCAGCGGCTTCTGGCAGAACACCGCGACGCCGTGCTCCAGCGCGCGGATCGCCTGCCCGGCGTGCAGCGCGCTGGGCGTGGCGATGACGATCCCGTCGAGGTCGGCCGCGAGCAGCTCGTCGAGGTCCGCCCTGTGCAGCGCCGCGCCCGGCGCCGTGCGCGCGGCCGCCGCGAGGCAGTCGCCGTCGGGATCTGCGAGCGCCGCCACGTCGGCGACCCCGCTGGCCGCGATCGCCTCCATGCGCAGGCGCCCGATCCAACCCGTGCCGAGAAACCCGAGGCGCGGCACGGCGGGGGCGGTGACGGCGCTCATGGTCGCACCAGCGCCTTCAGAAAGCCCTCGGGCCGCTCGATCGCCGCGGCGAACGCATCGCCGATCCGCGCGAGCCCGAACTCGTGCGTGTAGAGCGGCTGCGGGTCCAGCAGACCTGCGGCGATCGCGTCGGCGGCTTCGCGCACGCCGCGCACGTAGGTGACCTGCTCGCGCTCGTGGGCGTTGACGACGTCGATCCCGCGCCAGTTCCACAGGCCCATGTCGACCGTGCGCGGGCCGTCCTGGTGATAGCCGGCGATGACGAGCCGCCCGCGCACGCGCACGAGCCGCGCGGCGAGGTCAAGCGGGCCCTGATGGCCGGTGACCTCGAGTACGCGGTCGCACAGCATGCCGCCTGTGAGCTCCTCGACCGCACCGACGACGTCCTCGTCGTCGGTGCTGAACGTGTGCTCGGCGCCCATCTCGCGCGCGACCCGCAGCGCGTACGGGCGCCGTGCGATCGCGATCACCCGGGCACCCGCGCGGGCGGCGATCTGCACGAGCAGCGCGCCGAGAAACCCGACGCCGACGATCGCGACCGTCTGGCCGGCTTCGAACTCGCAGCGGCGCGCGACGTTCATCGCGCAGCCGAGCGCCTCGCCGGGAAACGGCTGCCCGTCGAGCTCGGCGGGCAGCGTCACGACGGCATCGGCCGCGGCGACGTCGAACTCGGCGTCCGACGCGAAGCAGATCGCCGCGACGCGCGCGCCCGGCGCGGGCCCACGCACGTCCGCGCCGACGTCGACGACGCGGCCCCACCCCTCATGACCGGGAGCGCCGGGCGCGCGCGGATACTCAAACCACGGCCGTCCCTCCCAGACCGGCAGATCCGAGCCGCACACGCCGCAGCCCTCGATCGCCACGAGCACCTCGCCGGGACCCGGTTCAGGCGTCGGCACCTCGCTGATCTCGGCCGCGCCAGGGCCCGTGATGACGGCGGCGCGCATCTAGGCAGCCGCCACGGCTTCGTCACGTGCGCCGGCGGCGCGCATCTAGACAGCCGCCACGGCTTCGTCGCGTGCGGCCGCCAGCCACGCGGCCAGCGAGCGTACGCCGTCGCGCGGCGCGACGCGGGCGCGCCAGCCGGTGGCCGCCGTGAACGCCGCGCAGTCAGAGACGTAGTAGCGCTGGTCGCCCTGGCGCCAAGCCGCGTAGTCGACGCCCGGCTCGCGGCCCTGCGTCTGGGCGATGAGCTCCAGCAGCTCGCGCAGGCTGACCGTGTTGCGCGCGCCGCCGCCGATGTTGAACGCACGTCCCGCGAGCCGCTGCGCATCCTGCTCGGCGCGCAGGAACGCATCGACGAGGTCGTCGACGTAGAGCACGTCGCGGACCTGCTTGCCGTCGCCGTAGATCGTGATCGGCCGGCGCTCGAGCGCGCGGATGAGGAAGTGCGCGACCCAGCCCTGGTCCTCCGTGCCGAACTGGTGCGGGCCGTAGATGCAGCTCATCCGGAAGACGACCGTCGGCACGCCGTAGGAACGGGCGTAGTCGACGACGTACTGATCGGCGGCGCCCTTCGAGCAGCCGTACGGGGTGCAGAACGCCAGCGGCCGCGACTCGCCGATCCCGCTTGCCAGGATCGGCGCGTCGAGCGGCTCGTAGCGCGTCGGCTGCTCGGCGAGCTCCACGTCGCCGAGTCCGCCGTACACCTTGTTCGTCGAGGTGAAGAGCACCGGTGGCGGACTCGTCCGCGCGCGCGCCGCCTCGAGCACGTTGATCGTGCCGTGCAGGTTGACGTCGACGTCCTCGACGGGCTCGTCGAGGCTCGTCGTGACCGCGACCTGCGCCGCGAGGTGAAAGACCCGGTCGCAGGCGTCGACCGCGCGCGCCACGGCGCTCGCGTCGCGCACGTCGGCGAGCTCGACGTCGACCGCCCGCCCGTGCCGGCGCGTGAGCCACGCGAGGTTCTCCTCGACGCCGGCGCGCGAGAGGTTGTCGAAGACGATCACGCGCTCGCCGTCGCGCAGGATGCGGTCGGCGAGGTTCGTCCCGACGAAGCCGGCGCCGCCGGTGATCAGCGTGCGGCGCCTCATACCGTGAGCCCCCGCGAGGCGAGCTCGGCAGCGGCGTCGTCGACACGGTCGGTCGCGACCTGGTGCGCGAGCCACTCGGCGAGCTCGCCCATCCCGTCGGCGCGCGCGACCTGCGGCACGTAGCCGAGCGTCCGCTCGGCGCGGCTGATGTCGGCGAAGCAGTGCCGGATGTCGCCGACGCGGTACTTGCCGGTGACCTGCGCGGCGACATCCTCGCGACCCATCACACGCGCGAGTTCGTCGGCGATCTGCAGCACCGAGACGCTCTCGCCGGAGCCGACGTTGAGGATCCGCCCGTCCTCATCGGGGCGCTCGAGCGCCAGCCGCACCGCGCGCGCGACGTCGTAGACGCTGACGAAGTCGCGCCGCTGGCGGCCGTCCTCGTAGATGAGCGGCGCGCGCCCGTTCAGCAGCCGGCCGGCGAAGATCGCGAGGACGCCCGTGTACGGGTTCGACAGCGCCTGGCGCGGCCCGTAGACGTTGAAGAAGCGCAGCGCCGTGACCGGCGTGTGGTAGGCCGAGCCGAACAGCAGGCTCATGCGCTCCTGGTCGTACTTGCCCAGCGCGTAGATCGACGACAGCGCGGGCGGCTTGTCCTCGGGCGTCGGCAGGGGCGCGAGCCGCTGGCCGTTCTCGCCGACCGGCTCCCACGCGCCTTGCCTGAGCTGCTCGCGGGAGCGCTCGACGACATCGGTGACGCGCCTGCCGGCGGCGCCCGCGTACAGCCCCTCGCCGTAGATGCTCATGCTCGACGCGACGACGAGCTGCGCCACCGGGTGGTCGAGCAACGCCTGCAGCAGCACGCCGGTCCCCAGCCCGTTGACGCTCGTGTAGTCGGCGATCTCGTACATGCTCTGGCCGACGCCGACGCGCGCGGCGAGGTGCACGACGGCGTCGACGCCCTCCAGCGCGGCGCGCACGCAGTCGGCGTCGCGAACGTCGCCGACGACGAGCTCCACGTCGGGATCGAGGTACGCGGGCCGCTCGCCGCGGTTCTCGTGGACCTGCGGCGTGAGGTTGTCGAGCGCGCGCACCCGCCAGCCGTGTGCGAGGAGCTCGTCAGCAAGGTGCGAGCCGATGAAGCCGGCGCCACCGGTGATGAGGATTCTGCTGCTCACGGGACCTTTCCTGCAGCGTTGGGGACGTTGCGCCCCCTCCCATACCCAGCCTTCGCAGGATCAACCCACGTTCTATGTCAATGTCATCAACCCGACATCCGGCGGATAGGGCGATGCGACACGGGTAACTCCAGCCGGAGCCCCTGCATCCGACCGAGGAGCCTCACATGAGCACCGAGACCGGCGAAGTCACCGGCACGAAGGACAAGGACTACAACATCATCTGGTTCACGGAGCAGTGCCTGAACAACGCGCTGCGCCTGGAGACCTACATCCAGGACGCCGAGCGCGACGGTGACAGCGACCTTGCAACGTTCTTCCGCAAGGCGCAGGCCGACAGCCGCAAGGGCGCCGAGTCGGGCAAGCGGATGCTCGCCGAGCGGCTCTCCGCCTAGCGCGGGATGGACGACGAGGAGGACAAGGCCCCGCCGCACGACAGCGACGCCAGCGAGCCGCTCGGGCCGATGACGCCCGACGACGAAACCCCGGCGGGGGACACGCCCGAGGCGCACGACGAGATCTCGCCGCACGACCTGCCGCCCGGCCACCCGGGCCGCGAGGAGGCCGAGCGCCAGGCCGGCTCGGGTGGGACGACGCGAGGCAACGTGTGATCACGAGGTGACCGGCGCGCCGCCGTCGCGGCGCGCTGGCAGACTGCGCGCATGGACGCGCGCGCGACCGTTCTGCTGCTCCCGGATGGCCTGAGTGCCTCGGGGGCGGCCGACCGGCTGGCGGCGCTCGTGCCGGTCGTGACACAGAGCACGCACGCGATCGAGCGCACGTTCTGGGACACGTTCGACGGGCGCCTGCACCGCGCCGGCCTCGCCCTCGCCGACGCGGCCAGTCGGCTCGTCCTGATGGACGCCGCGACGTCCGTCGAGCAGGCCAGCGGCGATCAGCCGCGGGGCGCGCGCAGGCTGACGCTCGAGATCCTGCCGGCCGGGATCCTGCACGACCGGCTGGCGCCGATCGTCGAGATGCGCGCGCTGACCCCGATCGCCCGCGTGCGTAGCCGTCAGCTGCCGATCAACGTGCTCGACGACGTCGGCAAGATCGTCGTGCGCCTGCGCGCCGAGGAACCGGCGGCGCTCGCGGGCGGCGCCGCAGAGCACCCGCTGCGCCCGCGCCTGCACGTCGTCGGCGTGCGCGGCTATGACGCCGACTACGACCGCGTGCTGGCGATCCTGACGGGCGCGGTCGGCCTGCAGGCTGCCCCGCGGCCGGTGCTCGACGACGCCGTCGCGGCGCTCGGCCGCCCGATCGGCGGCATGTCGTCGAAGCTGCGCATCGAGCTGGACCCGGCCGGTCGCGCCGACGCGGCCGCTGTGGCGATCCTGCGCCGCCTGACCGAGGTCATCGAGGACAACACGCCGGGAACGCTGGCCGACGTCGACTCGGAGTTCCTGCATGACCTGCGCGTCGCGGTGCGCCGCTCGCGCGCGCTGCAGCGCGAGCTGCGCGGGGTGTTCTCGCCCGAGCCGCTGCGTGTCTTTCGCGCCGGCTTTCGCGAGCTGCAGGTGCTGACCGGGCCGACGCGCGACCTCGACGTGCAGCTGCTCGAGTTCGGCGAGCTTGCGGCGGGGCTGGGGGAGAGCACGGCGGGCGACGTCGCGCCGTTGCGGCGGCTGCTCGAGCAGCGCCTCGTGATCGAGCGCAGGAAGATGGTCAGCGGGCTGCGCTCGGAGCGCACGCGAGGGCTGCTGGCGAACTGGGCGGACTTCCTCGACGGCCTCGTCGATGCGCCGCAGGGCGATCGTCCCGATGCCACCCGGCCGATCGCCGACGTCGCCGCCGAGCGGATCAGCGCGGTCTACCGGCGGATGGTGAAGATGGGCCGGGCGATCGACGACGACAGCCCGCACGAGGCGCTGCACGACCTGCGCAAGAAGGGCAAGGAGCTGCGCTACCTGCTCGAGTTCTTCGCGTCGCTGTATCCGCCGGACGTCGTCAAGCCGATGGTGTCGACGCTGAAGGGGCTGCAGGACGTGCTCGGCCGCTTCCAGGACCGCGAGGTGCAGGCGGACCTGCTGCGTGCGCTGGGCGACGAGATCGCGGCGATGGAGGGCGGCGCGGCGGCGCTGATGGCGATGGGCGTCCTCGTCGAGCGGCTCGTCGAGCAGCAGGAGCAGGCGCGGGCACAGTTCGCCGCGAGCTTCGCGCAGTTCGCGGCCAAGCCGCAGCGCAAGATCGTCCGCGAGACGTTCGGATGACGAAGGTCGTCGCGCTCTACAACATCAAGGGCGGCGTCGGCAAGACGTCGGCCGCCGTCAACCTCGCCTGGACGGCGGCCGAGCAGGGATCGCGCGTGCTGCTGTGGGACCTCGATCCGCAGGGCGCGGCGAGCTTCCTGCTGCGGATCAAGCCGAAGGTGCGCGGCGGCGGCGCCAAGCTCGTGCGCGGCAAGAGCGATCCGGTCGCGCTGCTGAAGGGGTCCGACCACGAGCTCCTGGACCTGCTGCCGGCCGACTTCTCCTATCGCAACATGGACCTCGCGCTGGATGCGACGAAGCGCCCGACGCAGGGGCTGCAGCGCGTGATCGCGCCGCTCGCCCACGACTACGACTACGTCTTCCTGGACTGCCCGCCAGCGATCTCGCTGGCCTCCGAGAACGTCTTCGCGGCAGCCGACCTGCTGCTCGTACCGCTGATCCCGTCGCCGCTGTCGCTGCGCACGTTCGAGCAGCTCCAGCGCTTCGTCGCCGGCGAGGTGCCCAAGCCGCGCCCGCAGATCGCGGCCTTCTTCTCGATGGCCGACGGCCGCAAGACGCTGCACCGCGAGGTCATGGACGAGCTCGGCGCGCGCGTGGACGGCGCCGTGCTCGAGACCGCGATCCCGGCGGCCAGCGACGTCGAGAAGATGGCCCTCAGGCGCCGCGCGCTCGCCGGCTTTGCGCCCCACGGCCGCGCCGCGCGCGCCTACGCGGCACTGTGGGACGAGCTGCGGCCGCGGCTGTAGGGACAGGACTTGCGGCGATTGACTGCCCGCGTGGCGACGTCCAGGCGCTGCCCGTGTGCACCGGCGCAGAAAGACTCTAGTGGCCCAGCGGCTGGCGGTCAGGCGCTCGTGCTCGCGTGTGCTGCTGGGGCGATCATCGGCAGCGCGGGCGCGGGTCGGCCGACGTAATAGCCCTGGGCGTGGTCGATGCCGACGTCGCGCACGAGTTGCAGCGTCGCCGCGTCTTCGACGTACTCGGCGACCGTCTGCTTGCCGAGGCCGCGCGCGAGCGCCACGAGCGACTCGACGAGGACGAGGTCGCTGGGATCGGTCGTGAGGTTCTTGATGAACTGGCCGTCGATCTTCAGCTCGTCGAAGGGCAGGTTCTTGAGGTAGTGAAACGAAGCGAAGCCAGAGCCGAAGTCGTCAAGGGCGATCCCGCAGCCCAGATCCGAGAGGCTCGTGAGGAAGCGTCGTGCGTCGTCGAGGCTTGCGATCGCGGCGGTTTCGGTGACCTCGAAGACGAGCCCGGCGGGATCGATCGGCGAGTTCTCGAGGGCGTTGCAGATGAAGTCGAGGAAGTCGTGGTCTGACAGCGAGCGCGCGGAGATGTTGATCTGCAGGCGAACCGGGTCGGCGGTGGCGTTGCGGCGTTCAAGGAGCGCGATCGCCTCGCGCACCACCCAGCGGTCGATGGTGCGGATCATCCCGCGGCGCTCGGCGATCGGCAGAAAGGCTCCCGGCAGGATGACTTCGCCGTCGGGGCCGAGCATGCGCAGTAGCAGCTCGTAGTTGGTGATCTTGCCCGACGCGATGTTCAGGATCGGCTGCGCGTAGAGCGTCAGGTGCTGCTCGTCGAGGGCGCGCCTGATCCGGTCGGGCCATGAGATCTGGTTGACGACGCCGGTGCTCTGGACGGTCGCGGTGCAGTAGACGACGCAGCGATTGCCTCCGGCGTCCTTGGCCTCGTACATCGCCAGATCGGCGTCGTTGAGCAGCTCGTCGCCGGTGAGGTCGGTGTCGGCGGCGTGGACGACGACGCCGACGCTCGCGGTGCGCTGGATGCGGCCGCCGGCGATGTGCACAGCATGCTCGCTGACGCGCTGCACGAGCGCGGCCCCGAGGATTTCGGCCTGCTCACGGCCCAGGTCGCCGACGAGGACGGCGAACTCGTCACCGCCGAGGCGCGCGACGATGTCGCTTTGGCGCGTGCCTTCGCTGAGGGCGTTCGCCGCGGAGACGAGCATCTCGTCTCCGACCTGGTGGCCGAGCGTGTCGTTGACTTCCTTGAAGTTGTCGAGGTCGACGACGATCACAGCGCCGCCACGGCCGCAACGGCGTGCGCGCTCAAGCTGCGCGGACAGCTCGCGCTCAAATCGACGCCGGTTGAACAGCCCGGTGAGTGGGTCGATGTCGGCGAGGTCTTTGAGCTCGCGCGCCAGGCGGTTGCGCTCGGTGACGTCTTCGATCTGCACGATCACGTCGCGCACGTCACCGCAGCCGGCGACGACCGACATGCTCAGGCGCCCCTCGAACGCGACGCCGGTGCGGTCCAGCAGCGCGAGCTCGTCATGAAAGACGGGTGAGCGGCCGGCGGTCAGGTCGTCGATTGCGTCCAGGATGCGTCCCTCTCCCGCGGCATCGAGCAGCACCGAGACGTGCGCGCCGGCGAGTTCGGACTCTGTGTAGCCAAAACGCTGGCAGAGCGTGCGATTGACGCGCACGAGCGCGCCGCGCGTCGGGCCGTCGGCGCCGATCAGCGCCATGCCGACCGGCCCGTCTTCGAAGGCGCTGCGAAAGCGCGCGTCGCTTTCGCTGGCATGGTCGCTGGCGCGCCGGCTCTCGGCGCGGACGTCCTCGTTCATCCGCCATGACACCACGGCGGCGATCGACGCCGCCAGGACAAACCCGCCGTGGACGCCGGCCAGGACCCACGGATCGCCGCCGTGGTTATACACCGAGTCGCGATCGAGGAACCCGGCCGCCAGGTGGTGCACCACGACGAATCCGAACGCGATCAGAAACGGGCGCCAGTCCTCGTACAGCGAGACGACGATGATCATCACAAAGAACATGAAGTGCGCCTCGATCGCCCCCGCCGCGAGATGCACCGCCAGCGCGGTTGCCGTGCACAGCCCCAGCGACACCAGTGACGACGACGTGGCCTGCCGGGCGCGCCCCCGGCTTGCCAGCAGGGCGATCACGAGCAGCGCGCCGCCGCCTACAGCGGCGTGGGCCCCCGCGTGCCCGACGGCCAGGCCATACAACGGCAGCGCCAGGGCCAACAGCCACAGCACAAGCAAGATCCCTTGATGGCGACGCACCCACTCGGCTGCGGGCAGGGTCTCACCCGACGGCAGCTGTCCACGTAAAAAGCTTCGCATGAAGGGCTTTATCGGCAGCCAAGCACGCGAACACAAACCCTGCTCGATCCTGGGTGAGCGCTGGCGCGGCAGGTGATCACCGTGGAACGCGCGTCCGGGCCGTTTGGGTCCCGGCGCCCGCGAACACGCGCGTTTGCACGGATTCTGCGGTCGGTCCTTTGCACTGCGTACGGTTGACGCATCGGACATTTTTGATGGGCTACTACGTGTCGCGGTCCCCGTCTCATGATGGGACGGGTGGCGGAGAGTCCCACGAGTGCTCCGCGCGCAGACGCCCGGGAGGTAGGCCATAACCCCGGATTAAAGGAGATCTTATGCACTCTGTGCACAGCGGCCGCATCGGCCGCAGTCTGTCGCTGGCCCCGCCCGCGTCGAGTAGCCGTCATCGGCTTGCATTGATGACCGCGGTCTCGCTGACGGCGACGCTTGCCGGCACCGGCTCAGCCGGCGCGGCGGTGTCCGTCACGGGCGGCGCGTACGGCGTCAACGCGAACGTCAACGCGCTGCTGGCTCCTGTCTCCGTGGGCGCGCTGCCGTCGGTGAGCCTTCCGGTGGACGGCGGCGGGCCATTTACCGAGTCATTGCTGTCGGCGAACGTTGGCGGCCTTGCGCCCATTGGGGTGGCGAGGATGAGCACCGAGGGCAATTCGGGCATCGGCACGGTGAGGAGCTCGGTTGTGACGGCCGACGTCGGCGTCGCCGGACTGGTTGCTGCATCGGCCGCGCGCAGCCGCTGCTCGGTCACGACGACCGGCGCGGATGGCTCGGCGTCGGTCGTGGGTCTCGTCGTGGCGGGGATCGCGATCTCGACGATCGATGCCGGCCCGAACACGTCAATCGCACTGCCGGTCGGCCGCGTGATCGTCAACGAGCATCGCCGTGGCGGCGATTCGCAGATCACCGTCAACGCCGTGCACGTCATCCTCAACGCGGCCTTCGTCACAGGCGATGTCGTGATCGCGCAATCACGCTGCGCCGTCGCGACGTCGACGCGCACGAAGAGCCGCAAGCCGCGCCGTCGCGGCGCACGCGCATGAGCCCTCGTCGCGCAGCACTCGCGCTGGCGTTGACGTTTGTGGCGGCCGCGCCCGCCGTGGCAGCCGCCGCTGCGGACCCGCTGCGCAGCGAGCAGTGGAACCTCGACGCGGTCAACGCCGACGCGGCGCACCGGGTCAGCGTCGGCACGGGTGTCGTCGTGGCGGTGATCGACAGTGGCGTGCAGGCCCTGCACCCCGATTTTGCGGGTAGCGTGATCGACGGCCCGGACTTCATCGAGCTTGACGCTGTCGCCAACGACCAGCACGGCCATGGGACAAACGTCGCCGGCATCATCGCCGCGCGCGCCGACAACGGGATCGGCATCAAGGGCGTGGCACCGGGCGCCAAGATCCTGGCGATCCGCGTACTTGACGCCAACAACACCGGCACGACCGATCAGCAAGCCGCAGGCATCAACGCCGCCGTCGAGCGCGGCGCGCAGGTCATCAACCTGTCGCTGAACGCGGGCCCGAACGCCGCCGCGCAGCTGCTGCCGACAAGCACGCTCGTGCAGGCCATCGACCGTGCCGCCCGTGCCGGCGTCGTCGTCGTGGCATCCGCCGGCAACGACAGTGTGCCGCTGTGCGCCCAGCCGCTGCTGGCGACCAAGATCCTCTGCGTCGGAGCCGTCAACCGCGACCTCATCCGCTCCAGCTACTCGAACTACGCCGTCCGCGTCGACATCGTGGCGCCCGGCGGCGAACGCCGCGCCGGCGAAGCGATCGCCTCCGCCCAACTCGGCGGCGGCTACAGCGCGATGGCCGGAACATCGCAGGCGACACCGCACGTCGCGGCGGCCGCCGCCCTGCTGGTCTCGCTGGGCCTGCGCGGACGCGCCGTGATCGACCGCCTGGAGCAGACCGCGACCCCGCTTGGCAACGCGGCGCAGCTCGGGCACGGCATGCTGAACATGGCCGCAGCGGTCGCCGCCCTCGGGCCGCCGCTGCAGCAGCCCGCACCAGCCGCGACGCTTACCGCAAAAGTGCCCAGGCGCGTGCGGTTCTCGACGCTGCGCCGCAGCGGCCTTCCGGTGACCTGCACCAGCTCGCAGCCGGCAACCTGCAGCGTGCGCGTCATGAGCAAGCGCATCCTGCTCGCGGGCGGATCGCGCACGGTCGCGGCGGGCGTCACCACAAAGATCCGCGCCCGCCTCACCGCGAGCGGCCGCAGGACACAGGCCGGCGCCGTTCGCCGCGTGCAGATCCGCGTCGCGGCCGGCGGCCTCGCCCCCGTCCGCCTGACATCGACGATCGTTCGCTGAGCGATGCCAGCGCCCGCCGTGACACGCGCTCACGACCAGCTGCGGGAAGGCGGCGCGCTCGCGTGGTGTCGGGAGATACCGCCGAGGATCTCGTCCAGCGCGAAGAGCACCTTACGCCGAATCCGGTCGTAGCCGCGAGTCAACGACAACCGGGGCACGCGAGCGGCGATGCCTGCTACTGCGCAGCTTTCTGCCAAGAATCTGCACCACTTCCCAACGAGGAGAAAGAACACGCGATGTTCTCGCGAACCTCAAGTCCTCGTGCTGCGCACGAGCGGAGGCCTGCCCCGGCCCACGGCAGCGACCCCGGCGGCGACCATCGACCCCGCCGCCGGGGTCGGGCCGCGGCCTGGCACGGGTCGCTGCGGCGCCAGCTCAGCGCGCGAGCTCGACGTCGGCGGGGTGCGCCGCAGTCGTCACCTACGATCGCGGGCTGCTGGGCGAGGTCGCGGGTGGGTTAAAGCGCGTCCTGCAGCCAGCGAAAGTAGACGCCGTAGCGCGGCGAGCCCGTGCGGTTGACGCCGCCGGAGTGCTGCTGGTGGGGCGCGAGCATGACGGCGTCGGTCGGATCGAGTTCGACCGCGACCGCCTCGTCGTCGACCTTTACGAGCAGGCCGCCGTTCTCCCGGCGCCACGGGGTCAGCGGGACGCCGACGATCCGCTCGTAGCGGCGCCCGTCGGCCCAGGCCGGCTCCTCGTCGAGATGAAAGACGATCTCGGGCTCAGGTCCGACGTGCGGGAACTGCAGGAGGATCTGCGGGTCGCACAGCGTCCCGCCGCGCCACCGCTGCGGAAGTGCATGCGCCAGCGCGAGGATCTCGTCGCGCTGGTTGAGATGCGGAAACCAGTGCATCGCCCACAGCCACTCGCTCAGCGTCTGCGCGGAGTGTCCGTGCTCGAGCATGTCGACGTGCAGCAGGCGCAGGGCGTCGTCGACGAGCTGCGGCGCCACGACGCCGCGGCCGACCTCGAACCCACCGCCCTCGGTTGCTGGCTGCATCGGTTGATCCTCGCAAACGGATCGGAGGCGTCGCCTTCTCGGCGCCGCAGTACGATCGCAGGGATGGCTGCTTCACCGGATCACGGGCTGTTGAGCCGACCCCTGTCAGACGTGCTCGCGGCGCTCGCGTCCCAGCACGAGCTCACCGGCGGCGGCCCCGCCGCCGCGCTGACGGCCGCCGCGGCGGCCGCCGTGACGGCGAAGGTCGCACGCGGATCGCGCGGCACCTGGATCGAGGCCGGCGGCGCGATCGCGCACGCCGAGTCGCTGCGCATGCAGGCCCAGGCGCTGATCGAGCGCGACGCCCAGGCCCATCGCCAAGCCTCGTCGGCGCTGCTGCGATCCGAGCGCACGGCGCGTCACGGCGTCGCAGGGCCGGCGCGCGCGGCGCCGGCCGACGGCGAGCGGCTCGCGGGGGAGGCCCTGATCCACGCCGCCGACCTGTCGCTGGCGATCGCCGACGCGGCGAGCGAGATCGCCCAGCTCGCGGCGCAGGTCGCGCGCTGCTGCCCGTCCTCGGTGCGGCCCGACGCGCTGACGGCGGTCGCGCTCGCGGAGGCGGCCGCATGCGCGGCAGCGCGGCTCGTCGAGGTCAACCGCCAGCTGCCGGCCGACGACCCGCGCCGGGCGGCGTCGTGCGAAGCGGCGCAAGCGGCGCTGCGCGCGCGCGAGCAGGCGCTCTGACGAATAGGCGTGCGCTCGCCCGCGCCGCCGTTTGCCGGGCGCCGATCCGGTCAACCCGAGCGAGATGACCACTGTGCTGCAGCCTTCCACGGAAACCGTCAGCAGCCTCGGCCGCGCGCTCAGCGATCTCGGCCTCGCAGGACTGCTCGGCGGCCAGCTCTTCGGGCGCATCGCCCTGCATCCCGCCGTCACGGCGATCAGCGAGCCGCGCGAGCGCGGCGAGGTCGTCAACGCCGCCTGGAGGCGCTACGGCGTCGTCAACGGCGCCGGCCTGGCGGCTGTCACGGCCGGCTGGATCGGCGCCCGCAACGGCGAGGTGCGCGACCGCAACCTCGTCGGGCGCGAGCGGACGCTGGCGCGGGCGAAGGACGGGCTCGTCGGCGCGCTCGTCGTGACCGGTATGGCCTCGGCGATCGAGGGAATCCGCTTCTCGCGCGAGGAGCCGCATGGCGCGGTGCCGCTGAAGGACGGCGACCACGCCGCCCCGGACGCGTCGCAGGCGGCGCAGCGGCGCAAGCGACGCCTGAACGTCCTCGGCGCGGCGACGATCGCCACCGAGGTCGGCATCGTCACGGTCAACGCGGCGCTCAGCCAGGTGAACCTGCGCCGCTCGCCGGTGCGGCGGCGCCTGAACCCGTTTCGCTGACGCCCGCGCCGCGCCGCGAACCTCTACGCGCGGGGCCTCCGTTGCGCTGAACATCGTCGCGGCGGGCCGTCGACCGGCGGCCCGCCGCCTCGCTGGAGGTCGCGGCGCCCCCCAACCGGGCTCGTTGTGGCCGCAGCGCGGTTCACACGAAGCTCACGTCGCGCTGCCAACCCGTTCACAAAAGCGGGGGCTGTGCAGGGCAGATTGCAGTGCGACGAGATGAGCGAACCACGAGCGAGGGAGCAACGATGACCCCTGCATCGACCAGCCGGGTCGACCTGCACTGCCATTCCACCGCCTCGGCAGTGTCCAAGCTCGCCGTCCAGCGCGCGCTCGGGCTACCGGAGTGCGCCACGCCGCCGCAGGAGGTCTACGACCTCGCCAAGCGCCGCGGCATGGACTTCGTGACGATCACCGATCACGACACGATCGACGGCGCGCTCGAGCTCGCCGCGCGCTACGACGACGCGTTCGTCTCAGAGGAGCTGACCGCCTGGTTTCGCGGCGAGCAGCAGGCCGTGCACATCCTCGTCTGGGGGATCACGGTCGAGGACCACGAGCGCCTGCAGGCGCTCGCCGGCGACGTCGAGGCCGTCGCCGAAGAGCTTTCGGAGCGCCGCATCGCCTGCGCGCTGGCGCATCCGTTCTTCGCGGTCGAGGCGCCGCTGCTGGCGCGCCATCGCCGCCGCCTGGCGCAGCTGTTCGGAATCTGGGAGACGCGCAACGGCGCCCGCGCCCATGAGCTCAACTCCCCTGCGGAGGTCTACATCGAGACGCACGGCGGCACCGGCGTCGGCGGCTCCGACGACCACGCCGGCGTGGATATCGGGCGCACGTGCACGCAGACCCCGAAGTGCGCGACGTGGCGCGACTTCCTCGACCAGGTCGTCGCGGGCGATGCGACGCCGCTCGGCGAGCACGGCAGCGCCGCGAAGTGGACGCATGCCGCGATGGCGCTCGCCACCCGCGCGGTCGGCCGCGGCGCGAGCGACGCCGCCGCGACCGACCCGGCCGCGATCTTCACGATGGTCCAGCGGCTCATGCTCGAGGGCGACGCGCGCTCCAGCCACGGGGGCAGCGGCCTGTGCCCCGACGACGCCCGGGCGCTGCTGCGCGCGTGGCTGGCCGCGGTCGAGCTCGATCTGTCCGAGACCGAGCTGATCGAGCTGCTGCAGGGCGAGGACTACTTCCACGCCGACCTGTACCGCCGCGCCAGGCGCATCCACGAGCGCAAGCTCGCGCTCGCCGTCGAGCAGGTCACCACGTCTGCGACCAGCGGCGCGACGGACCTCAGCGCTGCCGGCGGCCTGCTGTTCGACGCCTGCCTGGCGGCGATCCCCTACGCGCCGGCGGCCGCCTTCCTCGGCCGCGAGAAGGCCAGGCTCGCGCGCCGCGAGGGCGCGCCGCTGCGCGTCGCGCTCGTCGCCGACGCCGTCGGTGGCATGCACGGCGTCACGCACACCCTCGCCGAGCTGCGCGACCGGGGCGTGCCGGGCTTCGAGGTCGAGGTCGTCGGCACCGACCACGACGTCGATCGCCGTCTCAGCGCGGTCGCGGAGGTCGACATCCCCTTCTACGCCGGGCTGAAGGTCGGCGTGCCGAGCCTGCCGGCGATCGTCGACGCGCTCGCCGAAGGGCGCTACGACCTCGTCCACCTCTGCTCGCCCGGACCGTCGGGCGCAGCCGCCGCGGTCATCGCGCGCCTCATGGGCGTGCCGGTCCTGGGCAGCTACCACACCGAGCTGGCCGCCTACGCCGGCCTGCGATCGCAGGACCCGGCGCTCGAGCTCGCCGCGCGGATGGCGATCGGCGCCTTCTACGGCCAATGCCGCCGCGTCCTGTCGCCGAGTGTCGCCTCCGACGCCGTCCTGCGCGCGATGGGCATCCGCGACGACCGCATCGGCCGCTGGGACCGCGGCGTCGACATCGCTCGCTTCTCGCCGCGGCGGCGCGTTCCGAGCCTCCTGCCGGGCGAGATAACGGTCCTCTACGCCGGCCGCCTGACCCGCGAGAAGGGCGCCGACCTGCTCGCCGACGCCTTCCTGAAAGCGCGCGCCGAGGACCCGCGCCTGCACCTCGCGCTCGCCGGCGGCGGGCCGGAGGAGGCCGTCCTGCGAGAGCGCCTCGCAGAGCACGCGACGTTCCTCGGCTGGCTCGAGGGCGACGCGCTCGCCGCGGCCTACGCAAGCGCCGACATCTTCCTCTTCGCCAGCCGCACGGATACGTTCGGCCAGGTCCTGCTCGAAGCGCAAGCGAGCGGGCTGCCGATCGTCGCCGTCGGCGAAGGCGGGCCGACGAGCATCGTCACCGATGGGGCGACCGGGCGCCTGTGTCCGGCAGACGCCAACGCCCTCGCGGAAGCAGTGACGCAGCTCGCGGCCCAGCCCGTCCTGCGCGAGCACCTCGCGGCGACGGCGCTGCAGGCGGTTGCGCAGCGCACGTGGGAGCGCTCGCTGCAGCGCCTGGCCGACGGCTACAGCCGCGCACTCGAGCCGGCCGGCGCCGTCCTGGACGTCAGCCGCGCCGCCTGATCCGAGTGGGCCGCCCACAAACGTTGCACCCGAAACCTCGGGCGCCGATCACCGCCGGGCTGCGTCCTCGGATCTCGATGTGGCAGGGCCACACCTTCGATCCTGCGTCCTTGCCTGGCGGCGCCGGCATCCCGGGGTTGCGGGCACAACGTTCCTGGGCGACCCACTAGCCGTCTTCGAGCTCGCGCTCGGCGATCTCGATCACGCGCTGCAGTTCCAGCGCCGCGGCGGCGTCGCGGTTCTCGGCGAGCTTCTCGCGTGTCGTCGCCAGGTCAAACCAGGTCGGGTCGTGGCCGCCGCCGGCGGATGGTGCCGAGCTCTGCACCGCGAGCAGGAACGCCGCAGCGAGATCATCGGCGCGCCGCGCGTGGCGGTATTCGGTCAACGGCTGCTCGGCGACGACGCCCGTGACGGCGGCCCGCTCGGCGGCCTCGCGGGCCGCGGCCTGCGCCAGCAGCTCGTCGACCCGGGGTGGACCGTTCGGGAAGGTCCAGCGTTCACCGTCACGCGTGCGGACGAGCCGAAATTGCAGCTGGCCGTCACGACGGCGAAAGCACACTGCGGCCGCGATCAACTTGGGCGCGCTGACCGGTTCGGTCAGGCGGTCGCGGGCTCTGCGCGAGCGGGAGGTGAAATGGCGCGCCATCGGGTGACAGCGTCACAGATTCCCGCCAGCTGCATGGCGAGGTCCTGGGGCAGGCGATTAAACACCGTGGTCACGCGAGCGCAACCTCGCCGCGCGCGGGCGCTCCTACGGTCCCGTCCATGATCCGAACCCTGACTCTCGCGGTGCTCGCCGCTGCGTTCATCGCAGCGCCCGGGGCCCTTGCGCACCACGATCGCGCCAACGCCACGCGCGCGGGCACCCAGACGCTCGCCGTCATCGGCGACATCCCGTACGGCGCGGCCCAGGTCGCCGCGTTTCCCGGCGAGATCGCCGAGATCGACGCCGATCCGTCCGTGCGCCGGGTGATCCACCTCGGCGACATCAAGAACGGCTCGATCCGCTGCGACGACACGTACTTCGCCGCCCGCCTCGCCGACTTCCAGACCTTCGACGACCCCTTCGTCTACACGCCCGGCGACAACGAGTGGACCGACTGCCACCGCGCCAACAACGGCGGCTACGTGCCGACGGAGCGCCTGGCGAGGCTGCGCGAGCTGTTCTTCGCCAAGCCGGGCCACACGCTCGGCGGGCACGCGCGTGTCCGCGCCCAGTCGCGCGCGTTCCCCGAGAACGTCATGTGGGACGAGCGCCGCGTCCAGTACGGCGTCGTGCACGTCGTCGGCTCCGACGACGGGCAGGCGCCCTGGTTCGGCGACCGCAAGGATCCGGCGACCGGCGCCGCGCTGCCCGAGACGACGACCGAGACGGCGCTGCGCACGCGCGAGTACGTCGCCCGCGAGGCCGCCTCGCTGGCATGGATCGATCGCATCTTCGACGCCGCGCAGGATCGTCGCGCCGCAGCGGTCGTGCTCGGCATGCAGGCCGACATGTGGGACGAGTCCGCGCCCGACCAGCCGGCATACATCCCCTTCAAGGCCGTCATCGCCGACCGCGCGGCCCGCTTCGGCAGGCCGGTGCTGCTGCTGCAGGGCGACTCGCACGAGTTCAAGGTCGACACGCCCGCCGGTCAGCCGGCGAACCTCGTGCGCGTCGTCGTGCAGGGCTCCACGAGCGTGCCGCACGAGTGGCTGCGGCTGACCGTCGACGCGCGGTCGGCGCGCGTGTTCTCCTGCGAGAACGTCCTGTTCGGGCCGGGCGCCGTCGTCCCCTGCCCGGCGCCGCTGGCGCCCTGAGGAGGCGATCCGGTGGCGGGCGGTGGGCGGGGGAGCCGGGCTACGTGCGGCGCAACTGCGCGCGCCAGCGGGCCGCGGTCCCGGGCGCGCGGACCAGCTCGATCCGCTCGGGCTCGAGGCCCTCGCTCGCGAAGGCCTCGACCTCGAGCCGGGTCAGCGGCCAGGGCGGACCGTCGGGTGGGTTGCCGGCCTCGTCGCGCGCCGTTGCGATGACGAGCAGCGTGCCGCCCGGCGCCACCGTGCTGACGATGCTCGCGGTCGCGCGCACGTGGTACGCGGGCGGCATGGACTGCACCGTGAGGCTCTCCACGACGAGGTCAAACGCCGCCCGCCACTGGGCGGGCAGGTCGAGGAGGTTCGCCACGCGGTAGTCGACGACCGTATCCGGAAAGCGGCTGCGCGCCATCGTTATCGCCGTGACCGATGCGTCGAAGCCGACGACGTCGAAGCCGCGCTCGGCGACGAGCTCCGCGTCGGCGCCCAGCCCGCTGCCGACGACGAGAGCGCGCCTGCCCGCGCCGTCGACGTCCCGTGCCCACTCCTCGAGCAGCGGATGAGGCCCGCCGCGGTCCCACGGGACGCTGTCGCGCCCGTCGGCGGCGGCACGATACATCCGCTCGAACACGGCCATCGGGTCGCGATCCTGGGTCATCGGCCGTCATCTGCGACGGCGCGAGCGCGCGTGACGTCAGCTCGTGATCGGCTGTCGTTCATGGCGCGAACCTATCGGTGCGCGGCCGGCCTCGCGTTACACACAGCGCCGTGTGTGACTAACCTGACTCGCCTCAGGGCATGGTGCCCGACGCCCGTGCCCATCGCACCAACCGAAAGCCCCTCGTGACCCGCATCGCCATCATCGCCGCTCTCGCCCTTGCATTCCTCGCTGCCGCCGGGGTCGGGGCGCTCGCGTGGGCCGACGGAAGCAGCGACGGACAGCTACCCGCGGGGGCGCGCGTGGCGGGTGTCGATGTTGGCGGGCTGACCCGCGAGCAGGCGCTCGAGCGCGCGCGCGGCCAGGTCGCCGCCCTGATCACGCGCCCGGCGCACGTGCAGCTCGGCGAGCGCCGCTACACGCTGTCGGCAGCGCAGGCCGGCGTGCGGGTCGACCCCGGCGGCGCGGTCGAGCGCGCCTACGCGGCGGGCCGCGAAGGGTCCTTCGTCGCCCGCGGCTGGCGCGCCCTGACCGGCGCGAACGTCGCCATCGACGTGCCGGTGCCCGTGTCGGCCGACCGCGCCGCGATCTCGCGGTTCGTGGCGCGGATCGAGCGCGAGCAGGCCCGCAAACCGGTCGACGCGTCGCTGAAGCTGACGCTCACGAGCGTCAGCATCAAGTCCGCGCGCGCGGGCCGCCGGCTGGCCGCGCGCGACGCGCTCGTCGCGCGCCTGACCCGCCGCTTGACGAGCCGTACCGACCAGCGCACGCTGCGGGCGCGAACCGTCGCGGTCGCGCCCACGGTCACCGACGAGAAGATCTTCGAGGCCAATCCCGTCGCGGTCACCGTCTCGCGCGACGAGCGCCGCGCGCGCGTCTTTCGCCGCGGCGAGCTCGTCAGGACCTACACCGTCGCCGTCGGCACCGCCGAGTACCCGACGCCGACCGGCCAGTTCGTCGTCCAGACGATGCAGAAGAACCCCAGCTGGAGCGTTCCGCAGTCAGAATGGGCCGGCTCGCTGGCGGGCCAGACGATCCCGGGCGGCGATCCGCGCAACCCGCTCGTCGCGCGCTGGATCGGCATCAACGGCGCGGTCGGCTTTCACGGCACGAGCAGCGCGGGATCGCTTGGCAGCGCCGCCTCGCACGGCTGCATCCGGATGAGCCCCGGCGACGTCACCGACCTCTTCGAGCGCGTGCGCCCGGCGACGCCGGTGCTCGTCGCCTGACGATCACTCTCCGTCGCGAGCGGCCTTCGCGGTGTCGGGGTTGTCACTGAACACCCCGTCGACGCCGAGCTGGAAGAACTGCTCGTACTCGGCGATCGCGTTGCCGTACTCGGCGAGATTCGTGCTCGACCCCAGCTCGAGCGGCAAGAAGGTGTTCTCGTTGCGAAACGTGTAGGCGACGACGTCGAGCCCGGCGCGGTGCGCGTCGTCGACGAACGTCGTCGGCGGCAGTGACGCGCCGGTGGGGGCGCGCGGGACGATGTAGTCCTTCGACGGGCTGGCGACGTCCGCGTAGCGCGCCACCTCGCGCAGCCCGGCGGGGGTGGCCATCTGGCCGTATGTCAGCGAGCCGCCGGCCGCGAGCACGTCGCCGGGGCGCCGCGACCTGGCGTCGAACAGCTGCACGATCGGGACGCCCGGCAGCCGCCGGTCGAGCCGCTTGAGGTTGGCGACCTCGAAGGACTGCACCGTCACCATCCCGCCACGACCAACGAGCGCGTTGCGGCGCAGCGTCTGCACGAACGGCCCCTCGAGCGCGAGCCCGATCGAGCGGAAGTACGTCGAGTGCTTGAGCTCGGGGATGAGGCCGATCTCGCGGCGCAACTCGCGTGAGAGCTCGTCGCGCAGGTCGATGACCTCCTGGAAGGTCGGGATCTCGTAGCGGCCGTCGTAGATCGTGTTGCGCTGGCGCAGGTCGGGGAGGCGCTCCTTCGCGCGCAGCGTCTTCAGCTCGGCGAGCGTGAAGTCCTCGGTGAACCACTCGTTGGCGTAGATGACGCCGTCGATCACCTTCGTCGTGCGCCGGTCGGCGAACTCCGGGCGCGCGGACACATCGGTCGTCCCGCCGATCGAGGGCTCGTGGCGGGCGACGAGCACGTGGTCCTTCGTCGCGACGAGGTCGGGCTCGATGTAGTCGGCGCCCATCCGGGCGGCGAGGCGGTAGGCGCCGGCCGTGTGCTCCGGGCGGTAGCCCGAGGCGCCGCGATGGGCGTAGATCGTCGGATGATGCGTGCGCTGCTCGTCGTTGTGGGCGAGCGCGGCGCCGAGCGTCGACGACGACAGCTTGACGGTCCCGGCGAGCGACAGCAGGCCGACCGTGACGAGCAGCAGGACGAGGGTGCAGCGGCGAAGTGTGGACATGGCCGCAGCTAAGCCGCCGCCACGGCCGCCGAAGTGAACAGGCCGTGACTGTCGTGTGTAAGAACTACTCGCCGCGATGTGACGCCGACGCCCGCGCCACCGGCACGCGGATCGCGTACTTCGACGGCTTCGCGGCGACGCTCGGGTTGTCGATCTTGCCGAGGCGGTCGATGAGCTTGATCCACTGCGACGGCTTGAGGACCGCATCGAGCTGGCTGGAGCCCGGTGTGCCCGCCTGGTACTGCGGGCGGAAGCCGACGTGGATGTGGTCGGCGTGGTCGCTCATCGCCAGGGTGTTGTCCGTGCCCTCGTAGCTCATCAGGCTGATGATCTGATTGGGCTTGATCGTGCCCTGCAGCGTCAGCAGGCGGCGGATCGCGATGTCGGTGATCGAGCCCTCGCCCTGGTGGCCGAGGATCGAGATCCCGTTGATCTTCGCGATGTCGACGGCGTTGCCGGAGCTGTGCGCCGAGACGTTGCCGCCGGCCGTGAAGTAGCCGTGGCCGCAGGTCAGCGAGGTGATCGTCGGCTTCAGGCCGCTGGCGGCGAGGAACTCGAGCGTCGCGAGGACGCGACGATCGACGCCGCCGGCCTCGATGTCGCGGCGCCCGCAGGAGTAGACCTCGATGCGCGGGTTGTTCAGCACGCGCTGTGCGAGCGCGTCCTTGCTCATGAGCAGGATCTGGCCGATCGAGGCGCGATTGGCGTCGGGACCGATGAGCGCGTTGCGGCCCTGTGCGCGGTAGATCGCGGTCGACTCGAGCAGCTTCCAGCCGTCGAGGATCGGCTTGGGGTCGATCCGCGGCGCGCCGCGCCCGGCGGGACGGATCTCGAAGTGCAGGCGCGGGGAGATCTCCTCGTCGGTCTGGCCGATGCGCCCGAGGATCGTGCCGGCGATGATGCGCCGACCGACGAGCATCGGCTTGAGCTCGACCTCCTTGGGATCGAGGCCGTACACGCCGGTGAAGTAGGACTTGAGGGTGAGGTCGGCGGTGACCGTCGAGCCGGCCTCGAGGATCTGCTGCGCGCCGCCGTTGGCGTGGGCCCTGCGGCGCGTCGGGTTGGCGAAGAGGCGCTCCTTCGGCAGCGCCCGCGACGTGATCGCCATCTCGGCCGGCTTGGTGAGCGCCGCGGGGGCCTTCCTGGCCGCGCGGGGTACGGCACTCTTCTTCGTGGCGCGCCCGGCCGAGGCGGGCAGCGTCGGCCGCGGGTCGCGCGCCGGCAGCGCAAGCTCCTTGGCGATCGAGTCCTTGCTCTGGGTCTTGCGCTTGGGAACCGGCACGTGCTGGGAGACCTTCTTGAGGTGCGCGTACGTGTACGTGTTGCCGTAGACGTCGCGCAGGCGCACGAAGTTGCCCAGCCGCGGCGAGGTACCCATCGCGACGATCGTGCCATCCTGCACCGCGATCGCCGGGGAGCCTGCCTCGGCGAAGATGTCGATGCCGCGGCGGGTGGCCTGCGACTGGACCGGGTTGGCCACGTTCTGCCCGGCGGCCGCGCGGCGGCCAATCGTCCGCTCGGAGATGTCGTCGGCGTAGCGGGCTTTGGCGAAGACGGGGAAGTGACCCTGCGTCAGGCCGTTCAGCGAGCCGACGAGGTCGCTCGGCAGGCCGCCGATCAGGCGGGCGCGCATGAGCACCGACTCGACGTACCAGTCGGCGTGGTTGTAGGCGAAGATCGCACGGCGCAGATCCTGGTCGGCGCCTGCTGCGCGCAGATAGCGCGCGGCGGCGAAGATCGCGTCGACCGGGTTGAAGGGGTCCTTGCGCCCGTCGCGGTTGGCGTCGGTGCCGTAGGCCTTCCACGTCGCCGGCATGAACTGCATCCAGCCCAGCGCGCCGGCGGAGGAGATGTTCAGGTTGCGCCCGTAGTCGGTCTCGATCTCGTTGATCGCGGCCAGCACCTCCCAGCGGACGCCGTACTGGATGCCGGCCGCCTGGTAGATCGGCAGCAGAAACGGCGGGATGCGGAACTTGTCGATGAAGAAGTTCGGTACGCCGACGGGCGGTGAGCCGGGCAGTGCGAGCGACGTCGTCGGATTGGACATCGTCGGAACGCCCTGCGCGTTGCGAAGCGCGTTCTGCGGCGCGCGGTCGCGCTGTTCGCCGCGGTCGGGGGCGACGGTCCGCCGCGACCTGCGGGCGGGCATGCACGTGGCTGCGGCAGCGGTTGTCATCGCGGCGGCGCTCTTCTTCTTCGCCTCAGTCTCATCCTCGACCTTAGCCTTAGAGTTGCGGGCGGTCTTTGCCGATCCCGGCTTCGGGCACGCGGCGGGGCTGACGCGCTTGTCGGCGGCGGGTCCGGCGACGCCGGTGAACGGCAGCGGATCAGCCGGCTTGGCGGCGGGAGCGGCCGGCTCCGCGGGCGCGGGCGCGGGCGCGGGCTCCGGCGCGGGCTCGGGCTCCGCGGGTGCCGCGGGTTGCTCGGCGGGCGCGGGCGGCTCGGCGGGCGTGGCCGGGGCGGGCGTGGCCTGCGCGGGGGGTGAGGTTGTTGTCGTTGGCGCCCCGGACGCGGGCGCGGCGGCCTGCGTGGTCGCGGTTGCGGTCGGCGCCGCGGCCTCGCCCGCGCTGCCGGTACCGCCAGCCACCTGCGTCGGCGCGGTGGCGACGTGCTCCCCGGGGACGGGAGCGGCGTCCTGCGCCGTCGCCCCCAGCAGGTTGCCGCCCAGCGCGACGGCCACGACGCCCGCAGTGCACAGCGCTGCCGCGATACGTCCGCGACCGGAGTGATGCGTTGTGCCGTCGGGCTTGGCCTTCATGTGCTGTGGGTCCCTTGCCAGTAGATCGCAGTCCGCCCGCTGGGGCGATTGCTCGCGCTATCGGCCGCCACCCGTGCCACCTTGATCGCGGCGCGGGCGCAGTGGATCGACCGTCCGCGCAGCGTTCTCGCCGGCGGGACGTTGGTCCAAGCAGGCGGGCGCGACGGGCCGCGGCCGGCGCAGCGCCACCGGGCAGCGCCTCGCCCGACCGCGCGCCGGGGTGAAGAATCGCCCATCTGACCGTCAACTCAAGGGTGAGGCATGTCCTGCTTCACACGTTCTTCACCGCGCGTTCACGACTCGATAACCCCGCTGCGTGCGGCGCTACGCAGCCTGCAAGCACGATGCAGACGAGTCAAGGGGAACTTGTCAGGGTCGGCGAGCTGGAGATCCGCCCGCTGGAGGGGCTCGTGCTCGCCGACGGCCGCGCCCTCGTGCTGTCCGTGCGCGAGTTCGACCTGCTCCTGGCGCTCGCGAGCCACGTCGGTCGCGTCGTCTCGCGCGAGGAGCTCTACCGCCAGGCCTGGGGCGGAACGTTGCGCAGCGGCGACCGCTCGTGCGACGTCTACGTCCACAAGCTGCGCACGAAGCTCGAGCGTGCGCTGCCGCAGCAGCGCTTCATCCACACGCACGTCGGCTTCGGCTATCGGCTCGATCCGGCGCAGTGATCGGGCCCCCGGGCGGTTTGCCTGCCCGCCTTCACATCCTTTTCACACGGCGACTACCGCCCGGTAACAGGATGGTGGGCGTGCTGCTGCGACGGTCGGTCCCGCTATGGGAACTCTCAGAGGAGGACACACCTTGAAGCTCCATCGCTTCAGCACGGTGCTCGTCGCCTGCGGCGCGCTCGCCTTCGGCGTCGCGGCCTGCGGCGACGACGACGACGAAGGCACCGCCGGCGGGACAGACACCGCCGCAGAAGTCAGCCAGGACCTCAGCGGCTCGATCCGCATCGACGGCTCGTCGACGGTCCAGCCGGTCGCCGAGGCCGCCGTCGAGCTCTTCGCGGCCGAGGCCGCGAACGTCGACGTCAGCGTCGGCGGCGTCGGCACCGGCGACGGCTTCGAGAAGTTCTGCCGTGGCGAGCTGCAGATCGCCGACGCCTCGCGCGCCATCGAAAAAGACGAGTTCGAGGCCTGCGAGAAGCAGAACATCACGCCGGTCGAGGTGCAGGTCGGCATCGACGGCCTGTCGATCGTGGCCAACAAGGATCTGGCGATCCCGAACGACTGCATCACGACGGCGCAGCTCAAGAAGCTGCTCGACCCGAAGTCGAAGGTCGCCAACTACAAGGAGCTCGGCGCCGGCTTCCCCGACCAGGCCGCGACGTTCTTCACGCCCGGCACGGAGTCGGGCACGTATGACTTCTTCACCGAGGTCGTCCTCGAGACGGATGCCGAGCAGCGCACGAACAAGGTCCAGACGTCCGCCGACGACAACCAGATCGTGACCGGCATCGAGGGCACGAAGGGCGCACTGGGCTACGTCGGCTTCGCATTTGCCAACGCGCAGGCCGACAAGCTGAAGATCCTCGCGGTCGACGGCGGCGACGGCTGCGTGAAGCCGGAGGTCTCGACGATCGCCGACGGCACCTACAAGCCGCTGTCACGGCCGCTGTTCATGTACCCGAGCACCGAGACGGCGAAGAAGCCCGAGGTCAAGGCGTACATCCAGTTCATCCTCGACAACAACGAGAAGGTCGTCTCGGCCGCGGACTACGTGCCGCTGACCGACGAGCTGCTCACAAAGGCGAAGGCCAACCTCGAGGCGGCCACGCCGGTCGAGGCGCCCGCGACCTAGCGAAGACGACGTGGACGGCGGACAAGAGCTCGCAGCGCGCCCAGGCACCGGGTCGGCTCCCCCCAGCCTGACCAGGGTCCGGACGCGCCGCTCCGCCGGCGAGCAGGCCATCAAGGTCCTGCTCGCCGGCGCCGCCGTCCTCTCGGTCCTGACGACGACCGGCATCGTCGTCACGCTCATCACGGAGTCCTCGAAGTTCTTCGGCGAGGTCCCGTTTCGTGACTTCTTCTTCGGCACGGACTGGGCGCCGCTCGCCGGCGGCGCGTCGCAGTCCTTCGGCGTCGCCCCGCTGATCTGGAGCACGCTGTACCTCACGCTGATCGCCCTGATCGTCGCGGTGCCGCTCGGCCTCGGCGTCGGGGTCTACCTTGCCGAGTACGCGTCGCCGCGCGTGCGCAAGATCTTCAAGCCGATCGTCGAGCTGCTGGCCGGCATCCCGACGATCGTGTTCGGCTACTTCGCTCTGACGTTCTTCACGCCGCTGCTGAAGGACGTCGGGATCAACCTCGAGGTCTTCAACGGCCTGTCGGGCGGCATCATCCTCGGCATCCTCGTGCTGCCGACGATCGCGTCGGTGAGCGAGGACGCGATGTCCGCCGTGCCGCAGTCGCTGCGCGAGGGCGCCTTCGGCCTCGGCGCCGCGAAGTGGCAGGTCGTCGTCCGCGTCGTGTTCCCGGCGGCGCTGTCGGGCATCGTCGCCGCGCTCGTGCTCGGCGCCTCGCGGGCGATCGGCGAGACGGTCGTCATCCTCGTCGCGAGCGGAAACAACCCGAACCTGACGTTCGACCTCAGCGTCGCCCATCAGAACATGGCGGCCTTCATCGCGAACGTCGCCCGCGCCGACGTCTCGGCGGGAAGCGTCGCCTACGCGACGATCTTCGCCGTCGGCACGACGCTCTTCGCGATGACCTTCCTGCTCAACCTCATCGCGATCCGCTTCGTGCGCAAGTACCGGCAGGTCTACGAGTAGCAGCCATGGCCGTCACCGAAACAACCATCACCCGCAAGGTCGTCGAGCGTGCCTCCAGCGGGGCGCGCACGAAGGACCTGCTGTTCCGCGCGGCGCTGCTGCTGTGCCTGTTCGTCGCGGTCCTGTTTCTCGGCGTGCTGCTCGTCGACGTCGCGATCGACGGCATCCCGCTGATCACGCCGGAGTTCATCACGAACTTCCCTTCGCGCCTCTTCGCCGAGGAGTCGGGCATCCGGCCGGCGCTGATCGGGACGCTCTACCTGATGGTGCTGTGCGCGGCGTTCATCGTGCCGATCGGCGTCGCCGCCGCGATCTACCTCGAGGAGTTCGCGGATGCGAGGCGCTGGTGGAACCGGATCATCGAGGTCAACATCCAGAACCTGGCGTCGGTGCCCTCGGTCGTGTACGGGATCCTCGGCCTGGCCTTCATCGTGCGCGGCCCGATCGACATCTGGGGGCTCGGGAAGGGGTCGCCGACGCTGCTGGCTGGCGCCCTCACGCTCGGCCTGCTCGTCCTGCCCGTCGTGATCATCGTCTCGCGCGAGGCGATTCGCGCGGTGCCGCCGTCGATCCGCGAGGGCGCACTCGCGCTCGGCGCGACGAAGTGGCAGACGATCTGGAAGATGGTCCTGCCGGGCGCACTGGCGGGCATCGCCACCGGCGTGATCCTCGCGCTGTCGCGGGCGATCGGCGAGACCGCGCCGCTCATCCTCGTCGGGGCGATCGCCTTCCGGCTGACCGATCCGACGATCGACGGCCAGTTCTCGGCGCTGCCGATCGCGATCTTCCAGGCGGCGGGCGAGCCGCGCCCGGAGTTCCAGATCCTCGCCGCGGGCGCGATCGTCGTGCTGCTCGCAGTCCTGCTGCTGATGAATTCGGCGGCGATATACCTGAGGAACCGCTACGAGCAGAAGTGGTGACGCTCATGGCGCGATCTACGCGAATCCGCTACGACTACGACTGGTGACGACATGGACTCCACGCAATCCGAAGCCGCAGCGAAGGCTCCTACCGGCGTGAGCGCATCGCCGAAGATGCCGAAGGTGCGACCTGCGCTCGACGCGCCGGAGCGCCGGGAGGGGGCGCAAGCGGCGATCTTCTCGCTGAAGGACGTCCAGGTCGCCTACGGCGGCGTCCCCGCGGTCGAGAACGTCACCTTCGAGCTCGTCAAGAACGAGATCACGGCCTTCATCGGCCCCTCGGGCTGTGGCAAGTCGACGCTGCTGCGCTGCCTGAACCGGATGAACGACCTGATCCCGAGCGCGAGCGTGAGCGGCCAGGTCCTGTACCACGACCAGGACCTCTACGCGCCCGACATCGACCCGGTGCAGGTGCGCAAGCGGATCGGCATGGTCTTCCAGAAGCCCAACCCGTTTCCGAAGTCGATCTACGAGAACATCGCCTTCGGCCCGCGCGTGCTCGGCATGAAGGGCGACATGGACGAGATCGTCGAGAGCGCGCTGCGCAAGGGCGCGCTGTGGGACGAGGTCAAGGACCGCCTGAAGACCAATGCGTTCGGCATGTCGGGCGGCCAGCAGCAGCGCCTGTGCATCGCGCGCACGATGGCCGTCGAGCCCGACGTGATCCTCATGGACGAGCCCTGCTCGGCGCTTGACCCGATCTCGACCGGCGCGATCGAGGAGCTCATGCTCGAGCTCAAGCGCAACTACTCGATCGTCATCGTCACGCACAACATGCAGCAGGCCGCCCGCGTGTCGGACCGCACGGCGTTCTACAACGTCGACAAGCTCGAGGAGGGCAAGCGCGTCGGCAAGCTCGTGGAGTTCGCCCCGACCGAGAAGATCTTCACCGCGCCCGACGACAAGCGAACCGAGGAGTACGTGACCGGGAAGTTCGGGTAGACGCAGATGTCCGCCATGCCCGAGCGCCGCCACTTCCAGCAGCAGCTCGCCGAGCTCGAGCAGCACGCGCTCGGGGGATTGGACCTCGTCGTCGAGCAGCTCGACCGCGCGCTCGAGGCCGTCGAGCACCAGGACGTCGAGCTGGCGCAGCTCGTCATCGCCGACGACGACCGCCTCGACGGGCGCTACCTGGAGGTCCACCAGGGCATCCTCTCGCTGCTCGCGCTGCAGGCGCCGGTCGCGGGCGACCTGCGGCTCGTGGCCGCGCTGTTGCACATCATCAAGCACGTCGAGCGGATGGGCGATCAGTGCGTCAACGTCGCCAAGCTCATCCCGCTCAGCGGCCACGAGCCGCCGATCGACAACGACATCCTCTGCAAGATCCTGCAGATGGGCCAGTTCGCGCGCGCCGAGGTGATCCAGTGCAGGCGCAGCTTCGCCGAGCGCGACGTCCCGATGGCGGAGGACCTCGTCGCGCGCGACGTCGCGATCAACCGCCTCAACCGCGAGATCTTCCGCCTCGCGCTGCAGGCCGGCGACGATGTCGACGTGCGCGAGTGGGCGATGATCATGACGATGGTCGCGCGCGCGCTCGAGCGGATCGGCGACAACGCCGTCGACATCGGCGAGCAGACGGCGTTCGTCGTGACCGGCCTGTTTCGCGAGTTCTCGGACGCGTCGCACGTGGGCACGGGATGATGTGGCCGCAATTTGCGGCCGTTGCGCTGTGAAGATCCTGTGATCGAGGGGCCTGTGAGCGCGGTGGTCGTCCCCCGCGGCGCTTACACTGCGACGCACCATGACTGATACGAACATCGCCGCAGCAGACGCGCTGCGAGTCGCCGTGAGTGATGGCGACACCGGCTTCGTGCAGGTCCTGACGAAGCGCCTGGACCGCCTCGGCTGGGAGCACGTCGTTCTCACGGGCCCCGTGCCCGTCGAGCGGCTTGTCGCGATGCGCCTCGGGGCGTTCATCGTGGATCTCGCGCTGCTGGGCCCGAACGCCTGGCCCTACCTCGAGCAGGTGACCAAGGAGCTGCCCGCGCTGCCGGTGATCGTCTGCACCGGCCAGTCGACGGTCGCCCAACGCGTCCGCGGCCTGCGCCTGGGCGCCGACGACTGGGTCACGAAGCCCTGCCACCCGGAGGAGCTGATCGCGCGCGTCGAGGCCGTCGCGCGGCGCCGGCGCCTGTCTGAGGCCGCGGCCGTCGCGGACGCCGTCGTCGCCGGCGAGATCGAGATCCGCGCCGACCAGTTCCAGGCGTTCGCGCACGGGCGCTCGATCGACCTGACGCGGCGCGAGTTCGAGCTCATCCAGCTCTTGGCCGCGGCCGACGGGCGCGTCCTGGAGCGCGAGGAGATCTACCAGCGCGTGTGGGGCTACACGATGGCCCACGGCGACCGCTCGGTCGACGTCTTCGTGCGCAAGCTGCGCTCCAAGCTGCAACAGGTCTCAGCCGACTGGACCTACATCCACACGCACTTCGGCGTGGGCTACCGCTTCGCGGCCGAGCTCGTCGTGGAGGCGCAGATCGCGGCCGGCGCTGCCGAGCCTTCGCTGCCCGGCGCGGGCGTACCGGCACATGCGGCCGACGCCCCGGACGATCCCACGGCCGCGGCTGCGACCGGGACCGATCCGCGCAGCGCGGTCGCGGACGAGCCGGTTCGCGCGTTCGCCTGATTGTCTAGCCTTAGGGCATGTCGATCGAGACTGCTCGCAACATCGGCGTCGTCCTGCTGCTCGGGCTCGTCGTCTGGCTCGCGCCGGGCGGCGGAGAGGGCGCGAACTTCATCTTGCAGCTGCTCAACGCGATCTTCATCGTCTTGCTGGCGTTGGGCTGCGCGCTGCTCTACCGCCGCTTCCGCGGCGAGATCTTCGCCCTCGGCGACCTGTGGCGCTTCGCGCTCTACGCGGCGATCGGCATCGCGATCGTGACGGTGGCCGCGTCGGGGCGTCTGTTCGACACCCCGGCGGGGGCGGTGGCGTGGTTCGCGCTGATCGGGGCGGCCTCGTACACGCTGTACCTCGTCTGGCAGCGCCACCGCTCCTACAGCTGAGGGCCGTCTGCGCCGGTGCGCGAATTCGTCGCGTCTGTGCGCGTGATTTGTCACATGCGCGTGTAGATCCGTGACGCCGGCGGCGCGATCGTGCCGGGCATGCCCGCTGTCCGCTCTGCTCGTTCCGAACACGGCCAGGTGTCCGTCGAGCTCGTCGCGCTGCTACCGCTCATCGCGGTCCTCGCCGCCCTGTTCTGGCAGGGCGTCGTCGCCGGCCAAGCGGTCTGGTTCGCGGGCTCTGCGGCGCGCGCCGCCGCCCGCGCCAGCGCCGTCGGCGCAGACGAGGGCGCCGCTGCGCGGCGCGTGCTGCCGGCCCGGCTGGAGCGCGGCCTCGTCGTCCGGCGCGAGC
>CADCVQ010000010.1 GCA_902806175.1 uncultured Solirubrobacteraceae bacterium
GTTGTGGGCGCGGCCGGAAGTTGTGCGAGGTTTTGCGGGATGCCCGGCCGTGATCTGACGGTCGACGGTGTCCGCCTTCGTGCTGGTGGCACGGGGGCGGGCGCCGGCGGACGTCAGGCGCGGATCGGGCGCCCGGAAAACCCGCAGAACTTGCGGACGCGTCCACTAGTGGTCGTCCCCGTAAGTACGTGCCCTGTCCAGGCGGTCGCTGGCGCCGGCTGGCAAGGACGCAATGAAGGAGTGGGCCTCTAGCCCATGACTGAGCGAGGACGCCGCCAGACGGTGATCAGCGGCTGCCTGGCAGGGTGCGTACTTGCGGGGGCGGCCACTAATGCAGCAGGCGATCGGCCAACCACGCGACGAGCCCGTCGAGGCCGCCGCGCCGCGCCTCGGCGCGCTGGCGCGCGGCGCCGCCGCGACCAGCCGCCAGCGCGCGAGCGTGTTCGAGCTCCGCCGCGCAGCCTAGCTGCGTCGCGACCGGCGCGAGCTCGTCGAGCAGGTGCTCCAGGCGCTCGCGCACGGGCTCGCGCTCGCCGGTGACGAGATCGGCGACGTGCGCGTCGAGGCCGTCGCGCCCTGCCACGAAGCTGTTCTCGGTGATCCGCCACGTCGGCGCCACAGGTAACGGCTCGCCGTCCGCGGCGCGCTGCGCGAGCCAGGTCACGAGCGCGTGCACGACGGCGGCGTAGGCCGCCGCCTCGCCGACGGTCGTCTGCGCATCGGCGACGCGCACCTCGATCGTGCCGAACGTGGGGTGCAGTCGCAGCTCCCACCACCAGCGCCGCGCATCCGGCAGCGCGCCGGCGCTCGCCCCCCACTGCAGCGCACGCTCGAAGGCCTCCCAGTCGCCGAGCGCCGGCGGCACCCCCTGACGCGGGAGCATCGCCGCGATGCGCGGCCGCAAGGACGCAAGGCCGCTGTCGCGACCCTCGTGAAACGGCGCGTTGGCGGTGAGCGCGCCGAGCTCGGGCAGGTACGAGCGCAGCGCGTCGTGGACGGTGACGGCGAGGTCAGAGCCGCGGACGGACACGTGGACGTGCAGGCCGAACACGAGCTGCCGGCGGGCGATGCTCGCGAACTGCTCGCCCAGCTCGGTGTAGCGGGGGCCGACGTTGAGCTCCCCGAGCGCGTCGGCGAAAGGGTGCAGCCCCGCGGCGGCGACGACCGCGCGCCCCTCGAGCGCGGCGGCGAGGTCCCCGCGCCCGGTGCGCAGGTCGGCCGCCGCGCCGGCGACGGTCCGCCGCGGAACCGTCACGTTCTCGATCTGCGCGGCGGGAAGCTCGGGCTTGAAGCGGATGTCGCCGGCGAGGGCGGCGAGCGCCTGCTGGGCGCAGGGCGCGAGATCCAGCGTGTACGGATCGAGCAGCATGAGCTCTTCCTCGAGGCCGACCGACAGCGTGCGCTGGGAGTCGAACACCGCGCGCAGCGACCCGGCGCCGGGCGTCGCGGTGATGCGGTCGATGGTGGGCTCGAGCGTCATGTTTGCGGCGGCGCCCCGCGAGGGATACCCGCCGCGCGTGCACATCATCACACCCCTACCCGGCGTCTTCACACCGCGTAGCGACACATGGCTGCTGGCCGAGGTCGTGCGCCAGCAGGACGCGCTGCCGGGCGCGGAGGTGCTCGAGCTCGGCACGGGCAGCGGCGCGATCGGCGTCTCGGCGGCGAAGGGCGGCGCGCGGCGCGTGACCGTCGTCGACGTCTCGCGGCGCGCGCTCGTGACCGCGTCGCTCAACGCGCGCCTCAACGGCGTGCGCGTGGTGGCGCGCCGCGGCGATCTCTTCGCGCCGGTGCAGGACGAGCGCTTCGACATCGTCGTCTCAAACCCGCCGTACCTGCCCAGCCAGCGGATCCCGACCCGCGGGGCGTCGCGCGCATGGGAGGGCGGGGGCCCGGACGGACGCAGCATCCTCGCGCGCATCTGCGCCGAGGTTCCGCGCCACCTCAACCCGGGCGGCAGCGTGCTGCTCGTGCACTCCTCGATCAACGGCGTGCAGCGCACGCTCGACGCGCTCGAGGACGGCGGCCTGCAGGCCGCCGTCATCGCGCGCGAGCGCGGCTCGGTCGGGCCGCTGCTCGCCGAGCGCAGGCCCGACCTCGACGAGGAGGAGATCTACGTCGTGCGCGGGCGCCTGCAGTAGTGGGCCGGTCGAGCGGGTACGCGGATCCGCAGGCAGGGATCGACGAGAGAAAGGAGCGCCATGCCACCCGCAGGCGTCAAGAAGGGCACCAAGCGCGCCCGTCAGTACGAGCACATCAAGGACAGCCAGCTCGAGCAGGGCGCGTCCGAGAGCCGTGCCGAGGAGATCGCGGCGCGCACCGTCAACAAGGAGCGCGCCCGCGCGGGCGAGTCGCGCCAGCGCTCGCAGACCTCGACGAACGACATGTCCTCAAGCCGCCGCGGCGGCCAGCGGTCGGGCACGAACCGCGAGAAGGGCCGGACCCGCGACCAGCTCTACAACGAGGCCAAGAAGCTCAACATCGACGGTCGGTCGAAGATGAACAAGGCACAGCTCGAGCGGGCGGTCGATCGCAAGAAGTAGCGCGCGACTGATCGCGCCTGCGACGGCTGCTTGGGCTCACAGCCGGCGCTTCTGCCCTCGCAAGCCGGCCTCGTAGATGGACTCGCCGGGCTTTCGGCTGCTCGCCGCCGCGGGCGGGGTGGGGGGATCGGGCGGAACAAGGTCCCCGACGCGGACACGCAGATCGTCCCTGGAACGAGCGCTGTCCTTCCACGCGCTGGTTTCCCAGGCGGTGATCAGCTGGAGGACCTGGTCGGCCAGTTGCCGATCGCTGCGCTCCGCGTGCGCCGCCCCGCGCAAGCTCTCGAGCGTGGCCTCGCCGCGACCGAACCCGCGCGTGACATCCCTCAGATTGGCTGGCATCGCACCAGTTTTGCAAGGCGCGCGTCAGATCGTCGTGTCGCTGCGCTGATAGCCTCATCCGCAAGCAATACAGGGGTGCTGAGAGGACGACCGCTCGGCTGAGATGGATCACGCCAGATCCAGACCCTTCGAACCTGTGGGGTAATGCCCGCGGAGGGAGCGATGCTGACGCGGATTCGGGTGCCCGAGACGGCACCGACGGAGATGCAGA
>CADCVQ010000011.1 GCA_902806175.1 uncultured Solirubrobacteraceae bacterium
GGATGGCTCCCTGGCGCGGCGCACGCAACCACAAAGCGATAAGTCGTTATAAAATGATATCGCTATGATTGCGAGGCGCTTCGATGAGAATGCGGCGTCAGACCAGCAGGAGGCGCACGATCTGGATCACCGCGGCGAGGGCCGCGAGCAGGAGAACAATCCGCCCGAGCTTTTCAGGAGAGGGCACGGGGCGCGGTCAAGCGGCGTTCGGCCTGGTTTCACGGTCCAGCACGGAGCGCAGCAGGGCTTTCAGGTCCATCGCCTCCATCTCCGGGAAGCGGGCGAGGACGGTGGTTTCGTGCTGACGGGCGGCTTCGATGAGTTCCTTGGCCAAGCCCTCCCCTTTGGGGGTGAGCGCCACGCGGACGACGCGGCGGTCCCGCGCGTCCTGGGTGCGCGTCACCAGCCCGTCCCGCACCATGCGATCCAGCAGCTTGGTCATGGTGGGCTGCTGGAGCAGGCACACCTCGGCCAAGCCCGTCACCGTCTCGCCCTTGCTGCCGGAAAGGCTGGCCAGCACGCGCCAGACCGGCACGCCGACGCTGCGGCGGCGGAGTTGGTTGTGGAACTCGCCCGAGAGGACGTGTGACACCCTCGCCAACAGGTAAAGGAGATAATCCTCCACGAAGGCGCCGGTGCCGACGCGCTTCGGCGATGCTGACGAGCTGTGATTCACGCCCATTCTCCACGAGCCGATTGTTCCGAAACCAATATGGTATGACTTCGGAACATTTGCTAGCGGTAAATAAGCGAGACTTGTGTATATTTTTGCACAGGCCCGTGAGCGATGGAGGTGATTGGAAGTAATCAAATAGGTGGCAAGGCGCCTCAGAACAGCAGCGAGGACGCAATAAAGACCACGACGAGGTTCACCAGTATGGCGCAGGCGATGAGCGCCAGCAGAAGTGATCGCATGACTTCGTTACACCGGCCCGCACGTTCCCGTTCCCGGGAACGTGCGCGCGGTCGACGGTGTAGAGCTTGCAGTTCTGTCTGCACCGACCCAGACCGAAGCCGTCCTGCTCGCGCGCGCCCGTGAGGGGGATCTCGACGCCTACGAACAGCTCGTGCGCCTTCATCAGCAGCTCGCGTTTCGCACCGCGCTCGTGCTCGCGCGCAACGTCGCCGACGCCGAGGAGGCCGCGCAGGATGCCTTCGTCAAGGCATGGCGCGCACTGCCGCGCTTTGATCCCTCGCGGCCGTTTCGCCCGTGGCTGCTGACGATCGTCGCCAACGAGGCGCGCAACCGGCGGCGCTCCGCGGGGCGGCGAGAGGCGCTCGCGCTGCGCGCGGCGGCGTCGCGGCCGGCGGACGCCGAGCGCCTGCCCTCGCCGGAGCTCGCGCTGCTCGTCGCCGAGCGGGATGCTGCGCTCGCCGCCGCGCTGGAGCGGCTTGACGACCGCGATCGCCAGGTGATCGCTTGCCGCTACCTGCTCGACCTGAGCGAGGCCGAGACGGCGGCCGCGCTCGGCTGCCGCGTCGGGACCGTCAAGTCGCGCCTGTCGCGCGCGCTGGAGCGCCTGCGCGCGCAGGCCGCAACGGAGGCGCTGCATGCCTGAGCTGCACGACCGCTTGGAGCAACTGGCCGGCAGTGCGCGCTGGCCGCCGACGCCGGACCTTGCGGCCGGGGTGCGTGCCAGGATCGAGCCGGCGCCGGCGCCCCGCCGTCGTTCTCGTCGCCCGCTGCTGGCTGCGGTGCTGGCGCTGGTCGTGGGCGGGGGGGTGGTTGCGTCGCCGGGGGTGGGATCGGAGCTGTTGCAGCGTCTCGGTCTACGCGGCGCGACGGTGACGCAGGTTCGCGAGCTGCCGCCGGCGTCGCTCGGCGGGCCGCTCGCGCTGGGGAAGCGCTACTCGCTCGCGGATGCGCAGCGGCTGGTGGACCATCGGCTGGTGCGCCCGCGCACGCTCGGTGCGCCCGCCGAGGTGTACGTCGATCGCGATGCCGTGACGTTCGTCTACCGCGCGCGCTCCGGTCGTCCGATCCTCTTCTCGCAGGTTCCCGGCAGCACCCGGCGCTACGTCCAGAAGCTCGTCACCGCGCGCACGCGCCGCGTGCGCGTCGGCGGCCGGCCGGGGCTGTTGTTGCGCGGGCGCCACGTCGTGCTGTTCGACCGTCCTGGCGGCGGCATGGCCGTCGCCGAGCCGCGCCTGGCAAAGAACACGCTGCTGTGGGAGCGCGGCAGGTTGCTGCTGCGGCTGGAGGCCGAGCAGCCTGCGGGCGAGCTGTTGCGAATCGCGCGGTCGGTGGTGGAGTGAGCTGAGAAGAAGGGGCTGATCGCGCTCGTGGTCGTGGCGCAGTTGCTGCGGTATGCGCGGCTTTGGCGCCGCGACCGGGTCGCGGGCGTGGTCGTGGCGGGGTTGCTGCGGGATGCGCGGCTTTGGCGCCACGACCGGGCGCCGGCGCGCGAGTCGACGAGCACCCCGCCGGGGTCGCCCAGCAGGACGGGCTTCACGCAACACCGCGCAGCGCCGGGTACAGCGCGACGAACCGCTCGCGCGCGTCGCGGTAGCGCTCGACCCACTGCGCGACCGGCTCGACGATCTCTGCCGGCCGCACGCACGCCGCCACCGCCTCGTGGACGTCGGCGAACGCTCCCGCGGCGACGCCGCCGAGCAGCGCCGCGCCGAAGGACGCGCCCTCGTCGACCGCCGTGCGCTGCAACGGCAGCTCCAGCACCGACGCAAGGATCTGCAGCCACAGCCGGCTGCGCGCGCCCCCGCCCGAGACCCGGCCGAGATCGGGGCGCCCGGACAGCTCGGAGACGAGATCGAGGACGTCGCGCAGGCCGAAGGCGACGCCTTCGAGCACCGCGCGCACGAGCGCGCCGCGGTCGTGGCGCAGCGACAGCCCCGTGAACGCTCCGCGCGCGTCGGGATCGGCGTGCGGCGTGCGCTCGCCGGCGAGATATGGCAGGAACGTCAGGCCCTCGACGCCCGGCTCCCAGCGCTCGGCCTCGGCCAGCAGCGCGGCGAAGTCGCCGCCCGGCGCGACGGCGTCGCGCAGCCAGCGCAACGAGCCGGCGGCCGACAGCATCACGCCCATGCTGTGCCACGCGCCCGGCACGGCGTGGCAGAAGGAGTGCACGCGCGCAGCGCGATCGGCGGCGAACGCGTCCGACGCGGCGAACACGACGCCCGACGTACCGAGCACCACCGACGCGGGCCCCGGCCGGTCGACGCCGACGCCCAGCGCGCCCGCGGCCTGGTCGCCGGCGCCCGCCGCGATCGGCGTCCCGGCGGACGTCACGCCGCTGCACGCCGGCGACTCGAGCGCGCGCGGCAGCCAGCCCGGATCGACGTCGAGCGCCTCCACCACGGCATCGCTCCAGCGCCGCTGCGCGACGTCGAAGAGCAGCGTTCCCGAGGCGTCGGCGACGTCGGTCGCGTGCTCGCCGCAGAGGCGCAGGCGGACGTAGTCCTTGGGCAGCATGATGCGGTCGATCTGCGCGTAGAGCTCCGGCTCGTGGCGCGCGAGCCACACGAGCTTCGGCGCCGTGAACCCCGGCAGCGCGCGGTTGCCGGTCTGGGCGATCAGCGCGTCGAGGCCGACACGCTGCTCGATCTGCGTGCACTCGGCGCCCGTGCGGCCGTCGTTCCACAGCATCGCCGGGCGCAGCACGCGCCCACTCGCGTCGAGCGCCACGAGGCCGTGCATCTGCCCGCTCAGCCCGATGCCCGCGATCGCGCCCGCCTCGCGCAGCGCGCCGAGCACGACCTGCGCGCCGGCCCACCAGTCCTCGGGGTCCTGCTCGGCCCAGCCCGGGCGCGGCGTCGACAGCGGATGCTCGGCCTCCGCACGCGCGACGACCGTCCCGTCGGCGGGATCGACGAGCAACCCCTTGACCGACGACGTGCCGATGTCCAGGCCCGCCAGCAGCGTCACGCGCCGAGCGCCGCGTACACGAGCTCGTAGGCACCGATCGCGTCCTTGCGCCCCTGCGCCTCGCGCAGCGCCTGCTCGTCGATCCGCGACGCGGCGCCGTCGATGAAACGCCACTGCAGCACGCTGCGCTTGACGACGTCGACGGCGTCCTCGGTGTACGGGTACAGGTCAAAGCCCAGCCGCTCGCCACGGGCGCCGTACTCCGCTCGGCGCAGCTCGACGGCGAGCTCGAGCGTCTCCATGAACGCCGTCGCGCCGACCATGTTGTCGTCGTCGAACGTGCCCCAGCCGGAGTTCGCGTGCTGGTGGCCGAGCAGCCCCTCCGCCGCGAGCAGCGCGGCGTACTCGGCGAGGTTCTCGCCGTTCATGATCAGGTGCTGCCAGTCCATGTTGACCTGCACGTTGTGGATCCCGCGCGCGCGCAGCGTGTGGATCACGTGCAGCGTCATCCCGACGTTGCCCATGTGGATCTTCATCGCGGGCTCGGAGTTCTTGTGCTCGAGCAGCAGGATCTGGTCGAACTCGGCGAGCTTCCTCGCGGCCTCGCCGATGCCGTCGATCAGCCGCGCCCAGCTGGTCGCGTACGGCGTCTGGAAGGGGTAGTTGTAGCCCTCGATGCCGGGCCAGATGATCATCCGCGCGCCGAGCCGGCCGGCGAACTCGGCGCAGGTGACGGTCTGCCGCACGGCCTCCGCACGGATCGCGTCGTCGGGCGAGGAGAGGCCGCCGCGGGCGAAGCGGTTGTCGAGGTGCATCCCGCTGGCGATCGCGTAGACGCCGTGGCCGTCGAGTGCTTCGCGCACGTCGTCGAGGTTGTCGTCGGAGAGCTCCTGCGGGAAGTGAAACTCGTAGTCGTCGATCAGTCCCTCCAGGCCCGCGACGGCGGTGCGCACGTGCTCGGCGGTACTCAGTCCGGCCAGCTCGGGCTTGTAGCCGCCGGGGTTGAAGCGGGTGACCATCGGGCCCATCGCCCAGATGCCAAGGCTTGTCTTCATGACGCTTCCTCCTGCGTAGACATCTCGATCACCTCTGCGCTCCGCGCGCTGCGCCGCGCGGCCTCGATGACGCGCAGCGCGGCGACGCTGTCGCGCGCGTCGACGGGCATCGGCGTCGCGTCGCGCAGGGCGTCGCGGACGCCCGCGTAGAACCTCTCGTAGGCGCCGGGCTCGATCTCGCGCGTGCGCGCGCCGGACGCGTCGACCCAGCGCGCGGGTTCGCCCGCCCCCCAGCCCGCGGCGCCCGGACGCAGCCCGGCGGCGAGCTGGTCCTCCTGCGGATCCAGGCCCGGCGTCTCGATCCCGGCGCGCGTCCCGCTCGCGCGCAGCGAGCGCCCGCCGACAGGCGCGATCGCGCTCATCCACAGATGCGATCGCACCCCGCCGGCATGCTCGAGCGCGACGAAGACGTCGTCGTCGACCTGCGCGCCGCGTCGCCGCGCGGCGATCTCGGCGTAGACGCGCTGCGGGTAGCCGAACAGCGTCAGCGCCTGGTCGATCAGGTGCGCGCCGAGGTCGAGCAGCAGCCCGCCGCCCTCGTCCGCGGCGGCGCGCTCGCGCCAGGCGTCGGGATCGACCGCGGGGCGGAAGCGCTCGTAGCGCGACTCGAAGCGCGTGATCGGCCCGAGCTCGCCGGCGTCGACGATCCGCTGCACCGTCAGGAAGTCGCCGTCCCAGCGCCGGTTCTGAAAGACCGTGAACGGGACTGCGGCAGCGTGGAAGTCGTCGACGAGCGCGGCCGCGGGCGCCGCCTCGGCGGCGAGCGGCTTGTCCATGACGACCGCGATGCGGTGCGTGAGCGCGCTGCGCGCGATCGGCACGTGCAGCCGGTTGGGCGTCGCGACGACGAGCAGGTCGAGGTCGCCCGCGCGCCGGCGCAGCAACTCGTCGGCGTCGGCGTACACGTCGACATCGCGGTAGGCCTCCCGCGCGCGCGCCGCGCGCGCGGGGTCGGACGTGGTCAACGCGACGAGCGAGAGCCCTTCGGTGGCGGCCACGAGCGGGGCATGGAAGACCTCGCCGGCCAGGCCGTAGCCGGCGATCGCGACGCGCAGTGGGCGGCTCATCCGACCGCCACCGCGCAACCTTCGGCGGCCGCGCGATAGAGCGCGTGTATCGCGCGCGATTGGCCGAGCGCGTCCTCGCGCCCGAGCAGCGGCGGGCGGTCGTCGCGGATCGCCGCGGCCATGTCGTGAAGCTCGAGGCGGTAGCTGTCGGCGCGCTGCACCTCCACGATCTCCTGCCCGGAGCCGCGCTCGACGACGATCTTCGGGTCGATGCAGTGCCACGGGTCGCCGAGCACGATGCGCCCCTCGCTGCCGGCGATCTCGAGCTCGCTGCGGCTCGTTACATCCAGGCCGCAGTCGACGATCGCCAGCACGTCGCCGTCGAAGCGCAGCAGCCCGGTCAGGCGCAGGTCGACGCCCGTCGGCCCGGTCACGACCTGCGCCGCGATGCTCGTCGGCTCGCCGCCGGCGACGAGACGCACGCCGCTCACCGCGTAGCAGCCGACGTCCATCAGCGCGCCGCCGTCGAGCGCCGGGTCCAGGCGCACGTCGGGGTCGCGGTCGAGCACGAACGAGAAGCTCGCCCGGATCAGGCGCACGGCGCCGATCGCGCCGTCATCGAGCAGCGCGCGCAGCGCCAGCGTCTGCGGATTGTGGCGCCACATGAACGCCTCGCTGAGCACGAGCCCGCGCTCCTGCGCCAGATCGAAGGCCTGCACGACCCGCTCGGGCCGGCGCTCCATCGGCTTCTCGCAGAGCACGTGCTTGCCGGCCTGCAGCGCGCGCAGCGTCCAGTCGACATGCATGCTGTTGGGCAGCGGGATGTAGACCGCCTCGACGGCGCGATCGGCCAGCAGCGCGTCGTAGGAGCCGTGCGCGCGGGGGATGTCGTGCGTCTCGGCGAACTGCTGCGCCGCGGGCTCGTTGCGACTGGCGACCGCGACGATCTCGGCCCGATCGGTCTGGCGCGCGCCCTCGACCAGGCGCGCGCCGATGCGCGCGGTCGACAGGATGCCCCATGCCACCGGCCCATCCTCTATCCCCACGAGGCCTCGCCCATGGGCCGGAACGTCGTCGTCATGAGCCGCATCGAGCGCGGCCGCGTGAGCGCGAACATGACGACCTCGGCGACGTCGTCGGCGCTCATCATCTGCGCGAGCTCGGGCATGTCCGCCGTGCGTCCCGTGCCGATCGCGAAGTCCGTCGCGACGCCGCCGGGGCAGATGTTCGAGCAGCGCACGCCGTGCTCGCGCAGCTCGATGTCCAGCGACCGCACGAAGCCGACCTGCCCGAACTTCGACGCGTTGTAGACCGCCTCGCCCGGAAACGCGTTGACGCCCGCCACCGACGCGAGCGACACGAAGTCGCCGCCGCCGCCCGCGACGAGGTGCGCCAGCGTCGCGCGCGCGGTGTACAGCACGCCCTTGAGGTTGACGTCGATCATGAGCTCGAGCTGCTCGGGATCGAGCTCGAGAAACGGCCCGTACGCGCCGACGCCGGCACTGGCGACGACGATGTCCAGGCGGCCGTGCGCCTCGATCGTCGCCGCCACGAGCGCCTGGACCTGCGCGGGATCGCGGACGTCGGTGCTCATGGATACAGCTCCGCCGATCCCGAGGTCGTCGCCGCTGCGGGAGGCGAGCCCGAGCGCGACGCCGGCGCCCGCCAGCCGGCGCGCGACCGCGGCACCGATGCCGCGGCTGGCGCCGGTGACGATTGCGACCTTTCCGTCGAGGCCCTCCGTGGCCCCGCTCATGCTCTGCCCGATTGCGCCCGCCCGCGGCGCGAGAACGAGTCGACGGCGACGGCCAGCAGCAGCACGAGCCCGGTCACGACGAACTTCGTCCCGGAGCTGAGGCCGAGCAGGCCCAGGCCGTTGTCGATGCTCGCGATCACGAGCGCGCCCAGCAGGGCCGCCTTGATGTGGCCGCGGCCGCCGAACAGGCTCGTGCCGCCGATAACGGCGGCGGCGATCGAGTACAGCAGGATCGCGCCGCCGCCCGCGTTCGTGTCCACCGAGCGCAGCCGAGAGGCGAGCACGATGCCGCCCACGGCAGCCATCAGCGACGCGATCGCAAAGCAGATGATCTTGATCCGGTCGACGTTGATGCCCGCCCGCCGCGCCGCCTCGGCGTTGCCGCCGACGGCGTAGACGTGGCGCCCGAAGCGCGTGCGCCGCAGGACGTAGGTCCAGAACACGAGCAGCACGCCGACGAGGACGGCCACGTACGGCAGGCCACGGTCCTGGTTGACGACGTACACCACGCAGGCCAGCGCGACGAAGAGGCCGAGGATCCGCAAGCCCACGATCAGCAGCGGGTCGTTGGACAGCCCGGCCGCCGCGCGCTTGCGCAGGCCCCACAGCTGGACGCCGGCGTATGCGCCGACCGCCAGCAACATGAGCACCCAGGCGGCTCCCTCGCTGAGGAAGTCGTTGGCAAAGCCGATGACGAAGTCGTCCTGCAGCACGACGGTGCCGCGGCTGCCGATCAACAGCAGCACGACGCCGTTCCAGGCCAGCAGGCCGGCCAGCGTCACGACGAACGACGGGATCCCGATCTTCGTGATGACCAGCCCGTGCAGCGTGCCGATCAGCACGCCCGACCCGAGCGCCGCGGCGATCGCGACCGCCGTCGGGACCGACGAGCCGTCGGGCAGCAGCAGCAGCGCCGTCAGGACGCCCGCGACGCCGCTGACGTAGCCGACGGAGAGGTCGATCTCGCCCAGCAGCAGGACGAACACGATCCCCATCGCGACGAGCGCGAAGGCCGCGCCCTGCACCATGAGGTTGACGAAGTTGCCGGCCGTCAGGAAGCGGTCGTTCTGGACCTGGAAGACGACGCAGATGATGAGCAGGCCGAGGATGATCGGCAGGCTGCCGAGCTCTCCGCCGCGCACGTTCTCCGCCCAGCGCCTGGCGTAGGCGCCGATCGTCGCCGTCGGCGCCGCCGCGGGCGTCGGGAGTGGGGGAGTGATCGCGCTCATCGGACGTGCGCCTCCTCGGCACCGGGAACCGTCGACAGCTTGCCCGCCGTGATGGCCTCGACGACCTCGCGCTGGTTGGTCTCCTTGGTGTTGAAGCGCGCGACGTCCTGGCCCAGGCGCAGGACCGTGATGCGGTCGGCGACCTCGAAGATGTCGTGCAGGTTGTGCGACACGAGCATGACCGCGAGCCCCTGGTCGGCAAGGCGCCTGACGAGGTCGAGCACCTGCCGCGTCTGCGCGACGCCGAGCGCCGCGGTCGGCTCGTCGAGGATCACCAGGCGCGAGTTCCACATGACGGCCTTGGCGACGGCGATCGACTGGCGCTGACCGCCCGACAGGCCCGCCACCGTCTGGCGCACCGAGCGGATCGTCGTCACAGACAGCGAGCTGAGCGTCTCCTTGCAGCGGCGCTCCATCTTCGTCTCGTCGAGCGCGTGGAAGGGGGTGATCTCCTCGCGCCCGAGGTACATGTTCTGCACGACGTCGAGGTTGTCGGCGAGCGCGAGGTCCTGGTAGACGATCTCGATCCCCAGCGCCGCGGAGTCCTTCGGGCCGTGGATCTCGACGGGCCTTCCCTGCCAGAGGATCTCGCCGCTGTCGATCGGATAGATGCCGGCGATGCACTTGATCGTCACGGACTTGCCGGCGCCGTTGTCGCCGACGAGCGCTGTCACCTCGCCGGGCGTCACGTCGAAGTCGACTTCGTGGAGTGCCTGCACGGCGCCGAAGCGCTTGGAGACTCCCTTGAGCTCCAGGATCGGCCCCGCGCCGGGGGACCGCTCGCGCGGTCCCCCAACGTCGGTGGTCACGGTCATGACAAGCCGACCGCCTGGCACTTGCCGGCGAGCTTGCCGGCGCAGATCTCCTCCTGCTTGGGGAAGTCCGGCTCGCCGATGTACTCCTTGATGTTCTCCTTCGTGACCGCGACCGGCTTGAGCAGCACGGACGGGACGTCACGGTTCTCGTTGTTGACCGAGCCGGTCACGCCGGTCGGCTCGTCGCCCTTGGCGAGCGAGATCGCCAGCGCGGCAGCCGCGTCGGCCTCCTTCTTGATCGCCTTGTAGACGGTCATGCACTGATCGCCGTTGACGATGTTCTGGACGCCCTGCAGCGTCGCGTCCTGGCCGGTGACCGGGATCTGCTCGAGCTTGCGCTGCTTGAGCGCCGAGATCGCGGCGTTGCCGAGGCCGTCGTTGGCAGCGAGCACGCCGTCGACCTTGTTGGAGGACTTCTGCAGCATCTGCTCGAAGATCGTCAGCGCCTTCTGGTTGTCCCAGTCGGGCACGGACTGATCGGCGACCTCGGTCCACTCGCCGGACTTGAACTTCGGGTTGATGACCGAGTCATAGCCCGCCTTGAACAGCGTCGCGTTGTTGTCGGTCGGCGAGCCGTTGAGAACGGCGACAGCCGGCTTGGTCTCGCCCTCGAGGCAGTCGACGAGGCCCTGGCCCTGCAGGCGCCCGACCTCTTCGTTGTCGAAGGAGACGTAGTAGTCCGAATCGCCCTTCAGCGTCAGGCGGTCGTAGTCGATGACCTTGACGCCCTGCGACTTGGCGTTGGCGGCGATCGCCGCACCGCTGCCGGAGTCCAGGTTGACGAGCAGCAGCACCTTCGCGCCGTTCGTGATCGCCTGCTCGGCCTGCTGCTGCTGGGCGGACTTGTCGCCCTCGGCGTTCTGGATCTCGGCATCCACGCCGGCCTTCTCGAAGGCCTGCTTCAGAAACGGCCGGTCGACGGTCTCCCAGCGCACGGACGACTTCGAGTCCGGCAGCAGGACCGCGACCTTGCCGGCCTTCGCATCGCCTGACGACGACGAAGCGCTCTCGCCGCCGTCGTCGTCGTCGCCGCAGCCGGCGACGAACAGTGCCAGTGCCGCAGCACCGGCAGCCATCGTCAGCGGCACGGCTCGACGACGGGTTCCTCCTTGCATGACCTTCATGTGACTGCCTTTCCTCTGTGTGGTCGGTTGACCGTGGTGGGCGCCGCCGGAGCTGCGACGTCCGATTGCCGTGCTGCGAGCTCGAGCGCGCCGAGAACCTCGGCACGGTCGCCCAGCACGCCGCGGGTGATGCGAACGTCCTGCGCCGCCGAGGGGATGGCGTAGCGGTGGACCGCTTCCCGAAGTGGGTCGAGCAGCACGTCGCCGGCGCCGCTGAGGTCGCCACCGACGATCACGAGCTCGGGGTTGAAGGCGTTGACGATCGCGGCGACCGAGCGGCCGAGCACGCGGCCGGCGTCGGCGATCGCACGGCGCGCGCCCGAATCGCCCTCCTCGACGAGCGCGATGACCTCGTCGAGCGTGAGGTCGTCGCCGTGGCTGGGGCGCAGCAGCTCGATGATCGCGCGCCCGCCGGCCATCATCTCCAGGCAGCCGCGGTTGCCGCAGCGGCAGATCGGGCCGGTCTCGTCGACGAGGACGTGGCCGAGCTCGCCCGCCGTGCCGCCGGTGCCGCGATACAGCTCGCCGCCGAGGATCAGGCCGGCGCCGACGCCGCCGGAGACCATGATGTAGATCGCGTCGCGCGCGCCGATGCCGGCGCCGAGCGTGACCTCCGCCAGCGCGCCGAGGTTCGCGTCGTTGTCGAGGTGCACGTGCAGGCTCAACCGCGCGGCGAGCTCGTCGACCGGCCGCACGCCGGCCCAGCCGGGCAGGATCTTGCCGGCGTGGACGGCGCCCGCGGCGACGTCGATCGGGCCCGACAGGCCGACGCCGGCGCCGAGGATGCGGTCGCGCCCGACGTCGGCGGCCTCGACGACCTCGTCGGTCAGCCGCACGGCCGCCGCGAGGGCCTGCACCGCCGAGCGATCGACGTCGAGCTCGTGGACGCGCTCGGCGAGGATCGTGCGCGACAGGTCGGCGATCGCGACGTGCACGCGCTCGTGGCCGAAGTCGATGCCGAGCACGAGACCCGCGGAGCGATCGAGCGTGAGCAGCGTCGGGGGCCGGCCCTGCTGCGATACGCGCCCGTCGCCGCCGGGCTCGCGCTCCACGACGAAGCCGCTGACCTGCAGCTCGGAGATCAGCGTCGAGACGGTCGACCGCGACAGCCCCGTCAGCCGCGCGAGGTCCGCGCGACTGGCGCTGCCGTGGCGGCGCAGCGTGGCGAGCAGCTCACGCCGGTTGCGCTCCCGGAGTGACTCGAGCGAGCCTGATCCGACAGGTTGCATCGGAGCAACTGTGCCCGAAGCGACGATGTTTTGTCAAGACTCTGGCAAAACTAGTGCGGTTCATGGCAGCTTTTGTCCGAGACTCGGCCATTCGCGATGGGCGCGCCGGGAGCCCTCGTCCGCGGCGCGATGACGCGCTCGTGGCGGACGACCGCTCAGCGCGTGCCGCGCGAGTAGTCGCGGCGGGCGACGTCGCGACCGATCGTGCTCGGGATCTCGGCGCCGGGAGCGTCGCCGGAGCCGTTGTTGTACGGGCGCTGGTTGATCGCGCTGCCGCTGCGCGTGTAGTAGCCGTGCGAGATCGCGAGAAAGAGCAGCACGACGAAGCCCAGGAACAACCAGGTCCCGCCGGCGAACACGAAGGCGATCGGCATGCCTCAAATATGGCACCTCGCCGTACGGGCGCTGCGTGACGACCGACACGGACCGGCCGCCCGGGCGCGGCCACCGTTCGCCCGCGGCGCCGCGAGCCGTGACGTAAACCCGTCCAAGGGCCGAGGAATCGCCGCGCGCGCGTCGAAAGCGCGGGGGATGGCCCCCGCCGCCCGGCCGATGAGCGTCTCCGCTGTGCCGAAGTCCCGGCGCAAGCCCAAGCCGGTCGAGTACAACATCCTCTTCACCGCGACGCTCTGCCTGCTGGCCGCCGGAGCCGTCATGGTCTACAGCGCCTCGTCGGCGCGCACGCTGCTCGAAGGCCAGGGCGACGGGACGGTGTACCTCGTCAAGTACCTCGGCTTCGGCGCGGTCGGCCTCGTCGTGATGCAGCTGCTCGCCCGCGGCGGCCTGGAGCTGCTGCCGCGCGTCACGCCGGCGCTGCTGGGCTTCTCGTTCGTGCTGCTGGTCGCCGTGAAGATCCCCGGCATCGGGATCGAGGTCAACGGCGCGCGGCGCTGGCTCGGCGTCGGCCCGGTGCAGTTTCAGCCGTCGGAGCTCATGAAGCTCGCGCTCGTGCTCTACGCCGCGGGGCTGCTCGCGACGACGCCCGGACGGCTGAAGACCGTCAAGGGCGTCACCGGGCCGCTGCTGCTCGTCGCCGCCGCCGCGATGGCGCTGATCGCGACGCAGCCGGACCTCGGCACGTCGCTCGTCATCGCCTTCACGCTCGGCGCGCTGCTGCTCGTGGCCGGGATCCCGCTGGGCCTGATCGGCAAGATCGCCGCCATCGGCGTCGTGCTCGTGATGCTCTTCATCCTGATCGAGCCTTACCGCGCGGCGCGGCTGACGGCCTTCATCAACCCATGGGCGCACGCCGACTCGATCGGCTTTCAGTCCGTCCAGGGCCAGATCGCGCTCGGCTCGGGCGGCTTCTTCGGCGTCGGGCTCGGCGAGTCGGTGCAGAAGGTCTTCTATCTGCCCGAGGCGCACACGGACTTCATCCTCGCCGTGATCGGCGAGGAGCTCGGGATCGCCGGCGTCTGCGGCCTGCTCTTCCTCTACGGCCTGATCGGCTACGCCGGGCTGCGAACGGCCAAGACCGCGGCCACGCGCTACGCCCAGCTGCTGGCGGCGGGGCTGACGGCGCTGATCATGTGCCAGGCGCTGCTGAACATCTTCGCCGTGCTCGGGATCGCGCCGCTGACGGGCGTGCCGCTGCCGTTCATCTCGTCGGGTTCGAGCTCGCTGCTGGTCCTGCTCGCGACGATGGGGCTGCTGCTGAACATCGCCGCGCGCAGCACGAGCCATCTCGTCGCGCTGCCCGGCGAGCCGGCCGGCCGACGCGAGGATGCGCAAGGATCAGGCGGTGCTGAAAGTGTTGATCGCAGCGGGCGGGACGGCCGGCCACGTCGTTCCGGCGCTGGCGGTGGCCGAGCGGCTGAGGGCGGCGGGCGCTGACGTCGTCTTCGTCGGCGGCGAGCGGGCCGAGGCCGAGCTCGTTCCCGCCGCCGGCTATGAGCTGCGCACGATCCGCGTCGAGGGGCTGAGCCGGACCAACCCGCTGCGCGCCGCGCGCGCCGCGCTGCGGGCGAGCGCCGCGGTCGGCGTCGCCCGTGCGATCCTGCGCGAGTTACGGCCGGCGGCGGTGCTCGGCGGCGGCGGCGACGTCGCGGGCCCGGTCGGGCTGGCGGCGCTCGCGCGGCGCGTCCCGCTCGTCCTGACCGAGGCCGACAGCCACCTGGGCATGGCGAACCGGCTGCTCGCGCCGCGCGCGCGGCGCGTCTGCCTCGCGTTCCCGATCGACGGCCGCGACGGGCCGCGCTACCGCGTCACCGGCCGGCCGGTGGCGCCCCCGGCCAGCGACGTCGACGCGGCGCGAGCGCGCTTTGACCTGCGCGACGGCGATCAGTGCGTGCTCGTGTTCGGCGGCTCCCTCGGTGCGCGCACGATCAACGAGGCCGCTGTCGAGGCGTTCGCGGCCGCGCCGTTTCGCGTCCTGCACGCGGCGGGAACGCGCGACTACGACGCGCTCGCGGCGCGCGTCGACGGCACGCACTACGACCTGCGCCCGTACATCGACGACTTCGGCGAGGCGCTGGCGGCCTGCGACCTCTGCGTCGCCCGCGCCGGCGGCTCGATCTTCGAGATCGCGGGCGCCGGCAAGCCCGCGATCCTCGTGCCCTATCCGCACGCGAGCGCCGACCACCAGACCGCCAACGCGCGCTGGATGCAGCAGGCCGGCGCGGCGGTCGTCGTGCCCGACGGCGAGCTGACGGCGGCGCGCCTGGGCAGCGTGGTCGGCGCGCTGCTGGGCGACCCGTCGCGGCTGGGAGCGATGGCCCGCGCGTCGGCGGCGCTCGCGCGCCCTGACGCCGCGCAGGCGGTCGCCGACGAGGTGCTCGCCGCTGCCGGCGCGGTTTCGGCGAGCCGCTCGCGATGAACGACTGGAAGGGGCGGCGGCTGCACTTCGTCGGCATCGGCGGGGCCGGGATGAGCGGCCTGGCGCTGATCGCCGGGGAGCTCGGTGCCACCGTCACGGGCTCGGACGCCGTCGACACGCCGTACCTCGTGCATGTCCGCGCGCGCGCGATCGCGCCGGTGATCGGCTACGACGCAGCGAACGTGCCCGTCGGCGACGACGTCGAGATCATCGTGTCGACGGCGACGGCGTTCGAGAACCCGGAGCGCGCGGCCGGGCGCGAGCGCGGCTTGAGCGAGATCCACCGCGGCGCGCTGCTCGGCGAGCTGAGCCGCCTGCGGCGGACGATCGCTGTCGCCGGGACGCATGGCAAGACGACGACCGCGTCGATGGCGGCGCACGCGCTGCTGTCGCTCGGCTGGGAGCCGACGTTCGTCATCGGCGGCGAGCTGCGCCCGCCCGGAGATTCGGGCTCGGGCGGCCCCGGCACGAACGCCGCCTACGGGGCGGGCGAGTGGCTCGTGGTCGAGGCCGACGAGTCCGACCGCTCGTTTCTGCAGCTCTCGCCGGAGATCGGCGTCATCACGAACATCGAGCTCGACCACCACACGACCTACGCGTCGCACGTCGAGCTCGAGCACGCGTTCGGCGAGTTTCTGCGCAGCGCGCTGCGCCGCGTCGTCGCTGACGAGCCCGCGGCCGAGTCCTTCCTGGACCGCGTCGGCATCGCCGAGGCCGCCTTCTCCGGCGCGTCGCAGATCGAGCTGAGCGCCGGCGGATCGCGCTTCGTCTGGGCCGGGCAGCTCGTGAGCCTTGTCGTGCCCGGCGCGCACAACGTCGCCAATGCCGCGGCCGCGCTGACGGCGTGCACGATCGCGGGTGCGCCGCGGACGCAGCTCGCCGGCGCGCTGGCCGACTTCCGCGGCGCCGGCCGGCGCTTCGAGCGGCTCGGCACGACGGCGTCCGGCGCGCTCGTCGTCGACGACTACGCCCACCACCCGACCGAGCTGCGCGCGACGATCGCCGCCGCCCGCACGCTCGGGCACCGGCGCGTCGTCGCGGTCTTCCAGCCGCACCTCTTCTCGCGCACGCAGCTGCTCGCGCGCGAGTTCGGCGCCGCGCTCGCGCAGGCCGACGCCGCCGTCGTGCTCGACGTCTACCCGTCGCGCGAGCGCGCCGCCGACTATCCGGGCGTGACGGGGCTGCTGATCGCCGAGCACGCCGCCGACGCCGCGCGCGGGCGCCCCGTCGCGTGGGCCGTCGACTTCGACGCCGCCGAGCGGCTGCTGCGCGCCACGCTGCGCGACGGCGACCTGTGCCTCGTGCTCGGCGCGGGCGACGTCGACGCGCTCGGGCGCCGGCTCGTGGCGGGCTAGCCGGAGGTCGGTGCCGGCACGGCGCGCCCGGGGCGGCCCGCGGCGCCGAGCTCACCAGTCGTGCCCGACGAACACCGGCTCGGGCACGAGCTGCACGCCGAAGACCTCGTGCACGCCGGCGGCGATCTTGCGCGCGAGCGCGACGAGCTCCTGCGTCGTCCCCGCGCCGCGGTTCGTGAGCGCCAGGGTGTGCTTGGAGGAGATCGCGATCCCGTCTGGGTTGCCGTGCCCGCGGGTGAAGCCCGCGCGCTCGATCAGCCACGCCGCCGACGTCTTCACCAGGCGCTCGGCGACCGGCCACGCGGGCGGGCGGACATCGGCGCCGAGGTGCTGCGCCGCACGCTGCGCGAAGGCATCGAAGTCGCGCGTGCGCAGGATCGGGTTCGTGAAGAAGGACCCCGCGCTGACCGTGTCGGGGTCGTCGCCGTCGAGCACCATCCCCTTGGCGCGCCGCAGCGCCAGGACGCCGTCGCGGACCGCGCGCAGCGGCGCGCGGGCGCCCTCCGCGATGCCCAGCCGGCGCGCAAGCTCGGCGTAGCGGACGGGCTCTGACTCGGGCGTGCGCTCGAGCGCGAAGCGCACCCGCAGCACGAGCCAGCGGCCGGGGTCGCGCTTGAAGACGCTCGAGCGGTAGTCAAAGAGGCAGGCCTCGTTGTCGAGGTCGTGGATGTCGCCCGTCAGCCGGTCCAGCGCCCGGACGCCGACGAGGACATCGGCGACCTCCTGGCCGTAGGCGCCGACGTTCTGGATCGGCGTCGCGCCGACGCTGCCCGGGATCCCCGACAGCGCCTCGATGCCCGACAGCCCCTGCTCGACGCAGGCGGCGACGAGCGCGTCCCAGTTCTCGCCGGCCGCGACATCGAGCTGCAGCCGGCCGTCGCTCATCTGAAAGGAGTGCACGCCGCGCGTCAGGACGCGCACGACCGTGCCGGCAAATCCGGCGTCGGCGACGACGACGTTGCTGCCGCCCGCGAGCAGGAGCAGCGGGTCCTGCGCGGCGTCCGCGAGGCGGACGGCCTCCAGCAGCGTGTCGTCGTCCGCGGCGTCGACGATCCGCTCGGCGGGACCGCCGAGGCGCAGCGTCGTCAGCTCGGAGAGTGGTGTGGTCGCCATCGGCAGGCCACCCTACGGGGCCGACCACTCGTGGGCCGTCCTGGACGGCCCACCGAAGTTGGTGGGGAAGGGTCCGGCGCCGTGGCGGCGAACTCCTCAGCGATGGCCCCGTTCGCCCGCCGCCGCACGCGCGTGGTCCTCGGCATCACCGTGCTGCTCGTGGTGCTCGCCCCGCTCGCGCTGTGGCTTCGCAGCAGCTCCCTCGTGCGCGTCGAGACCGTCACCGTCAAGGGCATCGAAGGTCCGCAGGCCGAGCAGATCCGGCGCGCGCTCGTCGCCGAGGGGATGGACATGACGACGTTCAACGTGCGCGAGAACGCGCTGCTCGGTGCGGTCTCGCAGTACCCGGTCGTGCGCAGCCTGCGCACCGAGACCGACTTCCCGCACGGACTGCGGATCGTGATAAACGCCTACGAGCCCGTGGCGGCGCTGCGCACGTCGGGCGGCAACGCGACGGCGGTCGCCGGCGACGGCACGCTGCTGCGCGGAGCCACCACGCGCGACCTGCCGATCGTCGGAGTGCGCTCGACGCCCGGTGGGAGCCGCCTCGCGCGCGGGGAGACGCTCGGTGCGGTCCGTCTGCTCGGCGCGGCACCGCGCGCGCTGCGCGCGCGGATCGACCGCGTGTACCGCGGCCCGCGTGGGCTGGCGGCCACGGTGGCCGGCGGGCCGAAGCTCTACTTCGGCGGCGCGGCGCAGCTCAAAGCGAAGTGGGGAGCGGCCGCTGCGGTGCTCGCGCACCGGACGTCGCGCGGCGCCTCGTACGTCGACCTGCGCGTTCCCGAGCGGCCGGTGGCCGGTGGTCTACAGCCCCGACCGGCATACACTGAACCTCAGCTTTAGGTTGATGGCAGCGAGGAGTCGATTCTCCTGCTCAGGTCGAGACTCCTGCGTTCTGCAATCATTCTTGCGCGGGTAGACTTCACGTTGACATCCGTTCTCGCCCGTGCTTACTGTGGTTTGCGCAGGATCGGGCCGGAGAGCAAAATCTCTCAACGCTAACTCAAGGGTCGGACGCGTCCACATGGAATCCAGCAGCAGCTATCTCGCGGTCATCAAGGTCGTCGGCGTCGGCGGCGGCGGCACGAACGCCGTCAACCGCATGGTCGACGCCGGGCTGCGCGGCGTGGAGTTCATCTCGGCCAACACCGACGCCCAGGCCCTGCAGATGACGGACGCCGACATCAAGCTCAACATCGGCCACCAACTGACCAAGGGCCTGGGCGCCGGCGCCAGCCCCGAGGTCGGCTTCGGCGCTGCGGGCGAGTCGCGCGACGACATCAAGGAGGCGCTCAAGGGTGCCGACATGGTCTTCGTCACCGCGGGCGAGGGTGGCGGCACGGGCACCGGTGCAGCACCGGTCATCGCCGAGATCGCCAAGAACGAGATCGGCGCGCTGACGGTCGGCGTCGTCACGAAGCCGTTTGAGTTCGAGGGCAGCCAGCGGACCCGTCAGGCCGAGGAGGGCATCGATCGCCTGCGCGAGGTCGTCGACACGCTGATCGTGATCCCCAACGAGAAGCTGCTGTCGGTCGTCGAGCGCCGCACGACGATGCTCGACGCCTTCCGCGAGGCCGACAACGTCCTGCGCCAGGGCGTCCAGGGCATCACCGACCTCATCACGATCCCGGGCCTGATCAACCTCGACTTCGCCGACGTGCGCACGATCATGCAGGACGCCGGCTCGGCGCTCATGGGCATCGGCACCTCCAACGGCGAGAACCGCGCCGCCGAGGCCGCGCGCATCGCGATCTCCAGCCCGCTCATCGAAGAGGACGTCGAGGGCGCGACCGGGATCCTGCTGAACATGACCGGCGGCAAGGACCTCGGCCTGTTCGAGGTCAACGAGGCCGCCGAGATCGTGCGCGAGGCGGCGGCGCCGAACGCGAACATCATCTTCGGCGCGGTGATCGACGAGGCACAGGGCGACGAGGTCCGCGTGACGGTCATCGCGACCGGCTTCGACCACGGGCGCGCCCGCCCGCGCACCGCGCGCGAGGAGACACGCCAGAGCGCCCGGCGCATGGATCGCAACCCGCGTATCGACGATCGCCAGCGCTCCTCGCTGGAGATCCCCGACGACGACATCGAGATCCCGCCGTTCCTGAGGTAGGTGGCAGGCGCGCGCATCGAGCGTGGGCGGTTGGTGTGAGCCTTGGCGCGGTCGCCGTTGGCGGCCGGTAGCTGGTTGTGGACGTGATCACCCGCGAGGCGGCGATGGCGGTCGTGGCGCGGTTGCTGCGGATGGGGCAGCATCGGCGCCACGATCGCGCGTGCCTTGGGTGGTCGTGGCGCGGTTGCTGCGGTTGGCGCAGCATCGGCGCCACGATCGCGCGTGCGTGCGCTCAGCCGGAAGGCGCGCTCAGTCGACCGGCGGCGGAACTCCCTCTGCACTTGCCGCCAGCGCCTGGTCCCAGGCGCACGCCAGGCAGGCGTGCTGGAAGGCCGAGCGAGCGAACTGCACCGCCGCCGCGTGCGGGTCGTCGGCGGCGATCACGTCGTCCCAGTCCAGGATGTACTCGCCGAGGTCGCCGTCCCAGCGTGCGGCGTCCGGCGCCAGCGTCGCACCCGCAAAGCCCTCCGGGGCCGGGTGCGCATACGCGTAGAACGCGGCCTTCGGGTAGTCCGGGCCGCCCGGCCACCAGCCGATCGCGACCTCCTGGGCGTCCATCGCGTTGCGCACGATGAAGTCGTCGGACGGCGGCTTGGCGGACAGCCCCGAGAAGAGGTTGACGGCGAGGTCGAAGGAGCCCCACCACGCGTTGACCGGCGTCGAGCGCCCGCGGTAGGGCGCGCGGAAGGCGCTCAGCGCGAGCGCCACGCGCGTCGCGGCGGCGAAGTAGGTCCGCACCTGGTCGCGGTCGTAGGACGCGTGCTCGGTGTCCTCGTCCAGCGCGGTCTTCCACGGCGTCTCCTGCGGCGTGAGGTTGATCTCGGCCGGCCCGCCGAGCGAGCGCACTGCCGCGAGCATCTCCCGCGTGACCTCGCCCACCGGCCGATCGGGCGCGAGCGCGACGCGCTGCACGCGCCCGTCGCTGTGCTCCGCGAGCCCCTCGTGCGTGCGCAGGTCAAGGGCGACGACGAGCACGCCCGAACCATCGGGCGCTGGCAGCGGCTGTGTCTCCCAGCCGCGCGCCGTGAGCCGCAGCGCCGCGTGCTGCAGTTGGGGCTCGGGCGGCGCGAGCGTCGCGGCGAGCTTGCCGAGCACCTGCGTGTGCGCGTGCAGCGTCTCGCAGGTCTCGCTCCAGGCGTCGTAGGGAAGGGCGGGCCAGGTTGCGGGCATGCGCCGGACGCTACTGGTCACGCACACTGCCCTAATGGACACCCACATTGAGCAGCTCTGGCGCGACGGGGCGCCGCCGTTTGACGGGCTGACGCTCTGGACGCCCCTGCTGCCCACGGCGCGCCTGCGCGAGGCGCTGGAAGTCGTCGTCGCCGTGCTCGAGACCTACGTCGAGCAGCGCGCGCTGCAGACGGCCGAGGACTGGCACGAGCACGACGGCTACATCTCGATGGCCTACGAGGCGACGTGGGATCAGCTGCTCGGTGCGCTGAGCGACGACCAGACGCTACGGCGCTCGAGCCCCGAGGACGACCTCGTCCGCCGCGCGTGGCGCGACCAGAACGACATCTTCTACCTGCGGTGGTTTCACTACGAAGACGACGATTCCGGCGAGGACGAGCCGCCGGCCGGCGGCGCCGCCGACCTCACGGCCCCGCGGGCGGTCGTCGACGCCACGCTGCGCCAGCTCGCCGAGATCGGGCTCGACGTCGAGGTCGGCCCGGCGCGCGACTTCTTCGCCGATCGCTGGGCCGGCTGATGCGCCGGCCGCTTGTTACTTCACGAAGCGGATCGTGAGCGGGTAGCGGTAGGCGGCGCCCTGCCCGGCCTTGACCGCCGCGATCACGGTGAGGACGAGCCACGCGACGAACAGCGGGATCAACAGCAGCCACACGAGGAACCCGACCACCACGATCAGCAGCACCAGCCCGGCGACTACGAGAACGACCGCGTAGAGCAGGATCGAGAGGTTGAAGTTCAGCGCCTCGGCGGCATGCGCGCGCACGAACGGGTCGTCCTTCTTGATGAGCCAGATCACGAGCGGGCCGATGAACGGAAGGCCGACGAAGAGGGCCAGCAGCGCCGAGAGGTGCGCGCCGAGCGCGAAGTTGCGCGAGTCGTCGCGCGCGTTCTGCGGGCCGGCGGGCGGGATCGCCGAGGACAGGGCGTCCGTCCAGCGCGTGCCGTCCCAGTAGCGGTGGCTGCCCGAGCCGCCCGGGTCGGGGTACCAGCCGGCGGCGGCGGGCGGCGGGGCGTCGGGCCTGCCGAAAGGGTCCATCGCCTCACTCTACGGGGGCCGATGAAACCGCGCGCGATGTTGAGCGTTCACGTGCCTGGGGAGCGCCGAGCGCTCCGCTAGCCTCGTACGCGTGACCACGCCGACGCTCAAGCGCACGCCGCTCTTCGCGGCGCACGTCGCCGCAGACGCCAAGCTCGTGCCGTTCACCGGCTGGGAGATGCCCGTGCAGTACGCCACCGGCATCCGCAGAGAGCATGATGCAGTGCGCGATCGCGTCGGCGTCTTCGACGTGTCGCACATGGGCGAGATCGAGGTCTGCGGCCCCGATGCCGAGCCCTTCCTGCAGCACGTCTACTCAAACGACGTCGAGCGCCTGGCCGTCGGCGGGGCGCAGTACGCGCTGATCTGCAACGAGGACGGCGGCATGCTCGACGACGTCTTCACCTACCGGCTCGCGCCCGAGCGGTATCTGACCGTGACGAACGCGGCGAACCACGACCGCGACGTCGCGTGGCTGCGCAGCCACGCCGGCGGGTTCGATGTCGAGATCGTCGATGCCGCCGACCGCTACGCGATGCTCGCGGTGCAGGGACCGCGGGCGCGCGAGCTCGTGCAGGCAATCGCCGACAAGCCGCTGCCCGAGCGCATGCAGGCCGACACGCGGATCATCCTCGGCCGCGAGGCGCTCGTCTGCGGCACCGGCTACACGGGCGAGGACGGCGTCGAGCTGCTGCTCGACCCCGACGACGCACCCGCGGTGTGGGACGAGCTGCTGCGCCGCGGCGCGACGCCGTGCGGTCTGGCCGCGCGCGACACGCTGCGCCTGGAGGTCAACTACCACCTCTACGGCAACGACCTGTCGGCCGACCGCAACCCGATCGAGGCCGGCCTCGGCTGGGCGTGCGCCGAGCGGACGGGCTTCATCGGCTCGCGCGCGATCGCCGCCGCGCGCGCCGACGGCACCGCGCAGAAGCTCGTCGCCTTCAAGATCGACGGACCGGGCATTGCGCGCCAGGGCAATCTCGTCGTGGGCGGTGGCGAGGTCACGAGCGGCACGATGTCGCCGAGCCTGGGCGTCGCGATCGGCATGGCCTACCTGCCCAGCGAGCGCGCGGCCGTCGGCGAGACGTTCGAGATCGATGTGCGCGGCAAGCGGCGATCGGCCGTCGTCGCCTCGCGGCCCCTCTACTCCAAGGAGAGCGATGGCTGACGCCAGCTATCCGGACGACCTGCTGTACCACCCCGACCACGACTGGGCGCGAATCCAAGACGGCGTCGCGACGTTCGGGATCACCTGGTTTGCGCAGGACGCGCTCGGCGAGGTCGTCTTCTTCGATCCCCCCGAGGTCGGATCTTCGGTGACCGCCGGCGAGTCCTACGCGGAGGTGGAGTCCGTCAAGGCGGTCTCCGATGTCATCGCGCCGCTGACCGGCGAGATCGTCGAGGTCAACACCACGTTGGCAGACGCGCCGGAGGCGATCAACGACGATCCCTACGGCGCCGGCTGGATGGTGCGCGTGACCCTCTCAGATCCCGCCCAGGCCGACGGCCTGATGGACAGCGAGACCTACGTGGGGACCCTCTAGTGGCCGGCTACACCGCAGTCACCGCCGAGGACCTGGCGATCATGCTCGACGCGATCGGCGTCGGCTCGATCGCTGAGCTCTTCGAGGCGATTCCCGCCGGCGTTCGCCTGGAGCGGCCGATCGACCTGCCGCCCGGCGAGCCCGAGCAGGCCGTCTACGCCGAGCTGCGCCGGCTCGCCGAGCTCAACACCTCGGCCGAGGACGAGATCACCTTCCTCGGCGGCGGGATGTACGACCACTACGTGCCCGCGATCATCGACATGCTCATGTCGCGCTCGGAGTTTCTGACGCCGTACACGCCCTACCAGCCCGAGGTCAGCCAGGGCGGCCTGCAGATCATGTTCGAGTATCAGACCGCGATCTCCGAGCTCACCGGGCTGCCCGTCTCCAACGCCTCGGTCTATGAGGGTCCGAGCGCGGTCGGCGCCGCGGCGTACCTCGCCAAGCTCACGAACAAGCGCCGGAAGGTGCTCGTCAGCCGCGGCGTGCATCCGCACAGCCGCGCGACGCTCGACACGCTCGCCGTCGGCTATGGGATGGAGGTCGTCGAGGTCGGTCTCGACGACGCCCTGACGGACCTCGGCGCGCTGCGCGGCGCGCTGTCGGATGACATCAGTGCGGTCATCCTGCAGCAGCCGAACTTCCTCGGCGCGATCGAGGACGTGCAGGCGATCGCCGATGCCGCCCACGAGCACGGCGCGCTCGTCGTCTGCGCCGCCGACCCGCTGACGCTCGGCGTGCTCGAGGCGCCGGGCCACCAGGGCGTCGACGTCGTCGTCGGCGAGGGCCAGTCGCTCGGCAACCGCCTGGACTTCGGCGGACCGTCGTTCGGCTTCTTCGCCGCGACCGAGAAGCACCTGCGCTCGATGCCCGGCCGGATCGCCGGGGAGACGACCGACGCCGACGGCCGGCGCGGCTTCGTGCTGACGCTGCAGACGCGCGAGCAGCACATCCGCCGCGAGAAGGCGACGTCGAACATCTGCACGTCGCAGGCGCTCAACGCGCTCGGCGGCGTCGTGTACCTCAGCTGGCTCGGGCGGCGCGGGATCGTCGAGCTCGGCGAGCTCATGCTGCAGCGCACCCACTACGCGCGCGAGACGCTGGCGGCGCTGGACGGCGTCGACAAGCTCCACGAGCGCCCGGTCGTGCGCGAGTTCGCGCTGCGGCTGGACGCCGACGTCGGCCGTGTCCTCGAGCGCTGCGCGGCAGCGGGCGTCAACGCCGGGTACGCCCTCGGGCGCTCCTATGACGAGTACGGCGACGGACTGCTCGTCGCGATCACCGAGCAGCGCTCGCGGGCGGACATCGACCGGCTGGCCGAGGTGCTCGCGGCGGCGGTCGCGGCCGAGCGCGCGGGCGCGGGCGCGGAGGTGGCGGCATGAGCGCACCGGACGCATCGCAGACCAAGCAACAGCGCGAGCGCGCGACGACGATCTTCGAGAAGGGCGCGCCGGGGCGGCGGGCGTTCCGCGCGCCCGATCTGGACGTGCCGCAGGTCGACGGGCTGATCCCGGAAGGGATGCGTCGCGCCCAGCCGCCGCGCCTGCCGGAGGCATCCGAGCCGGAGCTCGTGCGCCACTACGTCAACCTCTCCAAGCGTAACTTCGACCTCGACTCGGGCTTCTATCCGCTCGGTTCGTGCACGATGAAGCACAACCCGCGCCTGCATGAGCGCGTCGCGGCGCTGCCCGGGCACGCGCGCCTGCATCCGCTGCAGGATCCGCGCCGCGCGCAGGGCGCGCTCGAGCTGATGTTCAACCTGCAGGAGTCGCTCGCCGAGATCGCCGGGCTGCCGCACGTCTCGCTGCAGCCGTCCGCCGGCTCGCACGGCGAACTGGCGGGCGTGCTGCTCACGCGCGCCTACCATGCCGACCGCGGCGAGCAGCGCACGACGGTGCTGACGCCCGACTCGGCGCACGGCACGAACCCCGCGACGGTGACGATGGCCGGCTATGAGGTCGTCAAGGTCGCGCTCGACGCCGCCGGCGGCGTCGACGTCGACGACCTGCGCGCGAAGGCCGACGACAGCGTCGCGTGCCTCATGCTCACGAACCCGAGCACGCTCGGCATCTTCGATCCGAACATCGAGGAGATCGCGTCGATCGTGCACGGCGTGGGGGCGACGCTGTACTACGACGGCGCCAATCTCAACGCGATCATGGGCTACTCGCGGCCCGGCGACATGGGCTTTGACATCGTGCACTTCAACCTGCACAAGACATTCACCCAGCCGCACGGCGGCGGCGGCCCGGGCGCCGGCCCGATCGCCGTCAGCGACCGGATCGAACCCTACCTGCCGCGCCCGCAGGTCGTCCGGCGCCCGCCCGGGGCACAGAACGGCTCAAACGCGTTGCACGAAAACGGCGCCGACGGCCGTTTGGTCGGTGGGCCGCCGATCTTCGACCTCGACGAGGACCGGGGTGGCCGCGACTCGAAATCGATCGGGAAGCTGCGCGGGTTCCAGGGCAACTACGGCGTCTTCGTGCGCACGTACGCGTACATCCGCTCGCTCGGGGGCGAGGGCCTGCAGGACGTCTGCGAGGTGGCGGTGCTGAACGCCAACTACCTGCTGGCGCGGCTGCGCGAGAAGGTCGGCGACCGTCTGCCGCTCGCCTTCGGCGAGCGCTGCATGCACGAGTTCGTCCTCTCAGGCGCGCCGATGAAGAAGGAGCTCGGCATCCGCACGCTGGACCTCGCCAAGCGCCTGCTCGACCACGGCTTTCACCCGCCGACCGTGTACTTCCCGCTCGTCGTCGACGAGGCGCTGCTGATCGAGCCGACCGAGACCGAGACGCGCGAGACGCTCGACGCGTTCGCCGACGCGATCGCGGCGATCATCGCCGAGGCCGAAGCCGACCCGGAGATCGCGCGCAACGCGCCCTACACGACACCGGTGCGGCGCTTGGACGAGGCCGGCGCCGCGAAACGCCCGCGGGTGCGCGAAGTCCTGCCGCAGTAGGCCAATCGGACGACGCGGATCGCGGCGGCGCGCCACGCTCACGCTCCCAGCAGGTTCATTCTTGCCGCGGCTGCGGCGCGTGCGTATGGTCCGCCGCCAGCGATTGGGGAGCTGAAACATGAAGCGCGCCATCTCGATTGGCATCACCGCACTGCTGGCCGGCCTGGCGTGTGCGTCCGCCGCGAACGCGGCATCCGCCCGCTACGACGCCCGCACGGTGATCGTCAAGTACGCCGACCGCGCGTCGTCGTCGCAGCGTTCGCTCGCGGGCCGGCTCGCCGGCTTGGGCGAGACGCTCGGAAGCATCCGCGGAGTCGGGGCGCAGGTCGTCCGCGTCGCGCGCGATCCGGCCGCGGTAGCCGCGCGCCTGAACCGTTCGAAGGCCGTTGCGTACGCCGAGCCGAACTACATCGCGCGCGCCACCGGGATCCCGAACGACCCGCGCTTCGGCGAGCTCTACGGGCTGGACAACAACGGCCGGGCGGGCGGGACAGCCGACGCCGACATCGACGCCCCCGAGGGCTGGACGGCGCTCTTCGGCGCCAGCGCGTTTCCGAGCACCGGCGGTGCGAAGATCGGCATCGTCGACACCGGCGCGCGGGCCGGACACGAGGACCTCGCGGGCAAGGTCGTCAACTGCGCCGGCGTGCGCTCCTTCGGCATCGACGTCCTCGGGCTCCTCAACCTGCCGCTCCTCGCCGACCCGACGATCGTCGACGGGCGCTGCGGCGATGACAACGGCCACGGCACCCATGTCGCCGGTATCGCGGCGGCACGCGCCAACAACGGGCGCGGCGTCGCCGGCGTGGCGTTCAACTCGCCGCTGGCGATCTGCAAGGCGCTCGATCGGCTCGGCGCAGGCGCCGTCGCGGGCATCGCCAACTGCATCGGCTACCTCGCTGCCACCGGCGCGAAGGTGATCTCGATGTCGCTGGGCACGGCGGTCGATTCGACCACGTTGCGAGCCGCGATCAGCGCGGCGAGCAGCGGCGCCCTGATCGTCGCCGCCGCCGGCAACGGTGGCAACGCGGTCGCGAACTACCCGGCGTCCTACGCCGAAGTCGTCTCCGTCGCGGCGACCGACAGACTCGACCAGCGCGCGCCGTTCTCGACGTTCAACGACGACGTCGAGGTCGCGGCCCCCGGCGTCAACATCCTCTCGACCTGGAACGACGGCGGCTACAAGGTGATCTCCGGCACCTCGATGGCGACGCCGCACGCAGCCGCCGTGGCGGCGATCATCGCGGGGCGCTACCCGTCGCAGACGCCCGCGTTCTGGCGCGCAAAGCTCGTCGCCGGCGTCGACGACGTCACGGCCCCGGGCCGCGACCCGCAGACCGGCTTCGGCCGGGTAAACCTGCTGCAGGCCGCGACGGAGTAGCTCCTGCACTGATTCGTCACGTTCGCGGGGTCTTCGGACGCAATCGATGCCACGCTCAGGACGTGTCCCACGTTGCCCGCGCATACCACCGAGAAGGTGGCGAACCCCCGGTCGGGCGCAAGATCGTCAACCTCGCGGCGCGGCAGGGCGGCGCGATCTCGCGTGGGCAACTGCGCGCGCTAAGGCCTCGACGACGACCGCAGCCACCGGGCCGTCAGGGCCGGCTGGCTCGTGCGGGTGCACCTCGACGACCGCCCCGCCGAGCTCGCGGGCGACGTGTGGGCGCTGCTGCGCGACGCGAGGGTAGCCTGATCTGCCGTGGCAGTCATCTTCAGCGGCATCCAGCCCACGGGTCGCAAGCACCTCGGCAACTACATCGGCGCGATCACGCAGTACGTCGCTGGTCAGGATCGCGGCGATCCCGCGATCTACTGCATCGTCGACCTGCACGCCACGACGGTGCCCTACGCGCCTGCCGAGCTGCGCGAGCGCGTGCACGACACGACCGCGGTGCTGCTCGCCGCCGGCCTCGACCCCGAGCGCTGCATCCTCTTTCGCCAGGGCGACGTCAGAGAGCACACGGAGCTGTGCTGGCTGCTGACGTCGGTCAGCGCCCTCGGCGAGCTCAACCGGATGCACCAGTTTCGCGACAAATCCGCGGCACAGCGTGAGCTCATCTCTGCGGGCCTGCTGCTCTACCCGGTGCTGCAGGCCGCCGACGTGCTCGCCTACCGCGCGCATGAGGTGCCCATCGGCGAGGACCAACGCGAGCACCTCGAGCTGATGCGCAACATCGCCGAGCGCTTCAACGCGCGCTTCGGCGAGAACACGCTCGTCGTCCCAGAGCACCGGATCCCCGCGGTCGGCGCGCGGATCCGCGACCTGCAGGAGCCCGAGCGCAAGATGTCGACGACCGCCGGCACGGAGCAGGGCACGGTCTACCTGCTCGACGAGCCCGACGCGATCCGGCGCAAGTTCAAGCGCGCCGTCACCGACTCCGACGACCCGCCCGTCCTGCGCCGCGGCGACGACAAGCCGGGCGTCACGAACCTCATCGACATCCTCGCGTCGGTGCGTGGCGTGTCGCCGCAGAGCGTCGAGCAGGAGCTTGCCGGCGCGCGCGGCTACGGCGACCTCAAGGTCGCGGTCGGCGAGGCCGTCGTCGAGGCGCTGGGACCGCTGCAGGAGCGCTATCGCGCGCTACGCGAGGACGAGTCGGCGCTCGAGGACGCCCTGGCGCAGGGCGCCTCGAAGGCGCGCGCGATCGCCGCGCGCACGCTGGCGGACGTTCGCGCTGTGATGGGCATAGGCGCAGTGCCGTGAATGGCGCAAAACCGCTAGGCTCGCGCCAATGAACGCAAACAACGAGAACGGCTTTGAGACGCTTGACGTCATCTTCATCCTGCTGGTCATCTTCCTGCTGCTCGGCGTGATGTTGATCATCTTGTTGTAGACGACGAGGGGCGCGCCCCCGATGGACGTCTTGCGCCGTCGTTAGCCTGCGCGCTGTGACCGTCGCCTCGCTCGAACTGGACCTCGATGTGTTCTCAGGGCCGTTTGATCTCCTCCTGACGCTCGTGCTGCGCGAGGAGATCGACCTGCTCGAGGTGCAGCTCGCGGAGATCGTGATCTCCTACCTCGACCATCTCGAGTCGCGCGGCGAGCTCGACCTCGAGGTCGCGACCGAGTTCCTCGTGTTGATCGCCGCGCTGCTGGAGCTCAAGTCGCGGCTCATGCTGCCGCGCGAGGACGATGAGCTGCCCGACTTCGAGCCCGGCGAGGCCGCCGAGGAGCTGCTCGCGCGCATGCTCGAGGCGCAGCGCTACCGGCGTGCCGCCGAGCACCTCGCGGCACGGCTGGCGGGGGAGGATGGCGTGCGCTACCGCTGCGCCCCGCTGCCGCCGGCGCTGCGGCGCACGAACCTTGCCGAGGCCGGCGCCGTCTACGACCCGCGCCGGCTGGGCGCCGCCTTGGGCGGCCTGCTGCGCGTGCCGCCGCAGCTGGCGCTCGGCCACCTCACGATCCCGCGGGTCACCACGGCCGATCGGCTCAGGCACCTGCGCGACCTGCTGCGCCGCGGCGCGACGACGTTCGACGAGGCGGTCCGCGGCGCCGATCGCGTGACGGTCGCGGTGACGCTCTTCGCTCTGCTCGAGCTCTACAAGCAGGGCGAGGCGACGTGGACCCAGGACGAGCCGTTCGGCGACATCGCGATCGCGCCGGCGAAGCGGAGCGCCCACCTGCAGGCGCTCGCGTCATGAGCGAGCTCGCGCGGGTCGTCGAGGCGCTGCTGTTCCTCTCGCCCGAGCCCGTCAGCGTCGCCGACCTCGCCGAGGCGGCGGCGTGCGATGCCGACGAGATCGCCGCCGCGGTCGCCGAGCTTGACCGCGAGTACGCGCCCGGGCAGCGCGGGCTGCAGCTCAAGCGCGTGGCCGGCGCGATCGCGCTGGCGACCGACCCCGTCGCCGAGGAGGCGGCGCGGCGTCTGCTCGCCAAGCCGCGCACGCCGCCGCTGACGCCGGCACAGGCCGAGACGCTCGCGATCGTCGCCTACCTGCAGCCGGTCTCGCGGCCGGAGATCACGCGCATCCGCGGGGTCGCGGCGGAGTCGGCGAGCTCGACGCTCGAGGAGCGCGGCTTCATCGAGCAGGCGGGCCGCTCGCAGTTCGGCGCCGTCCTGTACCGCACCACCGATCTCTTCCTCAAGCTCTTCGGCCTGGCGTCGCTGAAGGGGCTGCCGAGCGTCGCCGAGTGGGACCCCTCGCCGGAGGAGGAGGCCGACCTGCGCGACCGCCTGCTGCGCGCCGGCGAGCAGCGCTCAGGCGACGCCGCCGCCGTCTGAGCGCGCCTGGAGCGAGCTACGCCCGCGCGGCCGCGAGCTGCCCGCAGGCGGCCGCGATGTCGCGCCCTCGCGTGAGTCGCACGGTCGCGCGCAGCCCCTGCTCCTCGAGCACCGCGCGGAACGCGTCGATCGCGTCGGGTCCCGAGCCGTCGTAGGAGCCGGTCGGGTTGTACGGGATGAGGTTGACCTTGAAGACCTTCGGATCCAGCAGCTCGGCGAGCGCGACCGCCTGCTCATAGCGGTCGTTGACGCCCGCGAGCATCACGTACTCCACGAAGACCGGCCGGCGCTTGGCCTCGTGGAAGCGCACGCAGGCAGCGAGCACGTCGGCGAGCGGGTAGCGGTCGTTGACGGGCATGATCTGCGAGCGCAGGGCCGTGTCGGCGGCATGCAGCGAGAGCGCGAGGCGGATCGGCATCTCGCACCGGGCGAGGCGGTCGATGCCGGGAATCCAGCCGACGGTCGAGATCGCGGTGCGCCGGTGCGTGATGCCCACGTCGGGCAGCCGCGCGCAGGCGGCGAGCACGTTGTCGAGGTTCATCATCGGCTCGCCCATGCCCATGAAGACGGCGTGGTCGACCTCCTCGATGCGGCGAAAGTGCAGCGCCTGGTCGAGGATCTCCGAGGCCGTGAGGTTGCGGCCGAACTTCATCGCGCCGGTCGCGCAGAAGGTGCAGGTCAGCGGGCAGCCCGACTGCGAGGACAGGCACAGCGAGCGGCGGCCGTCGCGGTAGCGCATGAGGACCGCCTCGACCGCACGCCCGTCGGCCGTGTGGAAGAGCGACTTGACGGTGCCGTCCTTGGCGTGCGCCTCGTCGGCGAGCGTGAGCGTCGAGAACGCCACCGCGTCGGCCAGCCGCGCGCGCAGCGCGGCCGGCAGATCGGTCATCGCGTGATAGCTGCCCGCCCCCCGCGCCGCCCACGCCCACACCTGGCGCGCGCGGAAGGTCGGCTCGCCGGCATCGGCGAGGGTGCGTCGCAGCAACTCGAGGTCCACATGTTCAATCTAATGGGCGCGGCCGGAACTCCTGCGAAACCGCAAACTCGGGGCTGGGTCCACCAGCCCGCGCGGTGTCGTTCAGCTGCTGTCGGCGCGCTGATCGGCAGGCCATGCGTGAGCCTGGCCGGGCGGCTCACGTGGCCCCTCCGGCGCACGGTCCTTGCCAGGACCGTGCGCGGGGTGAGGCGTCCGCCCTACGCGGTGGGGACCGTCGGGTCGCTGAAGCTGCCTCGCGCCTGGAAGACGGCTTCGGAGAAGGCACCCAGGTCGGCACAGCTTGTCGCCGCGTTGCGCGTCAGCGTCGAAGGCAGGCACGTGAGCAGCGTCCGGAACGATCCCTGGCCGGAGATGTCCTCAAACCTTCCCGTGCCCTCGGTGATCGTGAACCGGCCGTTGAGCGCGAGGCCGCCGGTGGTCTGGATCGTGCCGCCGCGAAGCCTGACCTCGCGGGGGGACGTCGGACGGAACCTCGAGGTGAACGAGATGACGATCTGGTCTGTCTCCTCGCCGTTCTCGCAGAGGAAGCTGGTGATGGTCCCTTCGATCCGGCCGCGGTCGTTGGTCGTCGTATCGGTGACCGTGCCCTCGACGACGGACCGGATCGGGGCGGGATCCTCGAGGCCCGGGAAGTCGCGGTTGAAGTCCAGACCCTTGTCGTTGAAGGGCGCCGGGCCGCTGGAGCATTCGATCGAGGAGTAGCTGAACTCGGCGCCTTCGGTGACGGGAATCCTCAGCGGTGTCGTCTGGACCAGCGTCGGCCTCCCGGTGGGAGTCCCGAATTCGGAGCTCAGGGCGAGCCCCTCCAGCGAGATGCTTCCCCGGGCGCCGTCTCGAGCCTTGTCCGGCTTCGCCCCCGCCGGCGCAGTCGCGACGAGGAGCGCGACGAGCGCCATCACGGGGAACAGGGCTTTGCGGGTCATATCGGGACCTTTCGACGCGTTTGAGGGATCAGGCCCTCGCCGCAGTACCCCGATCTGCGGCCCTCCGATCAGTCCGACCGAGAAATGGTGCGCCGGGAGGACTTGCGTCCCGTTCGGCCCGCGACGGTCGGCGATGCGTCCGACGCACCGCCGACCTCCGCGCTGCTGCTCGCAACACCGTCCGGGCAGCGGCCAACCCGCGGTACCAGCCGCCTAGGGCAGGCGGGCGAAGAGCTCCTGTACCTCGGCCGGGCAGCTGACGATGAACGGGCTTGCCGCTGCGAAGATCTCCGACGGTGGCTTGCCCTGGTCGAACGCGGTCGGGAACGGCGAATCGCCATTGATCATGTTCAGGTAGGCGGCATGGCGCGCCTCGACCGTGGCGATCTCTGCGCCGGCCTGCAGGTTGTCGCCGGCGTCGACATAGCGGATCGCGCCGTCATACGCCATGACGCCGGTGTTCTCGAGCACCTGCGCGGTCCCGAGGAACGAACCGACGCTTCCCAGCGCTCCGGAGAACTTGAACGTGCACGGGCTCACAGCCGCGGATCCCAGGGCGCCCACGAGGAACTCGACATGCGTGACCTCGTGGTCGCGGATATCGGTCAGGAGGTCATACGCGTTGCTGCGGATGCGCCCGCCGAAGCCTTTGAACTGCTTGGCCCCGGTGATCGCACCGCGGCTGAAGTGCCCCCTGCTGGAGGGCACGCCGGTCGTGCCCGCGCCGCCCAGTGCCTGGGTGTAGAACGTCGCCTCCAGGTACTCCAGCGTCAACGCGTAGTTGAGGATGTCGACATCCGGGATCGAGTCTGAGTGGCCCGCGAACGCCGCGCGCGGGCTGCTGAGCAGCGCGCCGCCCCCGACCAGCGCGGCGCCTCCCAGCCCCGCTTTGCGCAGAAACCCTGCGCGAGTGTCTCCACTTTCGAGGACGTCGGTCGACAGCGTGGACCTGCTCATATGGTTTCTCCCTGCTTCGCGTGGACGATCGGGCTCGCCAACCGGGCCCGTCCGGGGCGGATTCCCCAGATTCCTGCAAGGTGACGCGGCCATGCCGGTGGCTACGCGCCAACGTCAGGCTCAGTCGAGATCGGCGAACTCGAAGATCGCCGACCCGGCCGACGAGAGCATCGGCACGCCGCCGGCCGCGAGGTCGTGGGCGCCGGTCGTGTGCCAATGGTCGGAGACGTACTTGCGCCGCCGGCCGTCGGGGTCGACCGCCCAGGCGCCGCGGTGCATGTCGTCCGCCGACTTGCGCACGAGCCCGACCCACCAGCGCAGCGCCTCGACGTCGCCCATCTTCGAGGCCAGCGCGGTCGCTCGCAGGCCGTCGTCGGAGAGCGGCTCGAGCACGATCGTGAAGCTCTCGCGGTTCATCGCCTGGTGCTGGACCTGGTTGACCGCGACGATGTCAAACGGTTCGCGGCGCAGGCAGATCCGCCGGACCGGGTGAAGCTCGGCGAGGGCCGCCTCCAGATCGGCTCCGGGCGGGACCGCACCGACGAGGTAGTCCGGAAAGAAGCGCTCGACCGAGATGTGCAGCTCGTGCTCGTCGGCCCAGCCGATCGCGATCTCGATGAGCTCCTCGCGCGTCGCGTGCAGCGGGAGCGCGAAATGCATCATCTCCGGATAGAACGGGTTGGGCTCGGCGGGCACCTGCGACCATCGTATGCGTGCGCCTGGCCAAGTTCCTCGCCCATGCCGGTGTCGCGTCGCGGCGTGGCGCGGAGGAGATCATCCGCGCGGGCCGGGTGACGATCGCCGACAAGATCGTCACCGACCCCGCCCGCGACGTCGACGCCGACAGCGGCGTCGCGGTCGACGGGCGCTACCTCGAGGGACCGGAGGAGCGCATGGTCTTCGTTCTCAACAAGCCCGTCGGCGTGCTGTCGACCGCGGCCGACACGCACGGGCGCCGCACCGTCGTCGACCTCGTCCCGTCGCGCGGCGCGCGGCTGTACCCCGTCGGTCGCCTGGACGCCGACAGCTGCGGGCTCATCCTCGTCACGAACGACGGCGACCTCGCGCAGCGCCTGACGCACCCCTCCTTCGAGGTTCCGCGGACCTATCGCGCCACCGTGCGGCCGGTGCCCGTCTCCGAGCACGCGCTGCGCACGCTGCGCGAGGGCGTCGAGCTCGACGACGGCCGCACCGCGCCGGCGAAGGTGCGCCAGCTGCGTCCCGGCGTGCTGGAGATCACGATCCACGAGGGCCGCAACCACCAGGTCAAGCGGATGTGCGAGGCCGTCGGGCACCGCGTCAACACGCTGCAGCGCGTGCGCTTCGGGCCGCTGCGCCTGGACGACCTGCCCGAGGGCGCGCACCGGCGCCTGAAGGGGGCCGAGGTCGAGGGGCTGCGCAAGGCGTAGCGGCCGCGACGGCGTGTCCGTCGTCAGTTTTTCTGATTTTGACGAGCGCGGGATTTACCGTTAGCGTGTCGTCAGGTGAGGTGGGAACGCGCCGGCTTACCCGGGAAGTCAAACCCCGTGCGGGTCGAACCGCTCGCGCCGCCCGCGCCGCCCCAGCCCGCCACGCGCCCTCAGCGCGACGCGCCGCAGCCCCATCGTGCCCCGCCTCCCCCGCCGCCGCCGCGCGAACCGGTTCCCGCATGACAGTGGCGGTGCCGATGTTCGTGCAGCCGGTGATCGGCTTTCGCGTGTGGAGGCTCGGCGCCGACGGCCTGCTGCTGCCGCGCGCCGTCTCGGCGCTCGAGCGGCTTGCGGCCGAGCCGTGGCGGCCGGGCCGCAACGACGCGCGCTGCATGTACCTCGGCCGTTCGCGCGCCCTGCATCGGTCGCCGCGCGCCGACTGCGACTGCGGCCTGTACGCCTACCACGAGGTCGCGCGGATGGCGCGCGCGGCCCGCGCGGAGGACTGCATCGGCGGCGCCGTCGCAGCCTGGGGAGATCTCGAGGTCCATCGCACCGGATTTCGCGCGCAGCATGCGCAGGTGATCGCGCTGGCGCTGCCCGACGAGGCGAAGCTGGTCGCGTCCGCGCAGCTGGCCGCAGCGCGCTACGGCGTGGCGCTGGTGCCCTGTGACGAGCTGCACGGCCGCGCCGCGGCCGCCGGCGCGCCGCTGCCGGAGTCGGCGCGCCCGGCGCGCCGGCGCCTGTGGACATCTGCGAGGAGGGAGTCGTCGGACGCAGATGCTCCGGCCCGCTCGGAGGGCGGGCGGGCCGTGGCGTGACGGGGATCATGGCAACATCGTGAGGTAGGGGAACATGACGTACACCATCCCGTTCGGGCGAGCCCGCTGGTCGCGGACGCTGCAGCTGGGTCTGGCGGCGTCGGCGCTGGCACTGCTCGTCGACGCGGGCATCGAGCCATGCCTACCGTCCAGCTCCGGGGCGGGCGCGCCGAGCGTTCACGAGGAGCTACGGCGCGCACTGAACGTCGCTGGTCAACCGCCGCCGACCGCACGGGCGCCTGGCGTGCGGATCGCGCCGCACGCGCACTCTGGCGTCGCGCTGGCGACCGGCCCCGGCGTACGCCTGACGGTCGGCCTGCCCGCGACGGGCGCGGGCCACAGGATCGGCGAGACGATGCTGTACCAGGGCCGCGGGCCGGCCAACCGCATCGCCGCTCAGCCGACGGCATCCGGCGCGCGCGTGCTCGTCCTCCTGTCGGGCGCGTCCGCTCCGCAGCGCTACCGGTTCCCGGTGAGCGGAGCCGCCGCGCTGCGCCACCGTCCCGACGGCGGCGTCTCGCTGCTGGGCGCCGGCGGCCGCGAGCTCGGCGTGATCGCGGCGCCCTGGGCGCGCGACGCCGCCGGCCGCGCCGTCCCGACGCGCTATGCGATCGAGGGCAGGACACTGGTCCAGGTCGTCGAGCACGCTGGGCGCGGCGTGACGTATCCGATCGTCGCCGATCCGAACATCTGGAGAATCCTGAAATGCGCGGGCTCGATCGTCGCGGCGATCGTGAGCGTCGCCATTCCGGCCGCGAAGGTCATCCAGCTCGTGAAGTTCGTCAAGGCGGTCGGAGGCGTCAGGGAGGCCGCGAAGCTGCTGCTCGGAGCGACTACCAAGGCCGAGAAGCTCAGGGCGATCAGGAAGGCGGTCGGGGCGAAGTCCGCCACTGCGGTCGCCGCGGCATTGCTCGGCATCCCCGGCGTCCGCGACAATTGCTTCTGAGCGACATGCCGCAGTACGTGCCGGGGCCCGTTCGCCCGCCATGACCACCATCTACCTCATCATCCTGTGCCTCGCGCTCGCGATGACGCTGGCGTTCGTCGTCGCGTGGCTGCACGACGCCTACGTGGCGCGGCGCTCGGGAGGCGGTCGGGCCGGCGCCGTGCCGGCCGCCGAGCGCTGGTATGACGCCACGATCGACCGGCTGGTCGCGATGTTCCCGATCGCCGCCGCCGGGCTGCTGCTCGGGCTCCTGCTGTCGGGCGAGGACATCGACGTCCTCGACCTCGGCGCCGAGGCGATGCTGCTTGCCGCCGGGGTGACCGCCGGCGAGCGGCTCGTCGTGCGGCGGCGCGGCGCGGCAGGCGAGCGGGGGCGGCGGCCGGCCTCGGCGCTGCTGGCGCTGGCGGCGGGCGCCGGCCTGCTCGGCGGGCTCGCCGGGCTCGGCGCCTGAACCCGGACGTCGGCCTCGGCCACTAGCATCGCCCCGCGATGCGGCTCTTCGCCCTGCGCGGGGCCTCGTCGGTGGACCGCAACGACGCCCAGGCGATCCTCGGGGCGACCGAGTGGCTGCTGCGCGAGATCCTCAAGCTCAACGACCTGCACCCCAGCGACGTCGTCAGCTGCATCTTCACGCTGACCGACGACCTCAACGCCGAGTTCCCGGCCGTCGCCGCTCGAAACATGGGCTTCTCGCAGGTGCCGCTGCTGTGCTCGCGCGAGGTGCCGGTGCCCGGCGCGATGCCGCGCGTCATCCGGGTGCTCATGCACTACTACGCGCCCGACCAGCACGTCGCGCGCCACGTCTACCTCGGCGAGGCCCGCGCGTTGCGCCAGGACCTCGAGGGCGCGCAGTAGCGAGGCGGGATGGGGCGCCTGAGGAAGCTGTCGCAGGGAGAGCGAATCGTCCTCGTCGCGGGCGTGCTGCTGATCGCCGACCTGCTGATCCTGCCCTGGCACGACATCGAGCTCGGCGGCCGCCTCGAGGGGCTGGTCGACACGACGCTCTCCGCCGTGCAGGAGCCCTACGCCGGCTACGGCATCGCCGCGGTGGTCCTCACGGCGGTCATGGTCGTGCAGATCGTGCTCACGAGGTTGCTGTCGGTGCGCCTGCCCGCCCCACCGGTGCCCTGGTCGCAGATCCACCTGATCCTGGGGATCTTCGTCGCCGTCGTGCTCGTCATCAAGCTCGTGCGGCTGACCGACTCGCTCGGCTACGGCGCCTACAGCGGCGTGCTCGCCGGGATCCTCGTCGCCTACGGCGCCTGGAGCATGAGCCGCGAGGGCGAAGAGCCGCTGTAGGTGGCGCTAGTGGCCGCCCCCGCAAATACGCACCCTGCCAGGCAGCCGCTGATCACCGCCTGGCGGCGTCCTCGCTCAGTCATGGGCCTAGAGGCCCACTTCTTCACTGCGTCCTTGCCAGCCGGCGCCAGCGACCCCCC
>CADCVQ010000012.1 GCA_902806175.1 uncultured Solirubrobacteraceae bacterium
GGGCGGCGGCGGGGGCGCGGGGATGACCGCGGCCGGCGGATCGGCCGCCGACGAATCGGCCGGCAGGTCGCCCGGCGGCGGCGGCGCCGCGCCGCAGTACAGCGCCTGCTTGCCGATCGCCCGGTACGGGCAGTCGGCGATCTCGAGCAGCCGCAGCACGGCCTCGCGATTGCGTGACGTCTGCGCAGCGATGACCTCGTCGGACGGATAGAAGCCGGGGTTCGAGCTCTTGGGGTACATCTCGAACGTGAACCCGAACACGCCCTCCGCGCCCCACAGCCAGTCGTCGATCGAGCCGTCGGTGATGTAGAGGTCCGAGGCCTGCTCGGCGACGTAGCCGTTGGACGAGGCCATGCTGCGACCGATCGCGGCGAACGCCGCTTGCTGGTCGGCGTCCAGACCCGGCGCGGTGTCGGCGAACGTGTATCCGTAGGGCCACAGGACGAGCTCGCCGTAGGTGTGGAAGTCGATGGCGGCCTTGATCTGCTGCACGCCGCCGATCCTGCGCGACTGGACGAGGTTGCGCACCGCCTGCGTCTCCGGGGCGGAGAACGGGCTCGGGCCGCGGTAGGTCTCCGAGCGCGGATCCCCGCTCGAGCCGCCACAGCAGCCCCAGCGGAAGTCCCAGTTGCGGTTGAGGTCGGTGCCGATCGCCGTTGTGGGCGGGGGCGGCGGCTGGCGGTTCTTGCGCCACAGGACGTAGCTTCCCGTCGCGACGTCGAACTCCGCGCCGTCGGGGTTGACGCTCGGCACGATCCAGATCTCGCGGCTGTCGACGACGCTGCGGATCCGCGCATCCGTCGCGTACTCGCCGGTCAGCTCGTGCAGCAGGTACAGCGCCATCTCGACGGTGAGGTGCTCGCGCGCGTGCTGGCCGTGCGTGAGCAGGATCTCCGGCTCGGCCTCGTCGCGCGCCGCGTCGTCAGACACCTTCAACGCCCAGATCGGCCGGTTCTCGTAGCTCGTCCCGATCTGCGTGCGCGTGACGAGGGAGGGATGTGCGGCCACGATCGCGGCCGTCTCGTCGACCCACTCCTGATAGGTGTGGTAGCCGCTGTCGGCGGCCGGAAAGTCCGCGGCGCGGCCCGGCAGCCGCGCGTCGGGCGCGGCCGGCGCCCCGTGCGGCGTCACGCTGTAGCGCAGGCGCTGCAGCCGGCGCAGGTCAGACGCAGACGCGCTCACGACGACCGAGCCGTGGTCGGACTCGACGATCGCCGCGCCCGTTGCCGCGACGGCCGCGCGATCCAGCGACGTGCGCACGCCGCCGACGTCGTAGCTGCGCACGGTCGCGTCCGCGGCCGCTGCGGCGGGCGCCGCCACGACGCAGATCCCGATCAGCGCGATGACCAGCCGACGCATCCGGCGACGGAGACTACACCCGCTCGCGCGGCCTCACCCGGGAACGGACCCGTGCAGCGAGAGCCTTGGAGCAGCCGACCGGCGCGGACAGCGGGCGCAGAACCGATCATGAAGCGCGATGAGGCCGCTGCTGCGCCTGCGAGGCCTGACGAAGACGGTCGGCTGCGGGCGGGCGGCCCGACGCGTGCTCGACGGCGTCGACCTCGAGCTGCAGCCGGGCGAGCTGGTCGCGGTCGTCGGACCGTCCGGTTCGGGCAAGTCGACGCTGCTGCACGTCGCGGGCGGCCTGGACCGCGCCGACGCGGGCGAGGTGACGATCGCCGGCCAGCCGCTCGCGAACTGCTCCGACGCGGCGCTCGCGCGCCTGCGGGCCGCCCGGCTGGGCTTCGTCTTCCAGGCGTTTCACCTCGTGCCGGAGCTGTCGGGCGAGGAGAACGTGCGCCTCGCCGCGCGCTTCGGCGCCGCGGGTGCGCGCGCCCGCGTCGCGACGCTCGTCGACGCGATCGGCCTGCGCGCCGTGGCCGACTCGCTGCCCGCCCAGCTGTCGGGCGGCGAGCAGCAGCGCTTCGCCGTCGCGCGGGCGCTCGTCAACGATCCGGCCGTCGTGCTCGCCGACGAGCCGACGGGCAACCTCGACGCGGCGTCCGGCGCGCTCGTCCTCGACCTGCTCGCGGGCGCCGCGGGCGCGGGTCGCGGCGTGCTCGTGGTGACGCACGACGCGGCCGTCACCGCGCGCGCCGACCGGGTGCTCGCGCTGCAGGACGGGCGGCTGGGATGAGCAGCGCGCTCGCGCGCCTGCGCGGCCGGCGCCGGCAGGTCCTCGTGGCGGCGAGCCTGACGGCGGCCGCCGGCCTGGCGGTCGGCGTGGCGGGCAGCGTCGGCTACTCGCTTGCGACCGGCTATGAGCGCGCCGCGCAGCACGCCGACCAGCCCGACGTCGTCGCGCGCTTCGCCGCGGAGCGCCGCTCCGTCCTGCGCGCCCGGCTCGGGCGGCTGCCGAACGTCGCGCGGATCTCCTACCGGCTGGAGGTCAATCGCGTCGGCCTGAGCGCCAGTGAACATGGCAGCGAGAACGGCGCCGTGCAGGTCGTGCAGCCCGGCCGGCGCGGCTACGCGATCGTCGCGGGACGCGACCTCGCCGGCAGGGGAGGCGCCGAGGTGCTCGTCGAGCGCGGCGTCGCCGACGCCTGGGACCTCGCCCCCGGCGACCGGCTCGCCGTCGCCGGCCTGGGCGCCCTGCGCATCGCCGGGATCGCCCTGTCGGTCGACAACGTCGCCTTCCCGCTGGCGACGGTGCCCCGCGTGTACGTCGACGAGTCCCTGATCCGCGCGCGCTTCGGGCCGCGCCCGGATCCGCGCGCGAACCTCGCGCTTGTCTGGCTCGCCGACCCGGAGCGCCTGGACGTCACGCTCGCCGCAGCGCGCCCGGCGGCGTTCGGCCTGCGCACCGAGCAGCTGCTGACCGGACGCGGCGTGCGTCAGGCGATCGGCCAGGCCGCGGGGATCGTGATCGCGCTGCTCTCGGTCTTCGCGCTCGTGGCATGCGCTTGTGCGGGAGCGATGCTCGCCGCCGCCGCGGGCGCCGACGTGCGCCGCCGCGCCGCGCTGCTGGGCGTCCAGCGCGCGCTCGGCGCCAGCCGCCGGCGCGTCGTCGGCGAGCAGGTGCTCGACGCGGTCCTCGTGGCGGGCCGGGCGGCC
>CADCVQ010000013.1 GCA_902806175.1 uncultured Solirubrobacteraceae bacterium
GGACCGGACAGCCGACACCCGCGCAGCGCGCGGCGCTTCGCCGCGAGCTCGCCGCCGGACTCGGGCGGCGCGGGCAGCTGCGCGCGTGGTGGGCGCTACCGCCGAAGCCGGCGCGCCGCCCGCCCGCCGAAGCCAGCCGCTCGGCCGCTGCGCCGGCAGACCCTCCGCTTGGCTGACTATCCTCGAAGCATGCCGTCCGACGACGTCTATGACCTCTTTCAGAACGGCACGCGCCTGCTCGAGGGGCGCGACTTCCACGCCGCGGCGGTGCCGCTGCGCCGCGCCCGCGACCTCGAGCCCGACAAGACCTCGATCCGCGAGGCGCTGGGCCGCGCGCTGTTCGGCTCGCAGCGCTACGCCGAGGCCGCGGCGGAGTTCGAGGCGATCGTCGAGCGCGCGCCGACGAACGACTACGCGCTGTTCTGCCTGGGCCGGTCGCTGCAGCAGCTCGGCCGCCATCAGGAGGCCCGCAAGCCGCTCGCGCTCGCCTGCTGCCTGCGCCCGGAGCGCAAGGACTACCGGCTGTACCGCGACCGCTCGCGCGACCAGGCCGCATAGCGCGCGCGACCCCGCCGCCGGTCGTCCGCGGCGATCATCGTCGTGCGCGGGCAGCGCCTCGCGGAGCGATCCGGGGGTAGGAGGCGGTGCTAGACTCGTACTACAGCTTTCGATCCGGCTTCGGGCCGGATGTCGTACAGAAAGTGGGCGCGCGCCCGCTTTTTTTGTGGCCGAAGGAGGTTCAAGTGCGCACCATCCAGACAGATATCGAGGCCCGGCTCGCAGACAGCGAGCCCGATGTCGAGGTCCTGCTCGCAGAGGTTGTGGGCGGCTCGACGGTGCGTCTGTTCATCGATCACCCCGACGGCGTCACGCTCGGGCTCTGCGAGCGCGTCACCAAGGCGCTGCCCGAGGTGCGCGAGCGCTACGCCCTCGAGGTCTCCTCGCCGGGAACCGAGCGTCCCCTCTCCAAGCCACAGCACTTTCACCGCTACCTCGGCCGCCGTGCGCGGGTTCGCACGACCGGTGACGTCCGCGACGCCGCAGGCGGGCGCCGACACAAGTCCTTCACGGGCGAGCTCGTCGGAGCGTCGCAGGACGCCGTGACGATTGCCGCCGACGGCGACCCACCCACCCTCGTCGCGATCCCGTACGCCGAGATCCACCGTTCCAACCTCATCGAGGAGTAGATCCATATGTCACGCGAGATCCTTGATGCGATGAACGTCCTCGGCCGGGAGAAGGGCATCGCGCCGGAGAAGCTCCGGCTGGCGCTCGAGGACGCATTGCTCTCCGCCTACAAGAAGCAGCCCGACAGCGCGAAGTACGCGCGCGTCGAGCTCGACCCCGAGACCGCGGACTTCCGCGTCATCGAGCTGATCATCCCCGAGCGCCTGGAGGCGCACCTCATCGTCGAGACGATCGACGAGGGGACCGTCTACGACCCCGAGACCGGGGACATGGTCGAGCCGACCGATCCGGAGATCGATCCGGCGAAGTTCGAGGAGTACAAGGACCAGATCGACGAGCGCGACGTCACGCCCGGCGACTTCGGCCGGATCGCCGCGCAGACGGCCAAGCAGGTCATCCTGCAGCGCATCCGCGAGGCCGAGCGCGACATGATGTTCGAGGAGTACCGCGACCGCGTCGGCGAGCTGATCACGGGCATCGTGCAGCAGTCCGACAGCCGCTACACGCTCGTGCAGCTGCGCGAGCGCGTCGAGGCGCTGCTGCCCAAGTCAGAGCAGGTCGACGGCGAGCGCTACGACCACTCCCAGCGCGTCAAGGCCGTCATCAAGGAGGTCTCGCCCTCGACGAAGGGTCCGTCGATCATCGTCAGCCGGCGCGACCCCGAGCTCATCAAGAAGCTCTTCGAGCTCGAGGTGCCGGAGATCGCCGACGGCCTCGTCGAGATCGCCAACGTCGCCCGCGAGCCGGGCTACCGCTCGAAGATCGCGGTCGTCTCGCACGCCGACGGCGTCGACCCGGTCGGCGCCTGCGTCGGTCCGCGCGGATCGCGCGTGCGGATGGTCGTCTCCGAGCTGCGCGGCGAGAAGATCGACATCATTCCCTACAACGACGAGCCGGCGCGCTTCGTCGCCAAGGCGCTCAGCCCGGCGCGGGTGCGCGAGGTGCTCGTCGACGACGACGGCAAGCAGGCGACGGTCATCGTGCCCGACGACCAGCTGTCGCTGGCGATCGGCCGCGAGGGCCAGAACGCGCGCCTCGCCGCGCGCCTGACCGGCTGGCGGATCGACATCAAGTCCGAGACGGAGTTCGCCGCCGAGGAGCAGGAGGCGGGCTACGAGGAGGAGGAGACGCAGGGTCGCTGCGCGGCGGTCATGTCGACCGGCCGGCGCTGCCCCAACGCGGCGCTGCCAGGCTCGCGCTACTGCGGCCTGGACTCCCACCAGGCGCTGGCCGGGATGCCCACCGATGAGGTGCCTGCCAACGCGCCCGACAACGATCCGAGTCCGATCGAGATCCCCGTGGAGGACGCGCTCGACGAGGTCGCGGGGGAGACGTCGTAGCCGCGCCGCAGCGCCGCTGCGTGGGCTGCGGCACGAGCACGGACAAGAGCCGGCTGCAGCGCTTCGTCCTCGTCGACGGGCGCCTGCAGGCCGATCCGCAGCAGCGCCTGCCCGGGCGCGGCGCCTACGCGTGCGACGACGCCTGCGCGCGCCGCGCGCTGGCCCGCGGCGGCTTCAGCCGCTCCTTCCGTCGCGCGGTCCCGACCGACCCTGACCTTCTACACTCACCCTAGATGGCAAAAGTACGCGTTCACGAGCTTGCCAAAGCCCATGACATGTCCGCACAGGACGTGCTCGACAAGCTGCGCAAGGCCGGCATCCAGGTCAAGGCACCGGCGTCCGCGGTCGACGAGGATCAGGCGACGGCCGCAATCGAAGGGCGCCCGCTACCGACGAACGGCGCCGCCACCAAGGCCGCCCCGAAGGCAGCCGAGCCGGCGCCCGCGGCCCCGGCCGTGCGCCGCGCGCCGCCGG